>DASUSZ010000391.1:0-8635 GCA_036374815.1 Vicinamibacterales bacterium | reverse complement strand
GTGGCGTATCTCGACGACGGCACGATGGTGGTGGTCGACAACGCGCGCAAGATGATCAGCAAGACGATCGACCTCGTCGTCACCAGCGTGCTGCAGACGACGGCCGGCAAGATGATTTTCGGTCGGTACCTCGAGCCCGGCGGGGCGCAAGCGCCGGCGCCGGCGCGCCAGCAGTCAACCGGCACCAGTCAGCCGGTGACGCCACCGTCGCCGATCGTCGCGAAGAACCAGTAAATTAAGCCCCTAAGCCCCTAAGCCCCTAAGCCCTCTTTGTCCTTCCACTGGTTCCGCACGGTCTTCTTTCTAATTCCGACGATCGCCGTTTACACGATCGTCCTCGGCATTGCCTCGATCACGTCGAGCTTCTTCGATCGGCGCGGCCACTTCGCGCACGGCTGCGCGCGCGCGTGGTCATGGCTGATCCTGGCGACGACCGGTGTCGAAGTATCGGTGAAGGGACTCGAGCGCCTCGAGCCCGGCAAGACCTACGTGTTCGTCGCCAACCATCAGAGCATCTACGACATTCCGTGCCTGTTCTGGTCGATCCCGTACCAACTGCGAATCATCGCCAAGGAATCTCTTGGCAGCTTTCCGATGCTGGGTCCGCATCTGAAGCGCACGGGGCACATGCTGGTCGATCGCCGCAAGCCCGATCGCGCCGGCATCATCGGCTGGGCGAGCCGGCTGACCTCGAACGGGCTTTCGCTGATCATTTTTCCCGAAGGCACGCGCAGCCGCACCGGGATGCTCGGCAAGTTCAAGGGCGGCAGCATCATGCTGGCGATGCAGGCCGGATTGCCGCTGGTTCCGATCTCGGTCATCGGCAGCCGTCACGTGATGAAGAAAGGCGAGCTGACGACGCGGCCCGGGTGCGTGGAGCTGATCGTCCACGATCCGATTCCGACCGTCCCTGATCCGGAGCCGTCCGTCACAGCCGTGCGCGTGCTGGCGGAGCGCATCCGCGAGGTGATTCGACCGGCCGTGGAAGAAGAAGCGCGCGCGACGGCGGATGCGTCAGAATAGGCGCGTGAACAATCTGCGCTATTCCATCCGCCAGCTGATCAAGTCGCCCGGGTTCACCTTCGTCGCGGTCCTCGGACTCGCGCTCGGCATCGGCGCGAACGTTGCGCTCTTCAGCGTGGTGAACTCGGTCTTCTTGAGGCCGCTCGCGTTCCCCGAACCCGAGCGTCTCGTCCGCTTGAGCTCCACGAACGAAGAGCAGAACTTCAACCGCGTCGGATTCTCATATCCGCGGTTCCTCGAAGTGCAGCAGCGGCAGGACGTGTTCAGTCACCTCGCGCTGTCGGCGTTCAACCCGTTCACGATGACGGGGAAGGGCGACCCGGAGCAGGTGATCGGCATCATGGCGTCGGCCGACCTGTTGCCGACGATCGGCATCGAGCCGGTGCTGGGGCGCAACTTCGCGGCAGACGAAGATCGGCCGGGTGGTGAGCGCGTTGTCATCCTCAATCATGGCTTCTGGCAGCGGCGCTTCAACGGCGAGCGCTCGATCGTCGGCCAGGCGATCACGCTCGACGGGACGCCGTACACCGTGATCGGCGTGCTGCCGGAGAGCGCATCGACATTCCCGTTCCAGCAGGTCGACCTGTGGGTGCCGCGGCCCGCGGAAGTGCCCTACGTGGTGCGCTCGCAGCTCGACAACGGCGGCTTCTTCTTCCAGGTCTACGCGCGCATCAAGCCCGGCGTGCCGCTGGAGCAGGCCCGCGAGGCGATGAACGTGATCACGCAGGGGTATCGCCAGTCGCACAGCCGCAACGTCGACGCGCCGACGCGCATCGAGGTGGTGCCGCTGCTGGACGATGCCGTTGGCGATCAGCGGCAAAGCTACTTGATGTTGTTTGGCGCGGTTGGGTGCGTGCTGCTGATCGCGTGCGCCAACATCGCCAACCTGCTGCTGGCGCGCTTCGCCGGCCGCCGCAAGGAGATCGCGGCGCGCTTCGCGCTCGGCGCCAGCCGCCGCGACGTGGTCGGCCAGCTGGTGACGGAGAGCATGTTGATCGCGGTGCTCGGCGGCGTCTTCGGAGTGATGCTGGCGATGTGGGCGCTGCGCAGCATCGCCGCGTTTGCCGACAACCTGATTCCGCGCGCGCTCGAGATCGGCGTCGATCCGATCGCGCTCGGGTTTGCGCTGCTCGTCACGCTGCTGACCGGCCTCGGCATCGGCTTGCTGCCGGCGCTGCAGGCATCGGGCGTCAACGTGCAGGAAACGCTGAAGGACGCCAGCCGCGGTTCGACCAGCGGCGGGCAGCGGCTGCGCAGCGGCCTGCTGATCGCGGAAGTATCGCTGTCGCTCGTGCTCCTGATCGCGGCCGGTTTGCTGCTCACCAGTTTTGCGCGGCTGCAGCGCGTGGAGCCCGGCTTCCAGCCTGAAGGGATTTTCACCGCGCAGCTGGCGCTGCCGGCGCAACGCTACGACCGGGCAAAGTTGATCGTGTTCTACGAGCAACTCTACCAGCGGCTGTCGACGCTGCCGGGCGCCACCGCCGCGGCCCTCAGCGATCGCGTTCCGCTCACGGGCGGTGCGTCACCGGCGCCGATCGCGGTGATGGGGCGGCCGGTGCCGCCGATGAGCGAGCGGCCGCAGGCCAATCGCCACCTCGTGTCGCCGAAATATTTTTCAACGCTCGGTATTCCGATCAAGGCAGGACGCGACTTCGACGAGCGCGACAGCTCCACCGTGCCGCACGTGGCGATCGTCAACGAAACGTTCGCGCGCCAGCATTTCCCGGGCGAGGATCCGATCGGCCGCACGCTGATCACCGGGATGGCCCAGCTGCCGTCGCAGATCGTCGGCGTGGTCGCCGACGTGCGCTCGCTGAATCTCAACACGCCGCCGGACGCCGACTACTTCCTGCCGGCGTTGCAGCGCCCTGAAGCGTTCACCAACATCCTGGTGCGGACCAACGGCAATCCCGCCGGCATGGCGGCGACCGTGCGTGAGGCGCTGCGCTCGGTCGATCCGGATCTGCCGTTGCTGCAGCCGGAGGCGCTGACCGCGCGCATCGCGCAAACGATCGCCGATCGCAGGCTCGCGCTGATTCTGCTGGCGAGCTTTGCGGCGCTGGCGCTGCTGCTGGCGAGCCTCGGTGTTTACAGCGTCATGGCGCACCTGGTCGCCTTCCGCACGAGCGAAATCGGCATCCGCATGGCGCTTGGCGCCACGCCGGGCGGCGTGATGCGCATGGTGCTGGGCCACAGCAGAAAGCTGACGCTGGTTGGCGTGGGCATCGGCATTGCCGGCGCCTTCGCCGTGTCGCGGTTGATGCAGCAGGTGTTGTTCGAGGTCGACCCCGCCGACCCGGTGATCTACATCGCGGTGTCCGTCATCCTGCTGCTGGTCGCGGAATTCGCGTCGTTCCTGCCGGCGCGCCGCGCAACGAGAATCGACCCGGTGGTCGCGCTGCGCATGGAATAACCGCGCCGCGACGTACGCGGTAAACTGCCAGCCGGAGTTGCCCGATGAGATTTCGCCGCGCGCTTGTCGTCTTCGTGTTGATCGCCTCGGCCGCGGCTTCGGGCCAGCAGCCGGGCGAGCGGTGGTGGTCGCACGTCACATTCCTCGCCAACGATGCGATGAAGGGCCGCGACACCGGCAGCCCCGAGCATCGCAAGGCGGCCGAGTATGTTGCCGATCATTTCAAGCGCGCCGGCCTGCAGCCGGGCGGCAGCAACGGATATTTCCAGCCCGTGCCGTTCCGCAGCCGGCGGATTGACGAACCGCGTTCGAGTTTCGCGCTGGTGCGCGATGGGCGGGCCGAGCCGGTCGTGCTCGGCGACGAGGCCACGTTCTCGATGCGCATCGAGCCGGCGGCGGCGGTTGAAGCGCCATTGGTGTTCGCCGGTTACGGCCTTCAGGTGCCGGAATCGAAGCACGATGATCTCGCCGGGCTCGATCTGAACGGCAAGATCGTGGTGCTGCTGACCGGCGCGCCGTCCGGCATTCCCGGGCCGCTGCTCGCGCACTACCAGAACACGCGCTGGGAGTATTTGCGGAAGACCGGCGCGCTCGGCACCATCTCGATCCAGAACCCGAAGGGCCAGGACATCCCATGGGATCGTTCGAAACTGTCGCGGTTCATGCCGTCGCTGGCGATCGCCGATCCGGCGCTCGACGAAACGCTCGGGCAGCAGGTCGCGATCACCTTCAACGCCGACCGCGCCGAGAAGCTCTTCACCGGTTCGGGGCACACCTTCAAGGAGATCCTGGCGTTATCCAACGACGGCAAGGTGCTGCCGCGGTTTCCGCTGCCGGCGAGCGCGCGAATCAAGGTCGCGGTCAATGCGAACACGCTCGAGTCGGACAACGTGATCGGCATCCTGCCGGGCACCGATCCGGTGCTGAAGAATGAATACGTCGCGATCTCGGCGCACCTCGATCACGTCGGCGTCGGCGAGCCGATCAACGGCGACACGATTTACAACGGCGCGATGGACAACGCGTCCGGCATCGCGACGCTGCTCGAGACCGCGGCGGCGGCCGCGGCGGCGGGCGGCTACAAGCGCAGCGTGGTGTTTGCCGCGGTAACCGCCGAAGAGAAAGGATTGCTCGGCTCGCGGTACTTCGCGAATCGCATGCCGAGGTCCGGCGGCAGGATCGTCGCGAACCTCAACACCGACATGTTCCTGCCGCTGTTTCCGCTCAAGAGCGTCGTCGTGCAGGGCCTCGAAGAGTCCGATCTCGCCAATGATTTGAAGAAGGTCGCGCGGCCGCTGGCGATCGAAGTGCTGTCGGACCCGGAGCCGGAGCGCAATGCGTTCGTGCGCAGCGATCAATACAGCTTCATCAAGACCGGCGTGCCGGCGTTGTCGCTGAAGGTCGGATTCACGAAGGATTCGCCCGAGCACCAGATCGTGCGGCGGTGGCGCACCGAGCGCTATCACGCGCCGAGCGACGACTTGAACCAGCCGGTCGATCGCAAGGCGGCCGAGGATTTCGGCAAGGTCTACCTCGCGGTCGTCGCCGAAGTCGCCAGCCGGCCGACCCGGCCGCAGTGGAACGGCGACAGTTTCTTCAAGCGCTTTGCGAAGTGAGCGCGCAGTTCTCGCTCTCACCCGAGCTCGCGTCGATCGTTCGTCCAGCCGTCATCTGGTGGGCCGGCGCGACGGTCGTGACGCACGAGCATCGGCTCGATCCGCTGCTGGCGGAGGCGGAAGCGAAAGTGCGAATCTCTCCGCCCGCGGAGTCCGCCGCGGTGCGCACGATGTACAAGAAGGTCGGCATCGATCCGACCAAGACGCGCCCGTCGAATGAAGCGCTGCTGCGTCGCGTGCGCAAGGGCGACACCATTCCGCGCATCAACTCCGCCGTCGACATCGTCAACTGGTGCTCGCTCGAATTCCAGCTGCCGTACGGCCTCTACGATTCGTCGAAAATCTCCGGCGGCGTGAAGATGCGGCTTGGCGCCGAAGGGGAGAAGTACGCCGGCATCCGCAAGGATGATGTGAACGTCGGCGGCCGGATCACGGTGGCTGACGATGCGGGACCGTTCGGCAACCCGACCTCCGACTCCGCCCGCACGATGGTGACGCCGGCCACTACCGAGCTGCTCGTCGTAATCTACGCCCCGATCGAAATCCCGAAATCGCAACTCGAGCGCGTGGCGAATGCGACCGCCGAGCGACTGCGGCTGATTCTGGGCGGTAACGAAGCAGCGCGTGCGCTGCCGTAGGGATCCACAGATTAAACACAGATTCACGCAGATACCGAACTGCAGCGCGCCGACGCTCGCGCATCTGCGTAATCTGTGCAATCTGTGGATAGGATCTCAGCGCCGCTGCGTGTCTGCGGCCGGCTTGTTCTTCAATCGGCGGTTGAAGAAGTCGGCGGTCGCCTTGAAGCCTCGCACCCAGTTCTGGTGACGGAGGAAGTCGTGCACCTCGTCGGGGAACACCAGCTGCTCGACTTCGACGTTGCGCTTTCTCAGCGCGGTGATCAGGTTGATCGACTCGATGAACGACACGTTGCGGTCGTCGTCTCCATGGATCAACAGCACCGGCGACTTCCACGTGTCGACGCTGGCCATGGGTGAGCTGGCGAAGGCGCGCCGCGAGAAGTCGGGATCCTCGAGCACGTTGTATTCCGGAATGAAGGTCCTGATGCCCTGGTTCCAGTCGTGCACGCCGTGGAAGTCCACGCCTGCCGCGAACAGATCCGACGCGCGCGACAGGCCCATTGCGGTCAGATAGCCGCCGTAGGAACCGCCCCACAACCCAATGCGCGCTGGATCGACATCGGCCCGGCCCTTCATGTAAAGGCCGGCGCCCATCACGTCGTTGAACTCCGCGCCGCCCGACGCGCCGTAGTTGAGCGCCTCGCGGAATTCCAGGCCGTAGCCAATGCCGCTCCGATAGTTCACCGACAGCACGATGTAGCCCTGGCTGGCGAGCCACTGATTCATCGCGTAGGAGTTCCGGTAGTAATACATGTAGTGCCAGTTGAGCAGCATCTGGCGGCGCGAGCCGCCGTGGAAGAAGATCACGCCTGGACGCTTTTCACCCTGCTTCAGATCCTTCGGCATGAACAGCTGCGCGTGAATCGGCATGCCGTCGGTCGCGGTGAAGATCACTTGCTGAGGCGTGACGAGCTGCGACGGATCGAAACCGGCGGGCAGCATGTTGTCCAACAGGTTCTGCGCGTTTCCGTCCGGCCAGATCACCATTACGTTCGGCGGCATCTGTGCGTCCGCGTGCAGCACCGCCACGCTGCCGTCGCTCGTCATCACCGGCTGCCATTCGCTGCCCGTGGTCTTGACCGCGTTGCGAACCGGCCGCGTCGATCCGTCCACCGGCACCGACCAGATGTGCCGCCGATCGATGTCGTCCTGGTTCGAGTTATAGATGATGCGCGTGCGATCGGGCGTCATCGACACGTACTCGACTTCGAAGTTGCCGGGCGTGAGCAGCGTCGCCCTGCCGCCAGCCGCGGGCGTCGAGTAAAGATGCAGCCAGCCGTCCTTCTCCCACGGGAACACCAGGCGATCGCCGGCGCCCCAGAACAACTGGTTGTCGGCGACGATGCCCTGGAAGGCGCTGCCGTAGCCCTTGTCACCCTTCCACACTTGCCTGGCGTTGCCGGTCTTCACGTCGGCCACGCGAATCGAAAACGGCTCGTCGACTTCACGGCGAGGCGAGAACATCCGCGCCCGCGGCGCCGCGAACTGGCGAATCCACGCGATGCGCGATCCATCCGGCGACCACACCGCGTTGCCATCGCGATCGAGCGAGGGATCGATGTAACGGAGCTCCTTTGATGCGAGCGTAAACACACCGATGTAGCTGTGCGTGCCGCGGCCGCTGGTGAAGGCGAGCATCGTTCCATCGGGCGACCACGACAGCCCGGATGCGCTTCCCCGTGCGTTGACGAGCCGCGCCGGCGCGTCGGTGGTTGCGAGATCGACGCTCCAGATCTGTCCGCGCGATACCCACGCGACGCGATTGCCGCGGGGTGACGGCACGGGCCCGCTGCCGGCGCCCAGCTTCTTCGGCGATCCGCCCGCGGCCGGAATGGCAAACACCGCCTGCTCGGTGCCGTCCTGCAGCTGCGCGGGATTCGGCGACTCGCCTTGACGATTCGCACCATCGCCGCGCACGTAGACGATCGTCCTGGCGTCGCTGGTGAAATTCACATCCGTGATCCACAACCCGTCGTCACCGGAGTAGTTCGTCACCGGCCGCCATTTGTGGATCGCTCGGCCGGCCGCCGCACCTGACCCCGGCGACGGTTCGGCAATCACGATGTTGTGCACGCCGCTGTTGCTCGACACCCAGGCGATCGCGCCGCCGGTCGGCGCCGCTGCCAGGTCGGTCGGGAACGGCGTCGCCATCAGCGTGTCGATCGACAGTTGCTGGCGGGCTTCCGGCGCACTGCTGATGAAGGCGGCCGCGGTCAGCGTCAACAGATAGCGGGTGATGGTCTTCATGCGGCGCATGTTACATGAAGTAAAGTTCGGTGCCATGAGCATCCGGAACCGCGTGCTTGCGACCGCCCTGATATTTTTCGCAGCCTTGACGGCCGCGTCGGCCCAGCGCAGTATCGACCTCGATGCGCTGACGATTGCCGACGTCAACGCGGCCTTTGCGAAGGGGACGCTCACATCGGAGCGGTTGACGCAGATCTTCCTCTCGCGCATCGATGCCTACGATCGCAAGGGTCCGATGCTGCGCTCGGTGATCGCGATCAATCCCAAGGCGCTCGACACCGCGCGCGCGATGGATGCCGAGCGCAAGTCCGGCAAGGTGCGCGGGCCGCTGCACGGTATTCCGATCGTCCTCAAGGACAACATCGACACCGCGGACATGCCGACGACCGGCGGATCGGTGCTGCTCGAGGGCGCCATCCCGCCAGACGATGCGTTCGTGGTGAAGAAGTTGCGCGCCGCCGGCGCGGTGATCGTGGCAAAACTGAACCTGTCGGAATTCGCATCCGGCGCCGCGCATAGCTCGCTCGGTGGACAGATCCTCAATCCACACGATCTGACCAGGACGCCTTCGGGTTCGTCGGGCGGCACCGGCGCCGCGATCGCCGCCGCGTTCGCGATGGCCGGTCTTGGCACCGACACCGGCGGTTCAGTGCGCGGGCCGTCCACCGCCAACGGCATCGCCGGGTTGAAGACGA
>DASUSZ010000390.1:0-8103 GCA_036374815.1 Vicinamibacterales bacterium | reverse complement strand
CAGCGCGGACGGCCGCCGCCGCCCCACTCGTCGGTGAATATCACCTTGGTGCCGTCGTTGTTGAACGTCGCCGAGTGCCAGTAGGCAAAGCCCTTGTCGAACACGAAGTCGAGGCGCTTCGGATTGCGCGGATCCTTGATGTCGAGCAGGATGCCGTTGCCCGAGCACGCGCCCGCGGCCAGGCCGATCTCCGAATACACCGTGATGTCGTGGCACTGGTTGGTGGTGCTGGTGCGCTGCGTGTTCGGACCGTGATCGCCGCCCTTCCACAAGCCGGCAATGTCGCCCGTGTCGCTCATGAAAATGCGCGGCTGGTTGACGATGCGCGCCTGCGCGGGATTCGCGATCGGCACTTCGATCACGTCGATGCTGAAGAGCGACGTGTTCGGGTTCTCCTTCGGATCGCCGGTCGAGCAGCCGCTCAGCTCTTCACCGGAGCGGACGCCGCCGGTGCCCGACGCGTAGAGATAGATGTGGCTCTTGTCGCCCGGATCGGGCACCAGCGTGTGCGTGTGCGAGCCGCGGCACGTCTGCACCGCCGCGACCTGCTTCGGGTTCTTCAGGTCGGTGATGTCGAAGATGCGCACGCCGCGGAAGCGCTCCTTGCTGACGACTTCGGTCACGCCCTGCAGGCCGCAGTCAACGCGGCCGCGCGTCTGCTCGACCGACATGAACAGCAGGTTGCCCCAGATCGACACGTCGCCCTGGCCGCCGGGGCAGACCACCGAGGCGATCAGCTGCGGACGATTGGCGCGCTCGATGTTGTAGGTGTTGAAGCCGTGATAGTTGCCGACCACGACGTAGTTGTCCTTGAACGCGAGATCCGAGTTGGTGTACGACAACGCGTTCGGATTGGGCGGCGTGCGCGGGGCGCCCGGCGCCGGCTCGGGCGCGCGGGTGCCGAGCGGCAGCTCTTCGTCGAAGAAGCCTTTCGGCTTCGGCAGGTTCGAGACGAGCTCCATGTTCCACGCCGCTTCGGCGGCCTTGGCGCCGGGGCCGCCCGGCTTCAGGTTCGCGCGTGGATCCGTCGTCGACGGGCGCGGCAGATCGGCCGGCGGCTCGGGATCGGGCTGCTGCCGCGGAGTGTTGTTGGCCGGCGGCTGTTGCCCCGCGGCCGGCGCAGGCTGCTGCGCCTGCGCAGCTGCGAGCGACGCCACCACGATAGTTACGCTGAACAATGTCTTCGCAATTCTCATAAACGTCGCTCCTGAGGACTTACTACTTACTACTTGCTGCTTGCTACTCTCTTACCGCAGCGCGGCGGCACGGCCCTTCAACGTATCTGCAAGCGCAGTGAGGCGCATCGCGTCGCGCCCCGTCTTCGTTTTCGCGTCGGCTTCGACTTGCCCCGCAACGGCCACCAGCGCGTCGAGCCGCGACGCCGCGTCGCGCTCCCTGCCGGTGCGCAGCTCGTCGACGCGCGCCAGGTTGTCGCGCACCGCTTTGGCGCGCTCCGCTGAAATCGCGTTGTTGCGGCCCAGCTGATCGAGATACGCCTTGGCCACCGTCGACGTGGCCGGCCACGTGATGCGCGGCTGGTTCTGCGCGTTGAATTCGGTCTGGCGCATCTGGATGGCCGCGTCGATCTCGTTCTGCGACAGGTGCTGCGTCGGCACCAGGCGGAAGATGTCGACGCCGCGCGCGATTTCGGCGCCGTAGATGTTGCCGTTGTACCAGTAGGCCGACCAGTAGCCGCCGATGATCAGGTTCTTGGCGTCGAGCGGACCGCGATCGTAGAACGCGATCTCGACCGGGTTCTTCGAGTCGGTGAAGTCGAACACCGAGATGCCGCCCTGATACCAGCCCTGCACCATGATGTCGCGGCCGGGCACCGGGATGAGCGAACCGTTGTGCGCGACGCAGTTCTCCGTCTCGGTCTGCGGCGCCGGCATCTTGTAGTAACCCGCGAACGTCATCTTCTTGTCGGGCCCGATGTCGAAGATCGCGTTGGCGCCCCAGTTGAGCAGGTCTTCCTTGCGGCAGCGCGGCCGCGTGCCGCCGCCCCACTCGTCGGTGAAGATCACCTTGGTGCCGTCGTTGTTGAACGAGGCCGAGTGCCAGTAGGCGAAGTTCTTGTCCGACACCGCGTCCAACCGCTTCGGGTTCGCCGGATCGGAAATATCGAGCAGGATGCCGTTGCCCGAGCACGCGCCGGCAGCCAGGCCAATCTCCGGATACACCGTGATGTCGTGGCACTGGTTGGTGGTGCTGGTGCGCTGCGTGCCCGGACCGTGATCGCCGCCCATCCAGAGGCCGGCCACCGAGCCGGTCTTTTCATCGGCGAAGATGCGCGGCCGATTGACGACGCGC
The DNA here is from genome assembly GCA_036374815.1 of Vicinamibacterales bacterium. GTDB lineage: Bacteria > Acidobacteriota > Vicinamibacteria > Vicinamibacterales > UBA2999 > 12-FULL-67-14b. The sequence goes on along the minus strand of DASUSZ010000390.1, from coordinate 5,793 downwards.
GACTTCTCGGGCGCGGCGAGCGGCACTTCAATTACGTCGATGCTGAAGAGCGCGGTGTTGGCGTTCTCTTTCGGATCACCGCCCGAGCAGTCCTGCAGTTCCTCGCCGGAGCGGACGCCGCCGGTGCCCGATCCATAGACGTACAACGTCTGCTTGTCCTTCGGCACCAGCGTGTGCGTGTGCGAGCCGCGGCACGTCTGCACCGCGGCGATCTGTTTCGGATTGCGAATGTCGCTGATGTCGAAGATGCGCACGCCGCGGAAGCGCTCCTTGCTGGCAACTTCGGCCACGCCCTGCGTGCCGCAATCGACGCGGCCGCGCGTCTGTTCGACCGACATGAACAGCAGGTTGCCGTAGATCGAGACGTCGCCCTGGCCGCCGGGGCAGACCACCGATGCGAGGCGCCGCGCGCTTCTCGGATTTTCGATGTCGTAGGCGTTGAAGCCATGGAAGTTGCCCATGACCATGCGCGTGCCGCTGAATGCGAGATCGGAGTTCGCGTAATCGAGCGCGCCGGCTCCCGGAGGGGCCGCCGAGCTCGGCGCATACGGCTGCACGCCGCCCGGCTGCGGTGTGCCGCCGGTCTGCGGCGCGGTCGGCGCCGGCGGCGCCGGCGTTGCGTTCGCCGGGCGTTCACCCGGCATTGCCACGCCGCCCGGATTCTTCGGATCGTAGAACCCTTCGGGACGGGGCTGCGACGAAACGAGCTCCATGCCGCGCGCGGCCACGCCGGCATCGCGCAATCCCGGTTTCAAATTGATGCGCGGGTCGTTGGCATCAGCAGGCTTCTGCTGCGCGAGACCGATTGCGCCGATGCACGCAACGCCGATCGCGGAGATGATGATTCTTGCCTGCTGCCTTTTGCGTCCTGCCTTCATTTCATGATCTCCTTCAGCATCAACCCCATGCGATCGATCTCCATCTTCTGATCGGCTTCAACGTCGGCGGCAAACGCGAAGATGCCGCCTTCCTGTCCGGCGCCCGGCGTGTTGAACAGGTCTTCGACCATCTTCAGCGCGCCGCCGTGGTGCTTGATCATGCCCATCAGGAACAGGCGATCGAACTCGACGCCCTTGGCGTTGGCCAGCTGCGTCATCTCTTCCGGGGTCAGCATGCCTGGCATCATCCCGCCCGGCTCGTGGTGCGCGTGCGGGCCGGGAATCGCGGCGCCGCGCTCCTTCAGATAGGTGCGCATCATGTTCATTTCGTCTTCCTGCGACAGCTGGATGCGCATGCCGAGCATCTTCATCGCGGGATTCGCGGTGCGATCGTTGATCAGCGCCACCATTTCCACGGCCTGCGCGTGATGGCCGATCATGCCCTGCATGAACTTGATGTCGGCGGCCGTCGCCTGCACCTTGGAAAGGTCGGTGGCCTGTTCGGTCGTGATCGTGCGCGTCGCCTGCCCGGGTGCGCCGGGCTGCAGGATGCGGGTGTCCGTCGAGGAACCGCCGCCGGCGGTCTTGCACGCCGCGACCGCTAATACGCAGACAAGGATAGATAGTCGGGAAAACAGCAACTGTGGCACCCGACAAGAATACTCAATTTACCCTTCGACTCGCGATTCGCCCGCGCGCGCGGGCTAAGCGCTCGCTCAGGGCTGGCGCCCCCGTGATTGAACGCCTGATGTTTCTTCGACGCGGAACGACCAGTCGACATTCGCGGATTCCACCAGAAAATCGTAGGTCCGGGGTCCTTCGTCCGTTTCCACGGTACCGGTCCCCACGCCGTTGTGATCAGCGACGACGGCAATGGTGCGGCCGCTCACGCCGCTTCGGAGCGTCAGCTTGAACCGCCCGGCGCCGGCCGGCGATTCGTTGGTGGTCTGCCACGTGATGCGGAGCTGCCCCGTATCCGAGTTGACGTCCCCGACAGTCGACGTACCACGACCGCTCCACGACCCGACCTCGCGAGTGACGGATACCAGGCCAGGGGCTTCGGACGGCTTCGAGCGGCAGCCGAAATGCAACACGAAGGACACGAAGACGACGAAGGTCACGAAGAGGGAAACGCTGCGGCGGTTCGCAGGCGGCGCTACGCGCCGCAGGCCGATAAGTAATCCGTGAAAATGAGTCATTCTGGTTTTGTCTGTAAGACTCATTTTCACGGATTACTTACCGGCCGTCGACGCCGGCCGAAGGCCGGCGCTGCGAACCGCCGGCGTCCTTCGTGTTCCTTCGTACCTTCGTATCTTCGTGTTGTCTTTGACGGTGCTGCTTACGGCCTCGCCGCCGTCGTCGTCGTCGCGACGGGCGCGGTCCACTCGGGCGGGTTCTGGCCGAGCAGGTGCCGTACGAAGAAGTCGAAGCGCTTGCGCTCGCCGTAATCGGCGTACTGGCCGCCGCGTCCGGCGTTGTGATCTTCGCCAGGGTAGATCAGCAGGTCGAAGTTCTTGTTCGCCTTGATCAGCGCGTTGACGACTTGCAGCGTCGAGGCTGGATCGACGTTCGTATCGAGCTCGCCGACCATCAACAGCAGCTTGCCTTGCAGCAGGTGCGCGTGATCGACGTTCGATGACGCGGCGTACTGCGGGCCGATCGGCCATCCCATCCACTGTTCGTTCCACCAGATCTTGTCCATGCGGTTGTCGTGGCAGCCCGCGTACGAGACCGCGACCTTGTAGAAGTCGGGGTGGAAGAGCAGCGCGCCCATCGAGTTCTGCCCGCCGGCCGAGCCGCCGTAGATGCCGACGCGCGTGATGTCGTACCACGGATTCTTCGCCGCGAACGCCTGGTGCCAGAGGATGCGATCGGGAAATCCGGCGTCCTTGATGTTCTGCCAGGCGACGTCGTGGAACGCCTTCGATCGATTCGAGGTGCCCATGCCGTCCATCTGCACCACGATGAACCCGAGCTCGGCCTGCGACTGCATGCCGGAATAGGCGGAGAAGGATTTCGGTGTGTGCGTGCCGTGCGGTCCGGCGTAGATGTATTCGATCACCGGGTACTTCTTCGACGCATCGAAGTTCTTCGGCTTCCACACCAGGCCCCAGATGTCGGTGGCGTGGTCGCGCCCCTTCGCCACGAATACTTCGGGAGCTTTCCATCCCGCCTTGATCAGCGCGGTGATGTCGCCTTTGTCGATCTCTGCGATCAACGTTCCGTCGGCGCGGCGTAATTCCGCGACACTGGGTAGATCGACGCGCGAATAATGGTCGACATACATCGTCATGTCGGATGAGAACTCGACGGTGTGATTCGCGTCGACGGTGGTGAGCGGTGTCAGGCCCGTGCCATCCAGGTTGATGCGGTAGTAGTGCTGAAAGTACGGATCCTTCCCGGCGCTCATACCCCCGGCGCTGAACCACAACTGCCGTGCGTCTTCGTCGACCTTGACGACGTGGCGGACCGGCCAGGCGCCCTTGGTGATCTGGTTCTTCACCGCGCCGGTGGTCCCGTCGATCAGGTAGAGATGGTTCCAGCCGTCGCGTTCCGACATCCACACCACTTCCTTGCCGTCGGCGATGTCGTAGCGATAGCGCTTGCCGGCCTGCAAGGTGGCGGCGCTGCGGTTGTAGTAGAAAAAGGTCTTCGGTTCTTCCGAGATGACCGCGCGGGCGGCGCCGCTTTGCGCGTCGACTTCGATCACGCGGAACACCTGGTGGCCGCGCTGGTTGTACTCGAAGGTGAAGGCGCGGCTGTCCTTGCGCCATACCAGGTCCGACATGTCGTACGGATTTGGAAAGAGCTTCGCGTCGATCGCGATCTGTTTCTGGCTGCGCACGTCGAACAACACCGGCTGCTCGAGGTCGAGCTGATCGCCGGGCTTGGCGTACTGCGCGGCCCAATGTTCCGGCTGCAACTGATCTTCCGGTGACGAGGCGACGTAGTGGACCAGACGGCGGTAGCCGGGACGGATGCGGTACGCAACGAGCTTCGAAGAATCCGGCGACCAGGCGAGCGAGCTGCCGTCGTAATAGTTGCCCTCGGAGCCGTCGGTGCTGAGCGCGATGCGCCGGTCGCCCCCGAACGGGCGAATCGCGACGTTGTAGTTGTCGATGAACGCCATCCACTTGCCGTCGGGCGACATGCGCGGGCGCGGCATGACCGCGGACGTATCACCGCGCACCGGCCCGGTGATGCCGCGGCGGATCTCACCTGGTGGCGGCACTTCCGGCGTGCGGCAGGCGTAATCGGCGAGCGTGCAGGTCCAGCGCGCGCCGTCGATGGTCATTTCGATCGCGCTCAGCGCGTCGTTGAAAGTGAAGGTGTTGAAGGGCAGCCGCGTTGCGGAATAGGTGCGGCCGCCGGCACGCGACAGCGATTCGGCGAGGCGGTTGTGATCGAATGCCGGCTCCTTGCGCTGCGTGTCCGCATCGACCATCACGAACTCGAAGCCGTTGGCCAGCGAGCGGCGATAGTAGAAGCGGTGCGTGGTGCCGACCCAGGTGGGCGTGTCCGGCACGAACACGGCGGCGGATTCATACTGCTGGCGAAGCGATTGGGCCCGCTGGTAGTCGGCATTCGTCACTTGTGCCGCGGCGGGCGCCGCAAGGAATACCAGGGCCGCAGATAGCGCGGATAACACGGAGACTTTTTTCATAAACTACCTTCGGTGAAACTGATCGCCGCGGTAGCGGGCATTGTAGCCCTTGTCTCCGGCTTTAGCGCGCAGGCCCCATCGCTCGAATTATCCGCGCAGGCGGCTGCCGCGTTACCGCGGCTGAAGAGCCTTCTCGTCAGTCATCGCGGCACCCTCGTGCTCGAGCGCTATTACAACGGCGCGCGCGCCGCCACGCCCGCGAACATCAAGTCGGCGTCGAAGAGCGTCATCTCCGCGCTCGTCGGCATTGCGGTGGCCAGGGGGCACATCAAGTCGATCGATCAGAAGATCGTCGACTACTTTCCCGAGCTCGCATCGGATCCGGAACAGCGCAAGCGCGAGATCACCATCGAAGATCTGTTGACGATGCGATCCGGGCTGGAGTCGACGAGCGGGCGCAATTACGGCGCGTGGGTGGTGAGCCCGAACTGGGTGCGCTTCGTGCTGCGCCGGCCGCTGATCGACGAGCCGGGCACGCGCGTCGAATACAGCACCGGCAGCTCGCACCTGCTGTCGGCGATCATCACCAAGGCGACGAAGAGGAGCACCTGGCGGTTTGCGCAGGAGGAGCTGGCCAGACCGCTCGGTTTCACGCTCGCGAAGTGGCCGGCCGATCCGCAGGGCATTTATTTCGGCGGCAACGAGATGCTGATGACGCCGCGGCAGATGCTCGCGTTCGGCGAGCTGTTCCTCGGCCGCGGCCGGTACCGCGGACGGCAGATCGTGCCCGCGGCCTGGGTGGAGACGTCGTGCGAGCCGCGCACCGTGTCGCGATGGAATCCGGATCAGCGCTACGGCTACGGGTGGTGGATCCGGGACTTCGCCGGCCACACGGGCTGCTTCGCGTGGGGCTACGGCGGGCAGTACATCATGTTCTTCCGCGATCTCGATCTGGTCGTCGCCGTCACGTCGACCACGACGGCCAGCGAGGAACGGCGCGGTTATCGCCGCGCGCTGTTCGATCTGATCGAGCGGCACGTGCTGGAGCCGGCTGCCGGCTTCCAGCTGCCAGCCGGCAGCTGACTACGAACACGCCTGCTTGTACAGCTGCGCCTTGACGGCCTCCGGATCCAGATTCACGGCCGGCGCCGTCTCGTGCACCGGCCCCTTCGGTCCGGTGCAGTTCATGGTCACGCTCGTCACCGCCTGCGAGACCGGGTCGCGTTCGAGCGTGACGCGGGTCGGGTTTCCCCGTCCATCGTCGTACGTTTCCGAGACGGGATAGCCGTTGGTGAACTCGAAGCGCATCCA
>DASUSZ010000389.1:0-22323 GCA_036374815.1 Vicinamibacterales bacterium | reverse complement strand
TGATCGATGCCGGCTACGACGGCTCGTTCACCGGCACGGCCTACGGCTCGGTGTTCTTCCAGAATTCCAACAACTCGGTGCGCGTCACCGATGAATTCATGCGCGCGGTGCTCGACGATGGCCTGTGGCAGACCAAGGCGGTCACCAACGGCGAGGTCGTGGACACCTATCGCGCCCGCGACTTGATGCGCGCCATCGCCGAGGGCACCTGGGTGTGCGGCGATCCGGGCATGCAGTTCGACACCACCGTCAACGAGTGGCACACCAGCCCGAACACGGCCCGCATCAACGCGAGCAATCCGTGCTCGGAATACATGTTCCTCGACGACTCGGCCTGCAACCTTGCGTCGCTGAACCTGATGACCTTCGTCAAGGACGACGGCGAGTTCGACACCGACGCGTTCCGCGCCGCGTGCCGCGTGTTGATCACGGCCCAGGAAATCCTGGTCGACAACTCGAGCTATCCGACCAAGGCGATCGAGAAGAACAGCCATGCGTTCCGGCCGCTCGGTCTCGGCTACGCCAACCTCGGCGCGCTGCTGATGTCGCGCGGCCTGCCCTACGACAGCGACGCCGGCCGCGATTTCTCGGCGGCGATCACCGCGGTGATGACGGGCGAAGCCTACGCGCAGTCGGCGCGCGTGGCGCGCGACCATGGCGGCCCGTTCGCCGGCTACGACATCAACCGCGAGCCGTTCCTGCGCGTGATGCGCAAGCATCGCGACGCGATCAAGGGCATCAATCCCAGGCACGTGCCGGCCGACCTCTACGAGGGCGCGAAGCAGGCGTGGGACGATGCGGTCGAGCTCGGCGAGGATTTCGGCTACCGCAACGCGCAGGCCACCGTGCTGGCGCCGACCGGCACCATCGGCTTCATGATGGATTGCGACACCACCGGTGTCGAGCCCGACATCGCGCTCGTCAAGTACAAGAAGCTCGTTGGCGGCGGCATGATGAAGATCGTCAACCAGACCGTGCCGATGGCGCTCAAGAAGCTCGGCTACACGGCCTCGCAGATCGACGACATCGTCAAGTACATCGACGAGCAGGAGACGATCGAGGGCGCGCCGCACCTGCTGGAGCGCGACCTGCCCGTGTTCGACTGCGCCTTCAAGGCGCAGAAGGGCGAGCGCTCGATCCACTACATGGGCCACATCAAGATGATGGGCGCCACGCAGCCGTTCATCTCCGGCGCGATCAGCAAGACCGTCAACGTGCCGAAGGACGCCACCGTCGAGGACATCGAGCAGGCCTATCTCGAATCATGGCGCCTCGGCGCGAAGGCGATCTCGATCTACCGCGACGGCTCCAAGCGCACGCAGCCGCTCAACACGTCGAAGGCGGCCATCGAGGCCAAGGGCGTCGTCACGAACGAGTCGACCTCCGATGCGGTGAAGGCCGCCGTCGCCGCGGCGCTGGCCGCGCGCACGCCGATGCGCAGGAAGCTGCCCGACGAGCGCCAGGCCATCACGCACAAGTTCGACATCTCCGGCCACGAGGGCTACATCACCGTCGGCCTGTTCGAGGACGGGATGCCGGGCGAAATCTTCCTGGTGATGGCGAAGGAAGGCTCGACGATCTCGGGCTTTGCCGATGCCTTCGCGCAGGCGATCAGCTACGCGCTGCAGTACGGCGTGCCGCTGCAGGCGCTGGTCGACAAGTTCAGCCACGTCCGCTTCGAGCCGTCGGGCATGACCAAGAACGCCGACGTCCGCTTCGCGAAGTCGATCGTCGACTACATCTTCCGCTGGATGGCGTCGAAGTTCCTGTCGCCGGAGGCGCAGTATCGCGCCGGCGTCAACAACCGCGACGAGGCGATCGAGGCGGCGGAGCCACCCGCGGTGCCGGCGCCGAAGGTCGTTCCGGCCACGACGACGACCGCCACGGTCAGCGCGACCGGCGTGATCGTGCCGTCGACGTCGCAGTTTGCCGCGATCAAGAACCAGGAAGACGCGCCGCCCTGCACGACCTGCGGCTCGATCATGGTGAGGAGCGGCGCCTGCTACAAGTGCAGCAACTGCGGAACGACATCAGGCTGCGCGTAGGTTCAACGCGCCGGTTCAAGACGTAGGTTCAAGCCGGCGGTTCGACACGACGGCTCAATAAGAAAAGGCCGGGGAATTTCCCCGGCCTTTCTTTTTAAGAACCTTCGTCCCGAACCTTCGTCCCGAACCTTCGTCCTGAACCTTCGTCGGGAACGCCCGCGGTTACCCTCCGCAGGCGCGGTCGCCGCTCTTCAACGCGCACTTGATGTACGCGATGCGCTCGCGCGCGAACGACAGCATCTGTCCGACTTCGCCTTCGTAGCTGTTGTTCGAGTACGGCTTGTAGACGTCTTCCTTGATCGCGGTGTCGATCATCTGCACCTGGCGGATGATCTCGCTATCGAGCCAGTTGTCCTGCTCGGCGAGCTCGTTGGCGCGCGCCAGCTCCTGGTACCACAGCGCCTCGTACTCGGGAATGCGAATCAGCTTCGACATCAGCACGTTGCTCTCGTCGGGCCGCACCGGGAAGGTCGATCCCCAGAAGGTGTTGTCGGTGTCCCACGCGATCATCACGTGCTGGATCCTGTTCTCGAGGCGATACAGGTAGAAGTTGTTGATGCCGAACGCGCCGAGGAAGCCATCGGTCTCGCCGAGATACGCCTGCGCGGCAACGAAGCGGATGAACCCCGGAATGTCGAAGCGCGGCGCGATCACTTCGTTGAAGCGCTCGGACGGCGTCTGGTTGACGAGCGTGATCAGCTCCTGGATCTGCCGGTATTTCTCCTCGTCCGACCGGGACTCGTGCGTCGTCGCCTCGAAGCGCAGCTTGATCGCGGCCAGGTCGGTGCCGAGGTCGGTGAAGCGCCAGTCTTCCTGCCACACGAATTCGTAGAGCCAGCCGTCGTTCTGCGTGTCTTCGCCGATCGCGCCGTAGATGCGCGCGAGGAACTCCTTGTCGACCGACTCGACGAGCGCGTAGAGGCCGATGTATTCGCCGCGCACGTACAACCTGACGTGCGTTTCGCGCGGCGCGGGAATGCCGAGCCGCTCGTAGAAGCGCATCGACACCGTCTCGTGGATTCCCGACGGGTCCTGCGTGAGGTTGTCGAGCACGAGCGACTTCAGCCCGAGGAACTTCTGGTTCATCGAATATTTGTCGAAGTCGACCTTCAGGCCGGGCTTGTGCGGGTTGCGCGAGCCGCGGCCGCGCGAGCGGATACCCACGTTGAACACCGTCTGCCCGTTCCACTTGAAGTCGGCAGGGTAGAAGGTGTTGGTCTGAAAGTTTTCCTTGAGCTTCGCCCAGTCGGCGGAATGAAGCTCCAGATCCACGCGCATGAGGGTGGTGGCGCGGAAGAGGTCGTCCGTCGTGTTTTGCGCCGCCGCGGGAACGGCCGCCAAAACGAGCAGACACACGATTGCGGCCCGGTATGGCCGTGTTGCACTTGAGTTGGGCACGGTGGACAATAATGACTATAGGGTCTTATCGGACGTCAAGCCCCCTCCGAGTAGGACCGATAGATTACGCGTATGTCACATCGCCTCCACCCGGCGTTTGGCCTGGCTTTCGTGCTGGGGGGCGCGATCTTGTTTACGGACTGCGGCGGCGGAAGTTCACCCACGGCTCCCGCGCCGGTCGTTGTCGTCGACCCGGATAAGCCGGTTGCCAACGAGCCGCCGATTGGCTCGACCGATCCGGTCATACCGACTACGCCGCCGGTCATTCCCACTCCCGGTTCGGCGTCCACTTTCGTCAACGTGCTTGGTGATACGGGCTGGTGCGGCTCGCCGGCGCTGGCGCCGCTCGCGCGGCTGTTCGAGCGGTTCGATGGCGACATCCTGCTCGCCGGCGACCTGGCGTATCCGAGCGGGACAATCGCGGAATTCCGCAACTGCTTCGAGCCGAGCTTCGGACGGTTCAAGTCGCGCATGCGCGCGACGCCGGGCAATCACGATTACGTGTCGTCGGTCAGCGCGCAGTCGTACTTCGAATACTTCGGAGACCGCGCCGGCCCAAACCGCCTTGGGTATTACGCGTTCAAGGCCGGTGAGTGGACCGTGCTGATGCTGAATTCCAACGTGCCGATCGGCAGGAACTCGCCGCAGTTCGCGTTCGTGCGAAACACGATGCAGCAGGCGCCGACGCGATGCACGATGGCGGTGATGCACCATCCGTTCGACAGCTCCGGCATCAACGGCCCGACCCCCGGCCTGCGCGACATGTGGGACCTGATGTACAACCTCGGCGGCGACGTCGTCATCGCCGGACACGATCACCTCTACGAGCGTCACGCGCCGGTCAACACCGATCAGCGCCGCGACGATGCGAAGGGCATTCGGCAGTTTACCGTCGGCACCGGCGGCGCCCCGCTCTACAACAAGGTGCGTCACGCCCTCAATTCGGAGTTCTTCGCCGCCAACTACGGCGTGCTCCGCCTCAAGCTCGATCCCGCGCTGTACGAGTGGCAGTTCTTCGACATGAACGGCAACGTGCTGGATCGTGGCTTGAACGTCTGCCACTGAGCAGCAATCAGCAATCAGCAACCAGCAATCAGGTTTAAGATCGTCGTCGTTGCCCGACCTCGCTGACATCCTCGAGAAATATTGGGGCTACCATTCGTTTCGCCCGCTGCAGCGCGAAGCGATGGAGGCGGTGCTGTCGGGCGGCGACTCGCTGCTGGTGCTGCCGACCGGCGGCGGCAAGTCGCTGTGTTTCCAGGCGCCGGCCATTGCCAGCGACGGCCTTGCCATCGTCGTCTCGCCGCTGATCTCGTTGATGAAGGACCAGGTCGACACGCTCGTCGGCAACGGCGTGCCGGCCGCCTGCTACAACAGCTCGATGCCGGCCGAGCGCAAGAGCGACGTCGCGCGCGGCGTGCGCGACGGCAAGTACCGCATGCTCTACGTCGCGCCGGAGCGGCTGGTCGGCGACGGCGGCGATGGTTTCCTGAACCTGCTGTCGTCGCGCCCGATCAGTTTCGTTGCGGTCGACGAAGCGCACTGCATCAGCCAGTGGGGCCACGATTTCCGTCCCGAGTACCGGCAGCTCGCGCGCCTGCGCGATCGGTGGCCCAATGTCGGCTTGCACGCCTACACGGCCACGGCGACGACGCGCGTGCGCCGCGACATCGTTTCGCAGCTCGGCCTGCGCAACGCGACCGAGCTGGTTGGCTCGTTCGATCGGCCGAACCTGATTTACCGCGTGCTGGCGCGCTCGTCGCTGAAGGCGCAGATTCTCGAGGTGCTGGAGCGGCATCGCGGGCAGGCCGGCATCATTTACTGCGGGTCGCGCAAGGAAGTCGATGCGATCGCGCAGTGGCTGCAGGACACCGGCTGGCGCGCGCGCCCGTATCACGCCGGCATGGCCGACGATGAGCGGCATGCGAACCAGGACGCGTTCCTCAACGAAGAGATCGACTTGATCGTCGCGACGGTGGCGTTCGGCATGGGCATCGATCGCTCCGACGTGCGATTCGTGATTCACGCGGGCGCGCCGCAATCGCTGGAGCACTACCAGCAGGAGTCGGGCCGCGCCGGCCGCGACGGCCTCGAGGCCGAATGCGTGTTGATCGCGTCGGGCGCGGATTTCCTCAAGTGGCGGATGATGCTCGAGAAGAACGGCGAGCTGTCGGACGCGCGGCGCGGCCTGCTGCGCGACATGGAGCGCTACGCGGCGAGCGTCGGCTGCCGTCACAAGCGCCTGGTCAGCTATTTCGGCGAGACGTTCACCAAGGACGATTGCGGCGCCTGCGACTATTGCCTCGGCGAGCTCGAGAGCATTGCCGATTCGGTGACGGTGGCGCGAAAGATCCTGTCGTGCGTGGCCCGCGTCGGGCAGCGCTTCGGCGCGGCGCATGTCACGAACGTGCTGCGCGGCAGCGACAGCGAGCAGGTGCGATCGCGCGGGCATCACGCGCTGTCGGTGTTCGGATTGATGAAGGACGCGACGATCGACGAGCTGCGCGGCTACATCGATCAACTGCTCGCGCACGGGCTGCTGCAGCAGGGCGGCGATGACTACCCGATTCTGCAAATCACCGGCGAGGGCCTTGCGCTGCTGAAGGATCCAGCGGCCGCCGGTGAGCTGTCGCTGGCGAGACAGAAGCGTCCCGATCGCCGGCTGCCAAAACGCTCCAGGGTCGAGACCGAGGGGTGGGAGGGCGTCGATCGCGATCTGTTCGAGGAACTGCGAGTGCTGCGGATGGAGATCGCGCGCCGCCGCCGCGTGCCGCCCTACGTCATCTTCCACGACACGACCCTGCGCGAGATCGCGCGCTCGAAGCCGAAGACGAAGGAAGCACTGCGCCACGTCTATGGCGTCGGCGATCGCAAGGCGGAGGATCTCGGCGACCTCGTGCTCGCAGTGGTCGGCCGCGAAGTTAAAAGTTGAAGTCCCAGTCATGGCTATGTAGTATTTCGGCATAGCTATGAGGCGGCTATCCATCACCGCGGTGGGCGTGCTGCAGGCCATTGCCAACGGCTTCCAGTACGGCTTCGACGTCATCGATCAGACCGGGCTGCCGAGCGGCACCGTGTATCCCGCGCTGGCGCGGCTCGAGCGAGACGGGCTCGTCAAATCGGCGTGGGAAAACGAGCGGGACGCGCACGCCGAGGGGCGGCCGGCACGCCGCTACTACAAGCTGACGGCGCACGGGGCCAGGGCGCTCGCGGATGCGGCGGCGTTCTACCGATCGATGCTGCCGGCGGCCAGGCCGCGGACGGCACGCGGGTAATCATGCTGCGCTGGTGTGACCTCGTCCTCCGCGCCGCGGCCCCGATCGTGCCCGACGACATCCGCCGCGAGTGGCTGCGCGAGTGGCGCGCGGAGTTTGCCTACACCGCCGCGCGGGCCGCGCGGCTCAACAAGCCCATTCCCGTCACATGCCTGACACGCGCGCTCGGCGCGATCGCGCACGCGGCGTGGCTGCGATGGGACCGCTGGAGGATCGAGATGATCTGGCAGGACATCAAGCACTCGATGCGGGGATTGCTGCGCAAGCCAGGCTTCACCGCGACCGTGGTGTTGACGCTGGCGATCGGCATCGGCGGGAACGCGGCGATCTTTGGCGCGGTCAACGCGGTGCTGCTCCGTCCGTTGCCGTTCGCCAATCCTGATCAGCTCGTCCGCGTCTACAAGACCAATCTGGCGCAGCCGAATCAGATCGGGGGCACGGTGTCGCCGCCCGACCTCGTGGACTACCGGCGCGACAACACGTCGTTCAGCGAGCTGGCCGCCTACGCCGAGAGTGCCTACCCGTTGACGGGCGACGGGCCCGCCGAGCAGATTCCGGGCGCGCAGGTCACCGGCGGCTTTTTTGCCGTCATGGCAGCGGCGCCCGCGCTCGGGCGGACGATCACGGACGATGACGATCGTCCCGGCGCGCGCGACGTGGTGGTCGTGAGCCACGCCTTGTGGGCCCGCCGGTTTGGCAGCGATCCCGCCATCGTCGGCCGGCAACTGCAGATCAATGGCACCTCGCGCGAAGTCGTCGGCGTGATGCCGGCAGGCTTCCAGTTTCCACTGCAATCCGAGGTCTGGATGCCGTTCAAGTTCACCGCCCGCGACCTCGAAACACAGCGCGGCGCACATTACATCAACGTCATCGCGCGGCTGAAGCCGGCGGTGTCGCTCGAGGCGGCGCGCCAGGACATGCGCCGCGTTGCCGCTCGACTCGCCGGCGAATACCCGCGCACCAATCGCGAGACCTCGGCCTCTGTTCATCCGTTGCGTGAGGCCCTCGTTGGCAGCGTGCGACGCTCGATGTTCGTGCTGCTCGGCGCCGTCGGACTGGTGCTGCTGATCGTATGCGTGAACATCGCCAGCCTCGTGCTGGTCAGGGCCGCCGGCCGCGGCCGTGAGCTTGCGGTGCGGGCCGCGATTGGCGCGGGGCGCGCCAGCCTGTTCCGCGGCGTGCTGGTCGAAAGCGCCCTGCTCGGCGTCTTCGGCGGCGCGTCAGGTCTCCTGCTGGCGTACTGGGCCACTGGCGCGATCGCCGCCCTCGACCCGTCCGTCGGCGTGCCGATGATCAACCAGACGCGCCTGGACACCACCGTAATCGCATTCACGCTGCTCGTCTCGGTGATCGCGGCGGTGGTGTTCGGGACGATGCCCGCGTGGCAGGCAACGTCGATCGCCGATGTCGTCAGCCGAATCCGCGAGGAGGGTGGCAGCACCACCAGCGATCCGAAAAGGCAGCGCATTCGCAGCTTCCTGATCGTCGCAGAGACCACGTTGGCGGTGGTGCTGCTGGTCGGGGCGGGGCTGCTCGGCCGCAGCTTCTCGCGGCTGCTCGCGGTGGATCTCGGATTCGAGTCTGCGTCGGTCCAGACGTTCAGAGTGACGCTGCCCGACTCGCCGTACAAGCAACCGCAACAGCGGCAGGATTTCTTCGACGCGTTGTTCGCGCGCATCGCCACGCATCCCGGTGTCGAATCCGTCGGCGGCAACAACGGCTTGCCACTCACGCGCTTCGCGTACGGAATCTCGACGTCCTCCGTCGACGGCCGCACCCTCTCCGACGACGAGCAGGACGCGTTGACGCTGCAGATCCGCCTTGTTACCCCCGACTATTTCAAAACGATGGGCGTCGCGATCCCGCGCGGCCGCGCCTTCCTGCCGACCGACCGCACCGGCGCCGGGCCGGTCGTCATCGTCAACGAGACCGCCGCCAAGCGCGTGTGGAAGGACATCGATCCGCTGGGACACGAACTGCGGGTCGGGACGCGGCTGGGCTTCGGCGGCGAGCAGGCCGGCGGAACGGTGGTCGGCATCGCGGCGGACGTCAGGGAGTTCGGGCCGACCGTGGCGGCGCCACCGACGCTGTACCTGCCCTACGCGCAGTGGCCAATCCCGTACCTCACCGTGGTTGCGAAAAGCCGCGGCGACGCGGCGTCGCTGATTGAGCCGATGCGCGCCGCCGTGCGCGATCTCGATCCGGACGTGCCGATCTACGCGGTCCGCTCGATGGATCAGCTCGTCGCGAACGCGATCGCGCAGCCGCGTTTGTATCTGTTGTTGATTGCGTCGTTCGCCGGCACCGCGATGTTGCTCGCCGCGATCGGCCTGTACGGCGTTCTTGCCTATGCGGTCGGCCAACGCACCCGCGAGATCGGCATCCGGCTCGCGCTGGGCGCCAAGCGAGCCGAGGTCCTCCGCATGGTGATGACGCAGGCCGGCCGTCTCGCCATTACCGGTATTGCGCTCGGCCTGAGCGCCGCCGTGCTCGCCAGCCGCGCGCTGCGATCGCAACTGTTCGAGATCGCGCCGACCGACACGTTGACGTACGTCATGGTGGGGGCGGGCCTGCTGATCGTCGCGCTCGTCGCCAGCTGGATCCCGGCGCGGCGCGCGGCACGAATTGATCCGCTCGCGGCGCTCCGTCATGATTGACGGATGACCGACCTTCTCGAGCGCTTCGACTGGACCACCCCATTCATCGCCGATGCGTGCGTGCAGCTGTCGCTGCCCGTGCGCGTGGGGCCGCCGGGGCTGCGCTGCAACTTCCCGGGCAGCAAGGTCCATGGCCCGGTTCGTCCGGCGCGCCACGCCGGCAGCACCGACGTCTTCCTCGAGGCGATCGCCGCCGCGAAGAAAGGCGACGTGCTCGTCATCGACAACGGCGGCCGCGAAGACGAAGGCTGCATCGGTGATCTCGTCGTCGGCGAGGCGTTCATGAGCGGCATCGCCGGCACGATCTGCTGGGGCACGCATCGCGACACGGCCGCGATCCATGCGATCGGCGCACGGGTCTGGAGTCTTGGCACCTGTCCGAACGGGCCGCTCGAACTGCGCCGCCGCGTCGCCACCGCGCTCGAAGCCGCCAACCTCGGCACGATCACGGTAACGCACGAAGATCACATCTTCGCAGACGATGACGGCGTGGTCGTCGTCGCCAACGAGGAGCTATCGCGCGTTGTGGAGACAGCGCAGGACATCGCCACGCGCGAGGGCGCGCAGGCCGTGCGCCTGCTCAAGGGCGAGCTGTTGCGGCAGCAGTTCGATCTCGACTCCTACGTGTCGCGGCGCCACGCCGATCCCAACTACACGTTCCGGGATCACCTCAAGACGTTCGGAGGAGCGATCGAGATCTGACGCCTGAAGTTGGCAGTTGGGAGTTTGCAGTTTCCAGTTAGTTGGAAGTTGGGAGTTGCAGTTCCAGTTGCCGTCACTTCAACTTCAAATTCGAAACTGTGAAGTCACTGGAAACTGGCAACTTCGAAGTTTGAACTACAATCCTTATCCTCCACATGCGTCAGTACTCGCACATCGGTCCCCGCACCGTCGCCTATCTCGATTCGGCCCCGGGCCAGAACGATCTGCGCGCGCTGGTGTTGCTGCACGCGTTTCCGATCGGCGCGAACTTGTGGGAGCCGCAGATCAAGAGCATCCCCAAGGGCTGGCGGCTGATTACGCCGGACCTGCGAGGCTTTGGCGGCAGCACCGAGCTTGATTCGGTGAGCGCGCTGTCGATCGCTGACTACGCCGAAGACGTCGTCGATCTGCTCGAAGAGCTGGGGATTGAACGAGCGGTGATCGGCGGGTGCTCGATGGGCGGCTACGCTGCGTTGGCGCTGTATCAAGCGCACCCGGAAATCTTCGACGGCCTGGTGCTCGCCAACACCCGCGCCGGCGCCGATTCGCCCGAGTCGCGCGCCAACCGGCGCAACATGCTGGCGCTGGTGGATCGCGAAGGCCCGTCCGGCGTCGCGCGCGAAATGATGCCGAAGCTGCTCGGCAAGACGACGCACGAGACCAAGCCGGATGCCGAGGCCAACGTCCGGCGCCTGATCAAGCAGCAATCGCCGATCGGGATTCGGGCCGCAATTCACCGGATGATGCATCGACCCGACTCGACCGCGCTGCTAGCTCGAGTGTCGGTGCCGACGCTTGTCGTGACCGGCGCGGAAGATGAGATGATTCCAGTGGAGGAGTCGCGGCGGATCGCCAGTGGGATTCGCGGCGCCAAGCTGGTCATCATTCCTGGCGCCGGTCATCTTGCCAATCTCGAGCAGCCCGAAGCATTCAACACTGCGCTGAACGAATTCCTGGCCGCGCTGTAAGCCGATGAAGGTGTGTGTTCCTGTTCTCCTGGCCGCGCTCGCCGCGAGCGGCGCGCTCGCGCAGCAGTCGCCGACGCCCGCCGACGTCGAGGCGCTGCATCGCCCCTACGACGAAATTCTCGACCTCTACGTCCGCGACGGGCTCGTGTATTACCACGCGCTCAAGCAGGAGCGCGCCAAGTTCGATCGCTACGTGACCGCGCTCGGCGAAGTCGGCGCCGACACGCTCAAGAGCTGGCCGCCGGATCGCCAGCTCGCGTACTGGATCAACGCCTACAACGCCTTCGTGCTGCGGACCGTGATCGACGGCTATCCGATCCGCGGCAAGGCGCCGGAATACCCCTCGAACAGCATCCGGCAGATCCCGGGCTCGTTCGAGCGGCGGCAGTTCCGCGCCGGCGGCCGCATGCTGACGCTCGATGCGATCGAGCGGGACGTGATCGGCGAGTTCAACGACGCCCGGGCGCTGCTTGCACTCGGCCGCGGCGCCGTCGGCGGCCCGCGCCTGAAGAGCGAGGCCTACACCGCGGCGCGGCTCGATGCGCAGCTGCAGAAGATGGTCACCGAGCTCGTCGAGAGCCGCTCGCTGGTGTTCGTGGATATTCCCAACGAGCGTTTGTCGGTGAATCCGATCTTCTCGTGGCGCGAGCCGATATTCACCCGCGCGCTGTCGGAGCGCGGGCCCGCCGTCTACGCCTCGCGCAGCCCGATCGAGCGCAGCGTGCTGGCGTTGATCGATCCTCTGCTGGTGCCGAACGAGGCGGAGTTCCTGCGCAAGAACACGTTCCGCATGGTCTTCCACGATTTCGACTGGAAGCTGAACGATCTCACCGGACGCTGAGAGATGGATCTCGGTTTAGCGGGAAAAGTTGCGGTTGTCACGGGCGGCAGCCGCGGGCTCGGCCTGGCGGCCGCGCACGCGCTGATCGCCGAAGGCGCGCACACCGTTATCTGCGCGAGGGGCGCGGACGCGCTCAAGAGCGCGGCGCAGTCGCTGCAGAAATCCGCAACAGCCGGCGCCAGGGTCGCACACGTGGCTGCGGATGTCTCGACCGAAGCCGGCGTCAAGGCGGTGGTCGATGCGGCGCTGCGCGAGTTCGGCGGCATCGACGTGCTCGTCAACAACGTCGGCCTGGCGAAGGGCGCCGACCTTGAAACAACGAGCGACGCCGACTGGCAGGAAGCCTTCGACCAGACGCTGTTTCCGGCGATCCGCATGTCGCGTCTCGCCGTGCCGGAGATGCGCAAGCGCGGGGGCGGCGCGATCGTGATCGTCTCGTCGATCTTCGGCCGCGAGTCGGGCGGCCGCATGACCTACAACGCGGTCAAGGCGGCGGAGATCAGCCTGACGAAATCGCTCGCGCAGCAGCTGGCCAAGGATCAGATCCGCGTCGTCTCGGTCGCGCCGGGATCGATCCTGTTCGAAGGCGGCTCGTGGTGGAAGCGCCAGCAGTCGGATCCGGAAGGCATCGCGAAGTTCGTCAAGCAGGAGCTGCCGTTCGGCCGCTTCGGCAAGCCGGAGGAAGTCGGTTCGGCGATCGCGTTTCTCGCATCGCCAAAAGCCAGCTGGATCAGCGGCACCACCGTCGTCGTCGACGGCTGCCAGTCACGAATGTTCTAGGCCGCCGAAGCCGGCCGGGCCGCCTTGTTCGCGAAGAACACGTAGTAGACGGGCAGGCCAAGCAACACCACGGCGAACGTGATCGACGTCCACTTCGGATCGGTGATCAACGCATTCACCACCAGGTAAATCGCCGCGGCGATGAAGACCGCAGGCACCACCGGGTATCCCACCACCTTGTACGGCCGGCTCAAATTGGGCTGCTTCTTTCTCAGCGTGTAGATGGCGGCGACGCTGAGCGCGTAGAAGGGCCACATCGCGAGCACGAACGTATCCGTGAGTTGTTCGAAGGTCTGCGTCATGACCATTGCCACGCCGAGCAGGCAGGCCAGGCTGATGGCGACGTACGGCGTTTTCCATCGAGGATGCACGCGCGCGATCGGCTCGAACAACAGCTTGTCGTCGGCCATCGCGAAGAAGATGCGCGGGGAGGCGAGCATGCTGCCCATCAGCGAGCCGAACGTCGAGATCATCACGATCACCGACACGAACGACACGCCGAGCCGGCCGAACAACGCGCCCATGGTGTCGGCGGAGATCAGCGGTGATTTCGCGAGGATGCCGATCGGATTGATATACAGGTAGGCCGCGTTGGCCGTCAGGTAGATCGCGATGATCATCAGCGTGCCGATGATGATGGCGCGCGGCAGGTTGCGCTGCGGGTCCTTCACTTCACCGCTGGCGAATGTCAGATCGGCAAAGCCGTCGTAGGCCCACATCACCGAGATCAGCGCGAGCCCGAACAATCCCGCGTCCACGGCGCCGCCCGCGGCCGTGAAGTTGTCGAACGAGCCGCCGACGCTGCCGCCGAACGCGAACGAGGCAATCACCAGCAGCGTCAGCGCGCCAAACTTGCACACCGTGGAAATGCCGGCGAAGAGCGCGCCGAGCTGCACGCCGATGATGTTGATGACGGCGGCAAAGATGATCGCGCCCGCAGCCAGATAGTCGGCCCACGCCGGATGCAAGGTCGGGTCGATGCCGAAGACGCGCAGGAAATATTCGCCGAAGACCGACGAGATACCGCCGAGCGCGGCAGCGCGGATCAGCACCAGCTGCGCCCAGCCGTACAGAAATCCGAACGGGCGGCCCCAGCCTTCGCGCAGGTAGACATACATGCCGCCGGTCTCGGGCATCGATGCGGAGAGCTCCGCGAACGCCAGCGCGCCGCACAGCACGATCAGGCCGCCAAGCACCCACACGCCCAGCATCCACATGGGATCGGGGACGCGCGTCGCGATGCTCGCCGGGGTGCGGAAGATGCCGCCGCCGATCGTGATGCCGATGACGAGGCCGATTGAGCTCAGCAGCCCGAGACGCCGAACGAGTGTCGCCATTGCTGAGCGATACTACAGGCGATCCGCCGGAAAGCCGGACCTTTGTTGTATCTTCGCTTTCGACCGATGATCGTGTAGCATTTCACACGATTACTCATGGCCCTGCCTGCCGTACGGCCTTCAGAACATAAGCAGGTCGCGCTGCGATCCGCGCTGCAAGTCCTCGACGCGGGTTCATCCGCCGTAGCCTCGGCGAAGGCGGACGCTGCGCTCGACCGGCCCGACACGCCGGACGAGGTCGTGACCGCGGTGCGGCGCCTGCCGGCCATAGAGGCGGCCTATGCGCCGTTCCCGGCCGGGATCGACCCGCGACTGCAGGCTGCGTTCGAATCGCGCGGCGTTTCACAGCTTTACACGCACCAGGCGGAGGCGTTCGCGCACGTCCTCGAAGGCCGCAACGTCGTGGTTACCACGCCGACTGCCTCGGGCAAGACGCTTTGCTACAACCTGCCGATCCTCGATCGGATCCTGAAGAAGCCCTCGTCGCGCGCGTTGTATCTGTTCCCGACCAAGGCGCTCGCGCAGGATCAGATGGCGGAGCTGCATGAGCTGACCAGGTCGATCGGCGACGTCGGCGGCGATCCGATCGGCGTGCACACCTACGACGGGGACACGCCGCAGGATGCGCGCCGCACCATCCGCACGCGCGCGCACATCGTCCTCAGCAATCCCGACATGGTGCACTCCGGCATCCTGCCGCATCATCCGCGCTGGGCGAAGCTGTTCGAGAACCTCGATTTCGTGGTGATCGACGAGCTGCACGCGTATCGCGGCGTGTTCGGCAGCCACCTGACCAACGTGCTGCGCCGCCTGCAGCGTATTTGCCGGCATTACGGATCGAATCCGCAGTTCATCTGCTCATCGGCGACGATCGCCAACCCGTCGGAGCTGGCCGAGCGTCTCGCGGAAAAGCCGTTTGCGCTGGTCGAGAAGAGCGGCGCGCCGCGCGGCGAAAAGTTTTTCGTGTTCGTCAATCCGCCGGTGGTCAATCGCGAGCTCGGCATCAGGCGTTCCTACATCGCCGAGTCGCGCCGCGTCGCGGGCGAATTCCTGCGCCGCAACCTGCAGGTGATCGTATTTGCGCAGAGCCGGCTGGCCACCGAGATCCTCACCTCGTATCTCAAGGAGGATTTCGAGGACGTGCCCGGCATGCCCGAGCGGATCCGCGGCTATCGCGGCGGCTACCTGCCGCTGCGCCGCCGGGAGATCGAGAAGGGCCTGCGCGCCGGGCAGGTGCGCGGCGTCATCTCGACCAACGCGCTCGAGCTCGGCATCGACATCGGCGCGCTCGACGTCTGCGTGATGGCCGGCTATCCGGGCACGATTGCATCGACGTGGCAGCGCGCCGGCCGCGCCGGAAGACGGACGGGGCAGTCGGCGGCGGTGATGGTTGCATCGAGCTCGCCGATCGATCAGTTCGTGGCACGGCATCCGTCGTACTTCTTCGACGCGTCGCCCGAACACGCCCTCGTCAATCCCGACAACCTGCACATCCTCGTCGATCACGTGAAGTGCGCGGCGTTCGAGCTGCCGTTCACGACGGCGGAAAGCTACGGCCAGGTCGACGTGCAGGACGTGCTGGCGGTGTTGCAGGAGTCCGGCCTGGTGCACCGCTCGGGCCCGTCCCCCGAAGCCTCGGCGAAGGGGGAAGGCGAGGATGCCGAAGGGCAGTGGCACTGGACCAGCGAGTCGTATCCGGCGAATGCGGTCAGCCTGCGGTCGGTGTCGTCGGACAACTTCGTCGTGACCGATCACACCAACGGCGCGCGCGTGATCGCCGAAACCGATTTCACCAGCGCGCTGTCGATGCTGCATCCCAAGGCCATCTACATGGTCGAAGGGAAGATCTACCAGGTCGAGGAGCTCGACTTCGTCGGCCGCAAGGCGCACGTGCGCGAAGTGGATTGCGACTACTACACGACCGCGATTACCTATACGAAGGTGACGATCCTCGATCGCTTCGCCGAGGACGCGCCGAAAGTGGCGCTGCACGGCGAGGTGCACGTGGTGTCGCGCGTCGTCGGCTTCAAGAAGATCCGTTTTCAGACCAACGAGAACGTCGGCTCTGGCGAGCTCGATCTGCCGGAGCAGCAGATGCACACGACGTCGTACTGGCTTGAAATTCCGCTGTCGATCGTCAACGCGCTGCCTTATGCCACCGACGATCGCCGCGACGGCGTGATCGGGCTGGCGTTTGCGATGAAGCAGGTGGCGCAGCTGCTGCTGATGTGCGACGCGCGCGACATCGGTCTGTCGGTCAACGCCGGGGAAACCGACGGCGATGATACGCCGCGCATCTTCCTCTACGACGCTTATCCCGGCGGCATCGGCTTCAGCGCGCCGTTGTGGGGCATGCAGGCGGAGTTGTTGACGAAGACCAGCGCGCTGATTGCGAGCTGCGGTTGCGACAACGGCTGTCCGATGTGCGTCGGTCCGATCGGCGAGACCGGGCCGCTCGCGAAGACGGTCGCGCTGCGTATACTGGAACACCTTCTTGCTTCAGCGACGGCTAATGCCGTCGCTCTCCAGGCGCGCGAAGAAGAAGTTCCGTTCTAAACCGTTCTCATGGCCACGCTCGATCGCCTTCGCGACATCGTCAAGAACCACCGCGCTGCCGTTCCACAGGTTCGTTTGGAGGGCGACGTCGATTCAGCGACGGCCGAAGCCGTCGCTCTCCAAACGTCGGCTCCGGTAGATTCGACCGATTACACGCGCGCCGCATTGGAGCTCGGCGGCGCGCTCGTCGAGCATTCCGACGGTGCGGTGATCGTCGTCGATCGCGAGTATCGCGCGAGCGACCTCCATGGCCGCACGCCGATCGGCGAGATCGTGTCGACGATCGCGGAAGGCAGCGAGGCGCTGAGCTTGATGGGCAAGGCCTGGCCCTCTGCGAGCGGAGTGGTGGATGGGAATTTGCCGACGCGGCTGCTGTTTCTCGATCTGGAAACCACCGGTCTGTTCAGCGGCGCGGGGACACAGGCATTTCTGATCGGATGCGCGGCGATCGAGAACACGTCGATCCGCGTCAGGCAGTACCTGCTGCCTGGTTTCGAACATGAAAAGGCGCTGCTTGGCGAGTTACGCACTTGGGCGAAATCGCACGGCGCTCTGTGCACCTACAACGGCCGCACCTTCGACGTGCCGCTGATCGAAACACGGTTCATGTTCCATCGCGTGCCGTGCCCGCTCGACGGCGTGCCGCATCTCGACATGCTGCACCCGGCGCGGCGCATGTGGCGGCAGCGGCCGCTGGCGAGCGGCGCGCCCGATCCCGACGATTCGAGCTGCTCGCTGGCCGTGCTCGAGAAACAGATCGCGGGCCTGCACCGCGTCGGCGACGTGCCGGGCTACGAAATTCCGTCGCGCTTCTTCAAGTTCGTGCGCACCGGCGATGCGCGGCCGCTCGAAGCGGTGATGGAGCACAACCGCCTCGACCTGATCTCCTTGGCGGCGGTGCTGGCCCGCGCGATCGTGCTGATCACGCGCGGACCCGCCGCGGCCACCAGCGCGCAGGAAGCCTACGGGCTGGCGCGCGTCTACGAGCGCGGCGGCGCCTACGACAACGCCGAAGCGTCGCTGATGCGGACCATCGAGTTCGCCAAGCGCGTCGGCGGCGAGCCGGAAGTGCACGGCGAGGCGCTGCGCCGGCTGGCGTGGATCCGCCGCCGGACCCGGCGCCCGCACGAAGCCGCCGAAGCCTGGAACGAGCTCGCGGTGTTGCCGCGCTGCGCGGCGGCGCTGCGGCGCGAGGCCAGGGAAGCGCTCGCCATCCATCACGAGCATCGCTTGAAGGATCTGCTGTCGGCGCGGCGGCACGCCATCGAGCTGCTGGCCGACGGCGCCGCCAATCGTTCCCGCATCCAGCATCGCATCGCTCGTCTCGATCGCAAGCTCGCGCGCCATTCCGGTCCGCGCTTGCCGTTGAACTAAAATCGCGCGCGTGAACGAACTCTCCTCCTCCGCCGCGGCCGCGGAGGACAAGCCAGGTATCGTCGCGCGGGCCGCGCTGCGCCTGACGGCGTGGACCGAGCGCTGGATTCCCGACGCATTCATCTTCGCGTTGATGGCGACGGTCGTCGTGTTCTTCGCCGCGCTGCTCTGGACGCCGTCGACGCCGGGCCAGATCGTCGATGCATGGGGCGGCGGCTTCTGGGACCTGATCCCGTTCACGCTGCAGATGTCGTTGATCATCATCACCGGCCACGTGCTGGCGACCTCCGGTCCGATGCGGGCGGGGATTCGCGGCATCGCCGGCTGGGCGCGCACGCCGCGCGGCGCGGTGGCGCTCGTCACCTTCTTCGCGCTGGTGACGTCGTGGTTCAACTGGGGCTTCAGCCTGATCTTCAGCGCGGTGCTGGCGCGCGAGGTGGCGCGGCGTGTCGACGGCGTCGATTACCGCGCGCTGGCCGCGGCCAGCATGCTCGGCCTCGGCAGCATCTGGGCGCAGGGGCTCAGCGGATCGGCGGCGCTGCAGATGGCGACACCCGGCGCGCTGCAGCCGCAGATTCGCGACATCGTGGCGGCCAACGGCCTGGTGCCGGGCGGCATCATTCCGTTTCGCCACACCATTTTCCTGTGGCAAAGCTTCGCCTCGGTGATCGTCGAGATCATCGTCGTCGTCGTGGTGATGTGGCTGGCGACGCCGCCGCCGAGCAAGGCGAAGACGGCCGCCGCGCTCGGCGTCGATCTCACCGACGCCGACGTCGAACCTGAACTGCCGGCCGGCGCGATCGCGCCCGGCGCACGGCTCGAGCACTCCTCGGTGCTGAACGTGCTGATCGTGGCGATGGGCGCGTCGTTCCTGATCCGCTATTTCGGGCGCGCCGCGGAGCCGCTCAATGCATTGAGCGTCAACATCATCAACTTCTCGTTCCTGATGGTCGGCATCCTGCTGCACCAGACGCCGGCGCGGCTGATGCGGGCCGTCGCGGCGGCGACCCCCGCGGTGTGGGGCGTGATCCTGCAGTTCCCGTTTTATGCGGGCATCGCGGCCATCATCACCAGCACGCACCTGAGCCAGCAGCTCGCCAATGCATTCGTCAGCATCTCGACGCCCTACACGTTTCCCGCGGTGGTGGCGATTTATTCGGCCGTGCTCGGCGTGTTCGTGCCGTCGGGCGGATCGAAATGGGTGATCGAGGCGCCGTACGTGATGCAGGCGGCCCACGAGCTGAAGGTCCATCTTGGCTGGGTGGTCGCGTCGTACGATCTCGGCGAGGCGATCGCCAATCTGCTGCAGCCGTTCTGGATGCTGCCGACGCTCGGGATGTTCGGGCTGCGCGCGCGCGACGTGATGGGCTACACCTTCATCGTCGCGCTCGTGCTGTTTCCGGTCGTGATACTGCTGGTGACGTTGCTGGGCGCAACGCTGCCGTACCCGCTGTAACTACGCCGTCTTCTTCTTCGCGGGCGCCTTCTTGGCCTTGGCTTCCTTTTCGGCCTTCGCCGCGACCTTGCGCTTCTCGACCGTCTGCGCGCCGAACTTCTTGGTGAAGCGGTCGACGCGGCCTTCGGTGTCGATCAGCTTCTGGCGGCCGGTGAAGAACGGGTGGCAGTTGGAGCAGATGTCGAGGTGCAGCTCCTTGCTGGTGCTGCGGGTCTGCCACGACGCGCCGCACGCGCAGTGGACGGTAATCTCTTTGTATTCCGGATGAATGTTCGGCTTCACGGTCGGGTCCCTTTCGCCGGATCCGAGGCTCTAGGCCTGCTTACCGGCAGTCTTGCGAAACCCCGATCATATCACGCGTGGCGACGGGTCCTCGTATCCACGACCTCGCGGCTATCCTCTGTCTTTTCAATAGCTTCGCGCGTCGCGCGGCGATAGAGCCGCCACGCCTGGAACAGGCCGGCGACCGCGAACCAGACCGCGAGGACGCCAAGCGGGAAGGCGATCGACTTTGGCCATTTCAACCAGAGCAGGCCCATCGCGAGAAAAATCAGCGAGCTCCAGAACAGGTTGTAGGCGTCGGCCGCGCCGACCTCGCGGCGCTTGGTGATCGCGGCGCCGAGCGTGCGGCCGATGCGGATTGCGCCCGCCGCCGCGGCGCGCCTGGTGCTGCGGCCGCGCGTGCGCCAGTCGGCCATGCTCGTTCGCGGCGCGCGGCGCCGCTCGACCGGCTGGCCGCTGCTGTCGAGCGGCAGGCCCTCGACGCCGCGCAGTGAAAACAGCTTCCGCGATCGCAGCACCACCTCGGTGGAGTTCTGCAGGTCGCGCTCGTACATGTCCATCATCTGGCGGCCGAACTTTTCGTCTTCGATCGCGACGTCCAGCTCCCAGTTGCCGAACCAGCTGGTGATGTTGGCATTGGTCGAGCCGACGCGCGCCCACTTGCCGTCGGCCACCGCGGTCTTGGCGTGGAGCATCACGCCGTTCCACTCGAAGATGCGCACGCCGCCTTCGAGCAGCGAGCGGAAGCCGGCGCGGCTCATGCCGCCGACGCCGAATACGTCGACGGTGCCGGGCACTAGCAGCCGGACATCGACGCCGTCCTTCGCCGCGGCGATCAACGCATTGACGTAGGCCGATACGCCGACGAAGTAGGCGTCGGTGACCCACAGCGTTTCACGCGCGACCGATGCCACCAGTTGATCCAGCTTGAACACGCCCATCGTCGACGGCATCGTCGCGATGACGCGCATCGAGACGTCACCGGCGTCCGGGATGAGGTTTGCGACGGGGAGTTCCTCGAGCGGCACCTTTTCGCCGGTGGTCGCCCACGATTCGGCGAACGCCGCCTCGACGTCGGCCACCGCGGGGCCCTGGATCATCACGCCCGTATCACGCTGCGCCTCGTGGCCGTCGTCGGTCCAGTCATCGCCGACGCATAGCCCGCTGACGAACGCGACGCGGCCGTCGATGACCAGCGACTTGCGATGGTCACGGGAGATCCAGCCAAGCGGCGAATCAATGGTCGGGTAGCCGAAGCTTCTGGCCTCGACGCCGGCCTGGCGGAGCATTCGCCAGAACTTCGGCGAGGTCTTCATGATGTTGCCGAGCCAGTCGATTAGCAGCCGCACCTTGACGCCGGCGCGGGCGCGCTCGCAGAGCGCCTCGGCGAACACCTTGCCAATCTTGTCTTCGTGCAGGATGTAGGTCTCGAAATGGATCCAATGCTGAGCTGACTTGATGGCTTCGAGCCAGCTTGGGTAGTTCTCACAGCCGTCTTTGAGTAGCCGGACGGAATTTCCCCCAACGAGCGGGGCGCCCGCCGTCCTCGAAAACGCCTGATCCGCCAGCAGTTGGAACTGACGCGTCACAGCAGCCTGATCAGATGCAAATCGGATTCCGGCTGATCGCACACCGGCGAATCCGGGCCGATACGCCGAGCGTCACTGCAGAGCTTGCGGGTTTACTTTACGACTTCAATCCGTATTTTGCTGCCGGTCGCCTTGGCGAGACGGCCGTCGCACGTCACCAGGGCGGCGCCCAACGCTTCGGCGAGAGCCACATAGACGGCGTCGTACGCCGTGAGGTTCTGCCGCAGCGCCCACGCCCGCTCTAGCAACGGCTCGTGGGAATGGCGCTGCAGATCCAGCGCCAGCAGGTTCTCGATCGCGGTTTCGGAGTCTTCCTCATCGATCACGTGCTCGCGCACGAAGCGCCGGAGCACGCTCAGCACCTCGACGTCGAGCAGATGCGGCACGTGGATGCCGGTCGCGGCGTCGCCAATCAGGATTGCGACACGGCGGCCTGCGGCCGTGTCGAGCAATAGCTCGACGACGGCCGAGGCGTCGAGGACGATCATCTGGCGTCGCGTTCTTCGCGGAGGACGGCAGCGGCTTTTCGCTTCAAGTTGCGCGGCGCCGGTCCGCGTAAGCGCTCCAGGACTTCCTGCCGTGTGGGTCGATCCAGCGCCTTGCCGACCTCGCGCAGGATGTAGTCCGACATCGACATCCCTTCGACTGCGGCGCGCGCTTTCAGTCGGCGGTGGAAGTCGCCCGGTACATTGCGGATCTGGACCATCACGACGGACATGCTAAAAAGATAGTTTCATCTATTTGTCATGTCAAGCCCCTCTGCCCTCGCGGCAAATCGTCCCCACCGGTCACAACTCGACGCACGTGCTTCCGGACAACCGGCACAACCAGTAGAACAACAGGGCAAGCAGACCAGCGCACACCGCGAACATCAAAGGAACGCAGATCCAGGCATTCACGAGCGTTCTGGCTTCACTCCAGCGCGCCATTGGAGCACTGTAGCGGCGACCGATGGAGTTGTGGTGAGAGAGGTTTACTTACTCAGAAACGCGGTTGTTGCTGCGTGAAGCAGTGAATCGCGCCGAGGCCCCAGATGAGTTTGCGGCAGTCGACGCCGATCACC
>DASUSZ010000388.1:0-6759 GCA_036374815.1 Vicinamibacterales bacterium | reverse complement strand
CCGTATGAATCGACGACTGCTTATTGCCGCGCTGCTTGCGCTATTTGGCTCAGGAATCGCCTGCAGCAAGGGTGACAGCCCGACTTCTCCGACGAACCCGGCGCCTGCGAATGGTCCTATTTTTTACACAGCCATAGGTGCAAGTGACGGCATCGGGTTCGGGAGCTCAGCGCCGTGCATTCCGTTTTCGGATTGTCCTGACGGCCGCGGCTACGTGCAGATCCTCCGCCGCCAGCTGGGGGAATCGGGCCGGACGGTCGAGCATCGCAACCTGAGCATCCCCGGGGCGGTGCTCAGCAAGGCCATCGAAGACCTGGCGCGCGAGATCGGGCAGCCGATCAGCGAGCTGGCGGGAAATTTCGTCGAGCGCCAGGCGCCGTTCGTGCCGGCCAACACGACGCACGTGACGATTTTTGCGGGCGGCAACGACGCCAACGTGATCGGTCGTGCCGCACTTGCCGGCCGCGGCGGCAGTAATCCCACTGCCTACATCGACGCGCAGGTCAATCAGTGGGGCACCGACCTCGAGGACCTGGTCGCGCGCATCCGCGCCCGCGCGCCCAACGCGCGCATCGTCGCCCTCAACATGATCAATCTCGCCGCGTCGCCGTATCTCTCGTCGCGGCCGACCTCGGAGAAGAGCATCATGCAGCGCATCGCGGTCGGCATTTCCGATCGCGTCAACGCGCTCACGAGCCGGAACGTGCTCGTCGTCGACCTGATGTGCGACGCGCGGCTGTATCAGCCGTCGAACTACGCGTCGGACGGCTTCCACCCCGGCGACGGCGGTTATGCCGTGTTCGCCGAAGACACGCTACCGGCGCTGCGAGACGGCGCCAACAATCAGCCGAATACGGGTTGCGCACAGCGCCGCCTCTTCCCGTAAGCCCGTAAGCCCGCAGCCCTTACGGATTCACCTTCACCGACTTGACGCGCGTGTTGTTGGTTTCGAGCAACTCGACAACGACGGCGCCGTTATCTGCCTTCGCGATGATGTAGTAGTAGCCCGCCGCCTGCGATACGGGGATCACGACACTCATCGAGCCGCTTTCCTCGGCGAGCCCTGCCAGCGCGCCCACCGCGCGCGTCGCCAGCAGCACGTCCGACGCATCGACCGTGCTATTCACCGAGAGGTAGTAACTCGTCGACGTCGCGGGCGCCGCGCCGCCGCCAAGATTCCGGGTCGTATCGGTGATGGTGAACGCGACGTTCCTCACCACCGACGCCGGCGCCGTCAATGCCGGCACCGTGAGATCGGGACCGACCTTCATCACGGCGCTCGTGCGCGTGTTGTTGGTTTCCAGCAACTCCGTCACGACCGCACCGTGGTCGGCCTTGGCAATCACGTAATAGCTGCCGACGCCGGTGCCTGACGGAATCGTGAGCGGCGTCGTGACGCTACTGGTCTGCGCCGCATTCAACTCGGGGACCACGCGGGCGCCGAGAAACACGTCGCCGGCGTCGAGCGCGGTGTTGGCTGACAGATAGAACGACGTCTGCGTCGCAATCGCCAGTCCGCCACCCTGATTCGTGGTCACGTCGCTGACGGTCACCACGCTGCCCGCTGCCGCCACGGCCGGCGCGTCAACGTCGGTAACTGCCAGGTCCGGACCGACGTCGACCCGTACCTTCCTGACGTTGTTCGTCTCGTTCGTCTCAGCGATTTCCTGCGCATCGTCGGCGCTGGCGATCAGGTAATAGGAGCCGGTCGGCACCAGGGGAATGGTCAGCGTGACCGTTGCCGCGCTGGCGGTGCCCGCTTCGAGGTACGGCGTCGCGCGCGAGCCGAGCAGCGTGTCCGAGGGATCGAGCGTCGTGTTCGACGAGAAGTAATAACGCGTCACCGCCGCTTCTGAATCCGCGGCGCCCAGATTTGCGGTCGTCTCGTTGATCGAAATTTCCTGGCCGGCGCCGGCATCCGCGGGCGCCGTCAACGCCGTCACGGACAAGTCCGCGCCAATTCGCACCACCGCGCTGGACTTGACGTTGTTGCTCTCCAGGTACTCCGTCACGCCCGCGCCGTGGTCGGCCTGCGCGAGCACGTAGTACGCGCCTACCGCGGTGGATGCCGGGATGAGCAGCGTCGTCGGCGCGACGTGCGTCGCGCCACCATTCAATGGGTCGACCGGACGCGAACCGAGCAACAGGTCGGATGCGTCGAGCACGCTATTGAACGACAGATAGAACGCGGTGGTCGTTGCGGCTGCCGGTGAGGCGCCCTGGTTCTTCGTCGTATCGGTCACCTGGATCGACTGTCCTGGTGCGGCGGTCGATGGGACAACCAACGCCGACACCAGCAGGTCCGGGCCAAGATTGATGCGCGCGGCAGACGGCTTGTGATTGTTCGTTTCGCTGGTCTCGACCACGGCGAGGTCCCAATCCGCCTTGCCAATCACGTAGTAACTTCCGGGCGCGACCGACTCCGGGATGGTGAGGGTCGTCGCGAGAACCGCTTGCGCTCCGGGGCCGAGAACGCTGATCGCTTGCGCACCGAGGAACACGTCTTCGGCGCTCAACGTGGAATTCAACGAGAGATAGAAACCGGTTTGCGATTCCTGCGCGTACCCGGCGCCTTGATTGCGCGTGGTTGCATTCGCGACGATCGTTGCTCCCGGCGTGCCCAGCGCGGGCACGCTAAGCGCGGGCATGGCGAGATCCGGCGCCGGATCTTCGCTGCTGATCGTGACGATACCGGCCGCAGGCGATCCCAGCGTATAGGCAGGCGTTTCGACGAGCGTCACGACCACCGCTTCCGGAGTCTCGTGCCACTGATCGTCAAGCGCCGCGACGGTGATCGTGGCATCGACGGCACCTTCAGGGATCGTGACGAATCCCGAGAGGGCCACGTAGTCGCTGCCCGCGGCGGCAGCGCCGCTGACGTTGTATGCCACTTCAAGCGCGGCAACGGTGCTGCCGGTGCGCGTGACGCGAATCGCGCCGCTGTTCGAGCCGCTCTCGCTCGCTTCGCCGTCTTCAACGGTGACACGCACTTCGGGCAGTTCCGTTCCTGCCGGCATGCTCGAATCGACGACGAGCGCGAAGGGCTGCGGGCCTTGCGGCACGTTGTATGCGCTGACGGTGATCGTCCAGGTGCCCGCGGCTGCGGCGTACACGAACACGTTCTCGACGTTGTTGAGGCGATCGGCGCTGCCGCCAGGCACCGACCAGCCGCCGGCGAACGCGTTGCCTTTGTACGTCGTGCCGTCGGGCGCGACCACCGTCAGATCCAAATCGTTCACGAGGCTGACCGTCGCCGCGGTCGACGCCGGATAGTCCGTCCACGCCACGGTCGCCTTCAATCGCGCGCCGCCTTCAGGCACCTCGACGGCGAATGACGTGCTCGCGGCGGTCGACAGCGTCACGGTCTCGTCGAAATACAAATCGCTCGCATCGGTCGCGTTGGCGAGATCGACGCGGCCCCAGCCTTCATGCATGTTGGGGATCGGGAAGAAGTTGTCGAGCACGCCGTCGTTGTTCTCGTCCAGGAGATCGACGGCGGAGTTGATCAGCACCGCCTTCACCAGCGCTGCGCTCGCGTGATGCGCGCGGCTCTTCCAATAGAAGTCGCGCACGACCGCGGCGCCGCCGGCCACCAGCGGCGCGGACATCGATGTGCCGCCCATGTACTTGTAGGTCGCGCTCGCCGGGAATCCCCACCCGTCGTATTGATACTCGCCGTTGGTGGCATTCGGCGACGGGTCGTAGCCCTGCTGGAACGGATCGGCGTAGCCGGACAGGTTCCACGTGCCGGGCGCGACGACGTCGGGCTTGATGCGGCCGTCGGCCGTGGGACCGCGGCTGCTGAAGGCCGCGAGTTGTTCGGCGTTGCCGGCACTCGGGTCGTCCTTGACCGGATTCGCGGTGTAACGGTCGGGCCAGGCCGCGCCCCACGTGAAGATGGTGTTCTGTCCACCCTGCGACGCGCACGCGCCGTACGACAGCGATGCGTCGCACTCCCAGTGCGACTGGCGATCGTTTTCGCTCGCGCCGACGGTGATGACGTTCTTCGCGGTGCCCGGCGAGTTGATCGACATGGTGTCGATCACGCCGTCGGCGTTCGCATCGGTGCCCGAGTTGCCCGCCGAGAACGTCACGGCGAGGTCGCGATGCGACCACACGTAGGCATCGGTGTTGGCGCTGTCGTCGGTATAGGCGCCCGACACCTCGGAGCCCCATGAATCCGAGTGCACGCGCGCGTTCTGTCGATACGCCTGGTCGTAGAGCTCGCCGACGTCCGCGGGAATGCCGACCAGGTAATAACCGTCGGTGACGCCGAACAGCAGACTGCACAGCAGCGAAGGCACCGCGTAGTTCTCGACGGCCTGGAACACCAGGTTCGCGGCCGGCGCGGTGCCGCGGCCGGCGCCGCTGCCATTGCCGGCGCCCACCGCGGCCATGGTCACGTGGGTGCCGTGCCCGCTATCAAGGTCGATGGCACCGTCGTTCGAGATCGTGTCGTAACAGAAGTCGGGCGCACCCGGCCAGTTGAAGATCGACGCGATGCGCGACGCGGGCAGATCGACATGCGCGCCGGCGGCGGTGCCGTTGCCGAGCCCGGTGTCGGCGATCGCGATGGTTTGCGACGATCCGTCGAAGCCGCTGGCGTTGGCGGCGCTGCTGCCAATGATCACGCCGCCGCCGAATTCGTTGTGCTTGATGCGCGGCGCGAAGTTCTCGATTGACGCGATCCCATCGATGACCGCTATCTCGTCGAGCCGGCTGGCGTCCGCGACGATCAACAACTGTGAGCCGCGGCGCTGTACCTGCACGCCCGCGTTGCGCAGCGATGCTTCGACGTCGCGAGCATCGGCGCTGCGATCGAGCCGCACCACGTACGGCAGCGCGCCGTTGCGGCGCAACCGCGGCGCCATCGTGTGCTCGGCGCGAATCGCGTCGACGGACGACACGAATGCCAGCCGCCGCACGCGCGCTGCCGCATCCGGCGTCATGCGCGCGCGAAAGGCAAAGTGAGGAACGTAGTCCTGGAGATCCGCGCCGGCTTCAGCAAGCTCGCTCTTCCAGCTGTCGAGCACGGGCCCGCTCAACTGCACCAGGTACGTCCGCGGCGGCGCCTGCCTGCCCTCAACGACGACGAGGCACGCGACCGCCACGACGCAGACGACCAACCCGCCGGCGAGAGCTCTACGCATAAGGGGCCTCAGACTAGTTCAACCCCAATGCCACGGCCGGGGAGCCGCCGCGAAATGTATGCAACGAACTCGAACGGACAGAACACCACCTCTACCGTTCACAGCTTGGAACAGGTCCTGACGGTCCTGTCAGGAGCCTATTTGGGGCATTCGCCTTATTACTGGTAGCCGAAAACTGCAAAACGTGCATGCGTTTGAAGTCACTTTGCATTTTTTTAGCTCTATCTGCGGTATTGATAGTTCAAATATTGCAAAGTGATACCTCGATCATGGATACTTGTGCATTCTGCCGCCTCCGCTGGATGCCAACGTGCCAGCGACGGCGGGACAAGGCGCCGTTCAGGCGGCTTCATAAGAGAGGGGGCATAGCCACATGGGATCCGCAGCACTCGGTGAGGCAATCAAGGGCATCCGCAGTTGGGCCATGAACGAAGGGCGCGTCATCCAGACGCCCGCGAACGTCAAGGACACCTTTGGCGCGCGCGTCTTCAACGACAAGGTCCAGCAGGCGCGCCTGCCGAAGCCGGTCTACAAGTCGCTGCGCGACACCATGACGCAGGGCAAGGCCCTCGACATCTCGACGGCGGACGCCGTGGCGTCCGCGCTCAAGGATTGGGCGGTCGAGAACGGCGCGTCGCACTTCACGCACTGGTTCCAGCCGCTGACCGGCATCACTGCTGAAAAGCACGATGCGTTCTACAGCCCGACGCCCGACGGCCGCGCGCTCGCCGAGTTCAGCGGCAAGGAGCTGGTGCGCGGCGAGCCCGATGCCTCGAGCTTCCCGTCTGGCGGCATGCGCAGCACCTTCGAGGCGCGCGGCTACACCGCATGGGATCCGACCAGCCCGCCGTGGCTGCTCGTGAACAACAACAGCGTCACGCTGGTGATTCCGACGGCGTTTGTCAGCTGGACCGGCGTGGCGCTCGACAAGAAAACGCCGCTGCTCCGCTCGATGGAAGCGCTCTCGGCGCAGGCGGTGCGCGTGTTGAAGCTGTTCGGCTCGACCGCGACGCGGGTCACGGCGACCTGCGGCCCCGAGCAGGAGTACTTCCTGATCGACAGCAACTTCTACTTCGCGCGTCCCGATCTGCTCAATGCCGGCCGCACGCTGTTCGGCGCACGGCCGCCGAAGGGCCAGGAGCTCGAAGATCAGTACTTCGGATCGATCCCCGAGCGCGTGCTCGCCTTCATGGCCGACGTCGAATCCGAGCTCTACAAGGTCGGCGTGCCGATCAAGACGCGGCATAACGAAGTGGCGCCGTCGCAGTACGAGGTCGCGCCGATCTTCGAGAGCGCCAATGTCGCCACGGATCACCAGATGATGACCATGGAGACGATGAAGCGCGTGGCGCCGAAGTACGGCCTCGCCTGCCTGGTGCACGAGAAGCCGTTTGCCGGCGTCAACGGCTCCGGCAAGCACTTGAACTGGAGTATCGGCGACGACCTCGGCAACAACCTGCTCGGGCCTGGCGACACGCCGCACGACAACATGCAGTTCCTGTTCTTCTGCACGGCGGTGATTCGCGCCGTCGACAAGTGGCAGGGCCTGCTCCGCTACAGCATCGCGCACGCCGGCAACGATCACCGGCTTGGCGCCAACGAAGCGCCG
>DASUSZ010000387.1:0-3783 GCA_036374815.1 Vicinamibacterales bacterium | reverse complement strand
TGTGAGCTGATCGCGCGCGTCTTCCACGGCGGACTGCGCATCGAACAGCTGCATCTCCGCCTGCGACACGAGCTGCTGCGAGCGCAGCACATCGAGCTGTGACACCAGGCCGGCGTCCAGCTTCGCCTCCGACGCGTCGCGCAATCGGCGCGCGCGCGTCAGGCTCTGCCGGGCGACGTCGACCAAGGCCTGCTGCGCCACGACGCGGTAATACGCGGCGGCGACATCAACGGCCACCTGCTGCTCCGACAACCGCTGTTGCCGCTCGGCATCTTCGCGCCTCAATTCGGCGCTGTTGAGGCCCCGGCGCGCGACATTTCTTCCGAATCCGCGCAGCAGCGGCTGCGACAGCGTCAGCGTCGTATCGGCGCTGTAGAACAACACGTCGCTCGATGCATCGCCAAGCTGGCCGGGTATCAGCGATGACGCCGTCCCGGTCGAGAGGCGCAGCTCGGTGCCGGTCACCAGCTTCTGCGACACGTCGACGCGGTAGGTCTGGCTGCTGATGTCGTTGCGCCCGAGCGATCCGAAAATGTTGGGCGTGACCTTCGGGCGGAACACGTTGCGCGCCAGCCGCAGCCCGAGGTCAGCCTGCGCGATGGTGTCGGCCTGGTTGACCACCCGCTCGTTGTTGACGAGCGCCTCGCCGACCGCATCGGCAAGCGTCAGCGTTGGCGGCGTTTGTGCGAGTGCCGGCAGCGACGGCAGCAAGGCACAGATACAGAGAGCGGCAAGGCGATACACACCCACTCCTTTGTTTGCAAAGCGCGAACTTATGACCTGGTCAGCGTCAGTGTAAACGTGCCGGACGCCAATTGATCCACGGGCCCGCCGGCGCCGCCGGTCGAAACGCTCTTCTGCTCCCAGCGCATCGTCCCCGTCACGGTGTTTCCGTTGAGCGAGCCTTCGAAGAACATCGTGCTGGTTCCCTGGATCGTCTCGCCGCCCACGCCAGTGCCGGTTTCGTTGCGGCCTTCGCTGCCGCGAAACACGCTGGTGGTACCGGTGACGGTGGTCGTGCCATTGAAGGAAGTGGATGGGTTGGTCACGGGGCAGCCGGAGGACACGACGGTGTCAGTCCCCTGCACCTCGAGCCGCCCGCTCACGTTGGTGCCGTCATTTCGATCGAACGTGAGCGTCGCGGTGCCCGTGACCGATCGAGTGATCGAGCAGGTGTTGCCGGAGTTCCGGCTGACGATCGTGCTCACCACGGGTCCGCTGAAGCTTCCCGTGAATGTGTCGGCGCCGTCGTCTTCGCTTTTGGTCAGCTGGGTTGCCGCGACCGCGCCGCCAGCCACGGCCGCTCCGGCCACCGCGATGGTCGTCGTCGATAAGCCGCCCCCGGCACCCGACGCGCCCGAGGCACTCGACGCACCCGATGCACCCGACCCGCTCGATGCACCCGACGCACTTGTCGCACCCGCTGCCGCTGCCTGCGCGGCCGTCATCACATTGGTTTGCGCGATCGTTGCCGTCGCGACCTGCCCCTGGAACGCGGCCGACACCTGAATCTGGAAGGCACCTGCGGCCGACGGCGTCAGGCCGGTGACGGCCGCCTGGCCGGCGGCATTGGTGGCGACGGTCAACGTTGAGGCGCCGCCGAAACTTGCCGCCTTGCCGCCTTCAATCGAGAACGTCACGAGCGCGCCGGCCACCGGCAGGTTGTTGCGGTCGCGCACTTCGACGACCGGGCGCACCGCGGTGTTCTGCTGGATGATGTTGACGGCGTCCTCGCCTTCGATGACGACGAGGCGCAGTGCGGGGGTTTGAGCGGCGACGCTGATGGAGGCGATCGCGATCGTCAATGCGACCGCGAGCTTCAGGCCTTGCATCCGGCCTGAGGCAGCAACCCGTCGATCTGCCCGACGTAGTTTTTCGCGTTGCGCGATTCGTCGAGGTGCGGATTCAGCTCCAGCATCTTCACGTAACTGGATCGAGCGTCCTTCAGGTATGAACATGATTGACGGGCGTTGAAGAGATCACGATTGACGTTGCCGAGAAGGAAGTGCGCGATCGGATCGTTCGGCGCATGCCCGAGCGCGCGCTTGCAGTAGTCGCGCGCCTTGAGCGGGTTGCCGACCTTCTGCTCCGACAGGCACAGCCCGAGAAAACCGGCGCTGCGCAGGCTGTCGTATGCGCCCTGGCGGTCGGCGTGTCTGCGGCTGCCGACGCCAAGGCCGATGAAATGAAACGCGAGCTTCGACCCGAGGCCGGTCGAAAAATTGGTCAGGTCGAGGAACTCCCGGTAGCCTTCGCGCGCGTCGGCATAGAGGCTGACCTGCACGGTCTTGTCGGTGCTGGCGGCGGCCAGCTGGCGCAGTGAGTCGGCGCGCCACAGATGCGCCTGCGCGTTCGACGGCTTGAGCTTGATTGCCTGATCGGCGCTATCAACCGCGCGCGCCCACGCGCCCTTGTCCCAGTACGCGCGCGCCATCATCGAATACGCGATGTCGTTGTCCGCTTCCAGCCTTAGCGCCTCGGTCAACTCGCGGATCGCTTCGTCGGCATCGCCCTGCTCGATCAGCACCGCCGCGCACTCGATGCGCGCATCGACGTGCGAGGGATCGATCTCGATCGCCTTGCGGAAGAACTTCACCGACTCGTCGTGCTTGAGCAGCAGCTGATTGACCTGGCCGAGGTGGTACGCGGCAATGCTGAACGCCGGATCGATGGCGAGCGCCTTCTCGAACAGCTGCGCGGCCTTTTTGAGATCGGACTCGCTCTGACGGCGCTCCACCGGCACGAGATTCAGCAGGCTCAACGACGATCGACGCGTGAACAGCAGCTTCTCGCCTTCTTCGTTCAATGCCTGCGCCGGCTTTTTCACCTGCCGCACGTAGCGGATGCGAAGTGTGACCGTCACCTCCTGGCCGGGCGCGATCATCACTTCCTTGCGTTCGGGCTCGTAGCCTTCGCGGACGCCGCGAAACTCGTGAAGGCCGGTGGAAAGTCCCGGCATCCGCAGCGGCTTGCTCTTCGAAAGGCGGCCAATCAGCGCGCCATCCACATACAGATCGACGTCGTCCATGTTGGACTCGACGATCGCGGTGCCGAGCATCGACGGCGCCTTGGCGCCGCCGGAAAGACACGCGTTTTGCGCAACGCCCAGCAGCATGCCGGGCTCGTAATCGCCTCTCGCGGTCGGCGTCTGCGACAGCTGGCGTGCGCGCGCGTAGTTGCGCACGTTCGATCGCACGTACTCAATCAACTCGTCGGCGGTGATGCGGCCATCGCACGGATCGTTGTCGGCGTGACCGCGGAACGCCTGCACCAGGTAATAGGTGAAGAATCCGAATCCGGTCTCGAGATTCGGATCCTCGAAGCTTGATTCGCGCTCCGTCGTTGCCGTCAGCGTCAGGAAGCTCGCCGGCAACGCGCTGAACTGCTGCTCGAGCGCTTCATTGGTCGTCTCCGCATTGATCTTCCCGGAGTGGCACGCGTCGGTCAGCAGCACTTTCCACGCCGCGCCGACCTTGTTGGCGAGGATGTCGCCGAGGGTCGACATCGAATACGCGGTGGTGTCGAGCCTCTCAGGATCGACGTCGTACGGCGCAAGGAAGCCCCTGCCGCTCTGAACGAAGCCGTGACCTGCGAAGTAAACCACGACGCGATCGGCGGGCTTCGCGACCGACGGCAGCCACGTTTCGAGCTCGTGCCGGATGTTCGCGAGCGTGGCCTGCGATCCCTTCAGGAAGTGAACGTTCTCGGCCGGGAAGGCGCCGCCCTCGTGATTGATCAGCACGCGGTAGAAGGCGTCGGCGTCGCTTTCAGGAAATCGCAGCT
>DASUSZ010000386.1:0-6274 GCA_036374815.1 Vicinamibacterales bacterium | reverse complement strand
GGCGAGGCGTTCGACAAGGCCGTGCGCGGCCTCGACGCGCTGCGCCCGGAAGCCGCGCGCGCGCGCGGCGATGCGCGCGATGAATTGATTCGACGCATCACCGTCATCGAGGAGGAGCTGGCTGCCGCTGCGAGCGCCGGCCTCACTGCCGCCGAACGGGCCGCATTGGAACGCGAAGCCGACCAGGAGCTGGCACCGTTTCGCTCGCGCATGCCCGAGGATGCGTTCCGCCAGTCGCGGCGCCAGGCGATGCAACGCCTGGTGCGCCAGCATTTCGGCCTTCCGAGCCTGTAAACCGTGAACCGCGGCGAGCGCCTTCGTCTGACGATCGAGCGGCCCGCAGCAGGCGGGCGCATGATCGCGCGCCACGACGGCGCGATCGTGTTCGTGTCGGGCGCCATTCCTGGCGAAGTCGTCGAGGCCGAAGTGGAAAAGACGCAGCGCGGCACCGTGTGGGCGTCGACGCGGCAAGTCCTCGAGCCGTCGCCCGATCGTATCGATGCTCCGGAAGGCGCGTGCGGCGGCTCGGTGTTCGCGCACATCGCCTACGAGCGACAGCGGCAACTGAAGGGCGCGATCATCGAGGATGCGTTCCGGCGCATCGGACGCATCACGCTCGATGCGCCGCCGTTCGTCGTGGCGTCGCCGATCGACGGCTACCGGATGCGCGCGCGGCTGCACGTGCGTAACGGACGCATCGGGTTCTTCCGGGAAGGCACCCACTCGCTGTGCGACGCGGCATCGACGCGCCAGCTGCGCGGCGACACCATCGAGGTCGTGCGCCGGCTCGAAGCGGCGCTGGCGACAACGCCGCGCGCAGTCGCCGCTGATATCGAAATCGCCGAGAACGTCGATGCGTCGCAGCGCGCGGTTCATTTCGAGCTCGTGCCCGACGCGGATCCGTCGGGGCTGGCGTCGATCGCGCGGGTCGACGGCGTCACCGGCGCGTCGTGCGCGCATCCCGAGAATCCGCGCACCATCGACCTGTTCGGGACGCCGCTGGTGTCCGATGTGATTCGCGGCGTGACGCTGACACGTCACGTTCGATCGTTTTTCCAGGGGAACCGCTACCTGCTCGATCAGTTCGTGGGCCACGTGCTCGAGCACGTCACGGCCGGTGCGCTCGTCGATCTCTACGCCGGCGTCGGTTTGTTCAGCCTGACCGCGGCAACCGTCGGCGCGGCGCCGATCACCGCCGTCGAAGGCGATCCATTCGCGGCCCGCGATCTGAAACGCAACGGGTCGGGGACGATCGCCGTCGTTGAATTACCGGTTGAGAGATTCTCGACGCGCCCGGGCGACTCGATCGCGACGCTCATCGTCGATCCGCCGCGCACCGGCATGTCGAGGGACGCGCTGGCGCGCGCCGTCGCGATCCGCGCGGCGCGATTCATCTACGTGTCGTGTGACGTGGCGACGCTCGCGCGCGACGCGCGGGCGCTGCTCGATGCGGGCTACCGCATCTCGTCGATGCGCGCGTTCGATTTGTTCCCGAACACCGCGCACGTCGAGACGGTCATCGCTTTTTCAGGTTAGCGGCCTGCACCAGGCCCTCGAAGAGCTCGCGGAACTCGCCGGTGCGCCAGAAGTTCTCGGGATGCCACTGCACCGCGACGCAGAACGGCGCGTCGGGTTTTTCCATCGCCTCGATCACGCCGTCAGGCGACGTTGCCGTGACCTCGAAGCCGTTCGCCGCCTGCTTCACCGACTGGTGGTGGCGGCTGTTGACGTGGCACGTCTCGCCGTCTTCCATGTGATCGGCCAGCAGCGTGGCGAGCTTCGACCCTTTCGACACCCACACTTCGTGCGCGCCGCCGGCGCGCGGCTGCGGTACCGAGTGCTCGAGCGCGCCCGTGATCTGGCTCGGAATGTCCTGGACCAGCGTGCCGCCCATCGCCACGTTCAGCACCTGCATGCCGCGGCAGATCGCCAGCAGGGGAATGCCCTTGGCGATCGCGGCACGCGCGAGCGCGATCTCGAAATCGTCGCGGCCCTCTTCGGCCGCCTGGAAGGTGTCGTGCCGTGCTTCGCCGTACAACTTCGGGTCGACGTCGCCGCCGCCCGTCAGCATCAGCCCGTCGACGCGCGACAGGATTTGCTCCGGCGCCTCGCCGCCGACGACGATTTCGACCGGCTCACCGCCGGCCCGGCGCACGGACTCGAGGTAATCCTCCATCTTGCGGTTCTGCCCGATTGCAATCAGCGGCATGTGTCCTCAGCGTCCTACATTCGCGCCGGTACCGCAACGCCCATCAGATCGAGCACACGGGTCAGCTGCTGCCGGCAATAGACGACCGCCGCCGCGCGCCAGCGGCGCGCTGCCACGCGTTCTTCGTTGATTACCGATTGTTTCGGGTTCTGGTAGAAGGCGCTGAACATCTGCGCCAGGCCGAAGCCGAACTTGGCGAGCGCCGCGAATTCGAGCGATCGCACGACTTGTTCGACCACTTCGTCGAGCCGCGATGCCTCGAGCACCATCGCCCACAGTTCGGCGTCTTGGTTGATGAGATCCGGCGGCGTTGCCGCCAGCTCCGCCAGCGTCGCGCGCTCGTCAAGGCCGAACCGCTCCTCGAGCTTGCCCATGACCTTGTTGGCGCGAACGACGGCGTATTGAATGTACGGCCCGGTCTCGCCGACGAAGCTGACCGCTTCGTCGATGTCGAACGCAATCACCGTCGTGCGCGAATACTTGATCAGGAAATAGCGCACCGCCGCCACGCCGATCTGTTCCGCGACCTTGCGCCGCTCGGCCGCGGGTAACTCCGGCTGCCGCTTGTCGACTTCCGCGAGCGCCTTTTCGATCACGCGATCGATCAGATCGTCCGCCTTCACGCCGAGGCCCTTGCGTCCCGACACTTCGACGAACGGCTTCTTCGCGTCCTCCGAATTGGGATCCGGTGCGAAGCCAAGCTCCTTCGCCGTCGCGTGCGACAGCGCCACCATTTCATACGAGAAGTGCTTCAGTCGATCCGCTTCCTGCGGATGGCCGATCGCCGAGAGCGCCTGCTTCAGCAGCTTTTGCAGGTACGACTGCCGCACGTCGATCACGTTGTAGGTCGCCGCAGCGTCGCCGAACGACGGATGCTCCGCGACCGCCTGCGACGGATCGCTGGTGGTCGCCCACAGCGTGCCGCCATCCATCCGCGTCGCGAACTTTCGATAGAGGAAGTCGCGGCCGAGCAGTCCCGACTTCCAGAACTGATAGGCCATGTCCTTGCCGACGTAGACCACGGTGCCGTTCGAACGGACGATGACTTTCTCGCGGTCCTCGGTCTCCGTGTCGTCCGTCGACGTCTCGTTGGACGTCTCCGTGTCCTCGTCAGCGGCGCCGGCCGGCTCGTCGATCTTCATGACCCAGCATCCAGCGAGCCGGCCCTCGTTTTTCAGGTAGACGGCGCCGGTCTCCTTCAGCACCTCGAACGCCTTCGCCCAGAACTTCAAGCGCAGGATGTCGCCTTCCCACGTCAACAGCTGGTAGTCGATGTTGAGCCGCGCCATCGTCTTCAGGTGCGCGCGGACAACCGTGTCGGCGATGAACGACGCCAGGCTCGCGGTCGGATCGACGCCGTGCTCGATGTCGTGAAGGGTGGCGGCGCGGATCTTCAGTCGTTCCTTGTCGCCGTCGTACCACTCGGTGACGCGGGCGTAGAGGTCCCAGCAGTAGTAATCGAATCGGGTCGTCGCCGCGATGCGCCTGGCGTCCTCGAGCGAGAGCTTTTCAAGCTGCTGGAAGCCGACGACGACGTCGGCGACCTGGACGCCGGTGTCGTCGATGTAGTTCTGCACCTCGACGGGGTTGCCGCGGAATTTCAGGACGCGCACCAGCGTGTCGCCCAATGCGGAATTCCGCAGGTGGCCGATGTGCGCCGCCTTGTTTGGATTGATCGCCGTGTGCTCGACGATGGTTTTCTCTGACCGCACCGGCGCTGCGGGCAACTCGCCGGCCAGTCCCAGGCGCGCGAGCAGGAACGCGGGGCGGTCGAGAAAAACGTTGAGGTAGCCGTTCGGCGCTGCGTCAACCCGCGCAACTCCGGGAATCGGTCCGAGCGCGCCGGCCAGTTCTTGCGCAATGGCGCGGGGCGCCTTTCGCAGGCGCCGCGCCAGATCGAACGCCACCGGCGTGCCCAGGTCGCCGAGTGCGCGGTTTGGCGGATATTCGATCGGAATCGTAACTTCGTCGGCGGCGATGCCGTGCAGCCGGGCTAGCGCGTCGCGCACACGCGCCCTGACCTGTTCATGTAGCGGGAGAATCATGTCGCTGGTTCGTTGACTCGTTCGAAGGCGTGCGGTACGCTCAACGGTATCAGATTCGCTCACGATTTGCGCGCTACCCCCGTGTCTCGTTCGTGTTCAATCGGCGTTCAATCGGTGGCCCATGGTTGACGCTGGAATCGGCCGCCTGCTCATCTCGAGCCTGCATCAAGGCATTGCCGACGTATCACCGAACCGTCTCGATTTTTACGAGAACTGGCTGAGTCCCGCCGGCATGCGCGACGGCCGCATCGGCCTTGCGCCACTGGGCGCCGTCCTGAGTTTCCTGCACCGCGAAGAACCGCCGGCCAACGAGCAAATCGTCGAGCGCGCCGGGCGCTACGCCGCCGACTGGACGTTCGACGACCTGTCGGCGCTGCGCCGCTGGTACATCGGCCGCCTGCCGACCGCGATGCGCGCGCGGGCCGCGATTGGCCTGGGCAAGCGGTT
Source organism: Vicinamibacterales bacterium (assembly GCA_036374815.1). Lineage (GTDB taxonomy): Bacteria > Acidobacteriota > Vicinamibacteria > Vicinamibacterales > UBA2999 > 12-FULL-67-14b. The sequence continues at coordinate 1,573 of DASUSZ010000386.1, read as the reverse complement.
GATTCTCGCCACCGTGCGCGAATCGAAGGTGCGCTCGCGCATCAACGGCATGACCGCCGGCATCGACATCAATTCGGCGCTGTTCGATCAGCTCCGCGATCCGGCAACGATTCCAATGCGCGCGTTTTACGCGTCGGCGATCGAGCGCCTGCTGGCGCACTGCGCTGTGGACGCCGAGGTCACCGTCACCAACGATCAGCCGGGCGCATGGAGTCTTGCGATCGAAGTGAGAGGGCCGCGTCCTGTAGAAACGGCTAACGCGGCGTAACGGGAAAAGGCAAAAGGGCATTAAGGCAAAGGCATAAGGCAAAATGCAAAAGGCAAAACGAAATGCCCGCATTTTTTTCTGCCTTTTAGCTTTATCCTTTTTCCTTTCTCTGGCGCCGGCCGCGGCGCAAGTCCCGGCCGGAGCTGCGGTCATCGTTCTTCCCTTCGAGAACCCAACACAGGAGCCGCGTCTCGCGTGGATGCGTGAGGGCGCGGCGATCCTCTTGACCGAAGCGCTCGCCGCGGCCGGCGAAAACGTCGTCGTGCGCGAAGAGCGGACGCGCGCTTTCGATCGATTGCAGATTCCTCCGAACGCCAACCTCAGCCGGGCGACGACGATTCGGGTCGGACACGCGGTCGGAAGCACGCTGGTGGTGAGCGGCACGATCGCGATGGAAGTCGATCAGATCCTCGCGCGCGCCCGCATCATCCGGCTCGATACCGGCCGGTTGTCACCCGAGGTCGAAGCGCGCGGCCCGCTCTCGAATCTGTTCGGCGTGTTCGGCGCGCTCGCGCAGAAGGTCCGCGATTCCGCCGATCAGCCGGCGCCGCTGGGCGACCGCGTGCCGCCCACCCCGCAGGTGTTCGAGCTGTATGTGAAAGGTCTCATCGCCGAGACCCCGTCGACGGCGCTCGCATTTCTCGAGCAGGCGCTGAAGACGGCGCCGCAATTCGATCCCGCGCGGCTGGCCATGTGGGACCTGCACTCGGAAGCGTCGGATCACCAGAAGGCGCTCGACGTGTTGACCGCGATTCGATCCGACAGCCGCTACTCGCGCGAAGGGCGTTTCAAGCAGGCGCTGTCGATGATGAACCTCAAGCGCTTCGATGATGCGCTCGTGACGCTGCGCGCGATGCAGACGGAGGATCCGTCGGCGACCGTTTCGAACGCGATTGGCGTCGCCGAGCTCCGGCGCTCGTCGACGATTCAACCTGGCCGCGCCACCTATTATTTCAGCCAGGCGTCCGAGTTCGATCCCGGCGACGGCGATCTGTTCTTCAACCTCGGATATTCGTACTGGCTCGATAAGGACGCGAAGGCCGCGATCTACTGGCTGCGCGAGGCGGTGCGGCGGGATCCCGGCGACGGCGACGCGCACTTCATCCTGGGCGTGGCGCTGCAGCAGACCGGGGCCACCGCCGAAGCAACGCGCGAGCGTGAGCTGGCCTCGCGCCTGTCGTCGAAGTACGCCGCGTGGCAGAAGACTGCTGCCGGCGGCGATCCGGTGCCGCGCGGACTCGAGCGGCTCCACGAAGAGCTCATCCCGACGCGGCCGATCGTCGACAGCCTGATCACGAATGCGGG
>DASUSZ010000385.1:0-6994 GCA_036374815.1 Vicinamibacterales bacterium | reverse complement strand
CAGGACTCCGAAATCAATCTCCTCACCTCTTCCTTGAACTGACGCCCGCGATCCGCGTAATCGGCAAACATGTCGAAGCTCGAACACGCCGGCGCCAGCAGCACGACGCCGTCCGGCGCCGCGAGATCCCACGCGCGCCGGACCGCTTCACCGAGCGACGAGGCTTCGATCACCGGCACCACCTCTTTCAACGACGCTTTCACCATCGGGCGCGCTTCGCCGATGGCGACGACGGCGCGTCCATGCGCGCGCAGCGGCCCGGCAAGATCCGAAAAGTCGCCGCCTTTGTATTTGCCGCCGATGATCGCCACGACCTTCTCGAAGCTCTCGATCGACTTCGCGGCCGCGTCGATGTTGGTCGCCTTCGAGTCGTTGACGAAGCGCACGCCGCCCCGCGTCGCGACGACTTCCATGACGTGCTCGAGGCCATGGAACCCGGCCAGCGCGCGCGCCAGTGATTCGCTGGTCGCGCCGGCCAGGTGACTGATCGCCGTGGCGGCGACGACGTTGCTCAACATGTGTCGGCCCTGCAGCTCCACCGCCGCGATCGGCAGCAGCGGAATGTCGCCTTCGGACGTTCGCTGCCACACGAAGCCGTTGCCGACGTGCACATCCGCGGCGTTGTTCTCGACGCCGTAGGTCACCACGCGCGCCCGCACATTTGTCGCCATCGCTGTCGCCTCCGTGCTGTCTGCATTCACGACCGCCCAGTCGTCCGGACGCTGGTTGGCGAAGATGCGCTGCTTCGCTGCCGCATACGCGGCTTCGTCCGGATGTCGATCGAGGTGATCGGGTGAAAAGTTGAGAAGCGCCGCAATCCACGGCCGGAACGTGTCGGTCGTCTCGAGCTGAAAGCTGCTCGCCTCGATGACGTGCACCGTGTCGGTGGTGGACGCATCGACCTGCGCGCTGACCGGGTAGCCGATGTTGCCGCCGACCATGACGCGCTTGCCCGCGGCCTCGAGCATGCGCCCGACCAGCGTCGTCGTGGTCGACTTCCCTTTCGTGCCGGTGATCGCGACGATCGGTCCGCGCAGCCAGCGCGACGCCAGCTCCAGCTCGCCGATCACTGGCACGCCCGCTGCGCGCGCGGCCGCGACTTCCGGAATGTCGATCGGCACGCCCGGGCTCATCACGATCAAATTGGCGGTCTCGAACGACTCGAGGTTGTGCTCGCCGAGCTCCAGCGCGACGCCGGCGTCGCGCAGCTTCGCCTGTTCCGGAATCTGCGGCTTGCGGTCGGTCAGGGTGACGCGCGCGCCGCGCCGCGCGAGCAGGTGCGCCGCAGCGACACCGCTCCTTGCCGCGCCGACGACCAGCACGCGTTGACCGCTCACGGAAAAGGTCGTTGCCGTCATCGCAGTTTCAACGTCGTCAGGCTGAACAACGCGAACAGGATCGCGATGATCAGGAAGCGCGTGATCACCTTGGGCTCTTCCCACCCGCTCAGCTCGAAGTGGTGATGCAGCGGCGCCATCTTGAAGACGCGCTTGCCGCGCAGCTTGAAGGAGGCGACCTGGATCACGACCGAGGCGGCTTCGAGCACGAACACGCCGCCGACAATCACCAGCAACAGCTCCTGCTTGATCAGGATCGCCACCGTCGCGATGGCGCCGCCGAGCGCGAGCGAGCCAACGTCGCCCATGAACACTTCGGCGGGGTGCGCGTTGTACCAGAGGAAACCGAGGCTGGCGCCGACGAGCGCGCCGCAGAAGATCGTCAGCTCGGCGGCCGGCTCGAAGCGCACGAGCAGGAGGTACTCGGCGAAAACGCGGTGGCCGGTAACGTAGGCGAGCGCGGTAAACGCGGCCGCCGCAACGGCGAACGTGCTGATCGCCAGGCCATCGAGGCCGTCGGTCAGGTTCACTGCATTGCTCCACGCCGCCAGGAAGAACGCGGCGAACGGCACGTAGAACCAGCCGATGTCGGGAATCCACTGCTTGAAGAACGGGAAGATGACGCGCGTGTTGTACAGATTCATGCCGGCGAGCCACATCAGCACGAGGCCGAGGGCAAGTCCGACGAGGACCTGCAAACCGAACTTGTAGCGCGGCGCCAGGCCGCCCGACGACCGGCGCGTGATCTTCAAGTAGTCGTCGAGGAAACCGATGCCGCCGAACAGCGCCGTCGTGACCACGGCGATCCACACGTAGATGTTCGTGAGATCCGCCCACAGCAAAGTCGGCAGCAGCGCCGCGGCGAGAATCAGCAACCCGCCCATCGTCGGCGTGCCGGCCTTGGCGCGATGCGACTCCGGACCTTCCTGGCGGATCACCTGGCCGATCTGAAAATCGCGCAGGCGCCGGATCAGCCATGGGCCCAGCACCAGGCTGATCACCAGCGCGGTCATGCTCGCGGCCGCGGTTCGGAACGTGATGTATCGCGCCACGTTGAAGACCGAGACCGTCGGATAGAGCGAGATCAGGAGGTGATACAGCATCAGCCGAACACCGCCGTGAGGCGCTCCACTACGAGATCCGTGCGCGTGCCGCGTGATCCCTTGACCAGCACGACATCACCGGAGGTCAGCTGCTGCGCAATCTGCGGAGCGGCATCCGCGCTGTTGTCGAAATGCGCGACCGACACGCGCGGCATGCCCGCTTCGATCGCGGCATCACCCAGCGCGCGCGCCGGCTGACCGCCAATCGTGAACAGCTTCGCCAGCCTGCTGCCCGCGGCGGCCCGGCCGCATTCACGATGCAGCGATTCGGAGAGCTCTCCGAGCTCGAGCATCTCGCCGACCACCGCGATGCGTCGCGCCGCCCACGAGCGCGCGACGACGTCGAGCGCGCGCATCAGCGCCGACGGGCTCGAGTTGTAGGAATCGTCGATGACGGTGACGCCTTTGGGAAGACGCAGCACGGCGCCGCGGCGCGACGAAGGTTTCAGCTGGGACGCGCGCTCGACGATGTCGTCGAGAGCGACGCCAAACTCGAGCGCGACCGCGGCTCCGGCGAGCACGTTCAGCAAGTGCCCGCGGCCGAGCAGCGGCACTTTCAGATCCCTTTTTCCAGCCGGAGTAACCAGGACCGCGCGCGACCCGTCGAGACCGAGATCTTCGACGTCTGCGGCGCGGACCTGTGCCTGCTCCGACGTGCCAAACGTGATCGTGCGGCCGGCAAACGCGGGCACCCGCGCCATCACGCGCGCATCGTCGGCATTGGCGACCAGCAGCGTCGACGCCGACGCGCCTTCCATGATCTCCGCCTTCGCGTCCGCGATGGCGTCGCTCGATCCGAAGTAGCCGATATGGGCCTCGCCGACGTTGGTCCACACGCGGACCTCCGGCGTCGCCACGTCGACCAGCGTCCGGATTTCACCCGCGTGATTCATGCCCAGTTCCATCACCGCCACGTCCGCCCCGTGCCTCAGCTCCAGCAGTGAGAGCGGCAGCCCGAGGTGGTTGTTCAAGTTCCCCGCGTTCTTGACGACGCGGTATTTCCCGCCAATCAACTCCGCGATCGCGTCCTTCGTCGTCGTCTTGCCGGCGCTGCCGGTAATGGCGACGACCTTTGCCTTCGACTCGCGCCGCACGTAGCGCGCGAGGTCCTGCAGCGCGCGGGTCGTGTCGGCCACCTCGATCACGAACGACTCGTTGTCGTCGCCGAGCGCCACGGGCTTGCTCACCACGATGCCGGCCGCGCGGCGCTTCGACGCCGCCAGCGCGAAATCGTGGCCGTCGCGCTTGGCCACGATCGCGAAGAACAGATCGCCCGCCGCCAGCGTCCGCGAATCAATCGAGAAGCCGGTCACGTAGCGATCGTCATCGCCGGCGACCAGCCGGCCGTTCATGGCAGCGGCGATGGTGCCCGCGGCCAGCGCAATTGGTCCGCTCACTACGACCCCGCCCGCGCGCGGCGCTTGGCCAGCGCGGCCCGCGCCACTTCGCCGTCATCGAACGGCAACACGCGATCGCCGATCTGCTGGTACTTCTCGTGGCCCTTGCCGGCGATCAACACGACGTCGCCCGCTGCCGCCATCGTCACCGCGCGCTCGATCGCCGCCGCGCGATCGACCAGCGACTCCACGACGGGTGAACGTGACGACGCCTGGCTGCCGGCGGGGATGCCGCGCTCGATCTCCTCGATGATTCGCGCCGGCTCCTCGGAGCGCGGGTTGTCCGACGTGATCACCACCACGTCGCTCAACCTCGCTGCGACCATGCCCATCAACGGGCGCTTGGAGCGATCGCGATCGCCTCCGCAACCAAACACGGTGATCAGCCGTTTCGCGGCCAGCGGCTTCGCCGTTTCGAGCAGGTTGCGCAGCGCATCGTCGGTATGCGCGTAGTCGACGACAACGGTGACGTCGTCGGCATCGCCGGATACGACCTCGAAGCGTCCCGGCACGCCGGAAAGACCGGATACGCCGGATTCGATCGCACTGGCTGGGACGTCGAGCGAGACGGCGGTCGCGGTGGCGGCCAGAATGTTGTAAACGTTGGGGCGGCCGACAAGTTTCGCCGCGATGCGCACGGTTCCCTTCGGCGTATTCACGTCGAACCGCATTCCCGACAACGTCATCTCGATCGGTCCGGGCGTCACATCGGCCGGCGCGTTGATCGCGTAAGTGACCGGACGGCGGCACACCTCGACGAGCGCCGGGCCGCGCGGATCGTCCATGTTGATCACGCCCGGTGATTCGTCCGGCAACATCTCGAACAGCCTGCGCTTCGCGGCGAAGTACGCCTCCATGTCCTCATGGAAATCGAGATGGTCGCGCGTCAGATTGCTGAACACCCCGGCGGCGAAGCGCATGCCGTCGACGCGCTTCAACGACAACGCGTGCGACGACACCTCCATCACCGCCGACTTGCAGCCGTGCTCCAGCATTTCGCTCAACAACTGCTGCACGTCGGGAGCTTCCGGCGTGGTGCGCGAAGCTTCGCGATCCTCGCCGCCGATTCGATAGGCGACGGTGCCGAGCATCCCGGCGCGAAGGCCGGCGGCATCGAGAATGGATGCCAGCAAGTAGCTGGTCGTGGTTTTCCCGTTCGTACCGGTAACGCCGATTACCGGCATGCGGCGGCTCGGATGACCGAAAAAGCGATCCGCGAGTAACGCAAGCGCGAGGCGCGCGTCGCGAACGGTGATCCATGGAATGTTGCCGGTGGCCGCCGGCGCTTCGGAGACGATCGCCATCGCGCCGCGCTGCGCTGCCTGTTCGGCGAACGCACCACCGTCGGCGCGCAGTCCCTTGAGGGCGACGAAGACGGATCCTGGAACCGCGCGCCGCGAGTCATACGCGATCGCGCTGATCGCGGCGTTGCGATTGAGCCCCGCCGGCGGCGCACCGGCCGCCAGTTCGCGCAGGACCTCGAAGAGATCGCCGATGGTCACCGTTGATCTCCAACCGCTCCGGCCAGCCGCTGCGGCACGCGGCGATTGAGGACCAGCGTGCAGGTCGCACCCGGTTCGAGCGGCGATCCCGCCACGGGGCTCTGATCGACGACGACGCCGGTGCCTTCCATGCGCGCGGTCAGGCCGAGGCGCGCCAGCTCCCGCAGCGCTTCGCGCGCGCTCAGGCCTCGCAGATCCGGCAGGCCCGTCTCGGCCATGTTGGCGGGCATTGCGACCACGCTCGGCGTCACGACCGCGGCAGCCGGCGTGACCGGCGTCGATTCGTGGCGCGCCACGATCACCGGCGGCGCGGGATTGATCGTCGGCGTGATGCCGAGCTGACGCAGGCTCGCATCCGCGATGCGCTTGAAGATCGGCGCGGCGACGAAGCCGCCGGTGTCGCTGGCCGCACGCGGCGAGTCCACCATCACGATGATCGTGAATACCGGCGACCGCGACGGCACGAAGCCGACGAACGAGACGTTCTCCTGCTCCTGCGAGTAGCGCCCGTTGACGAGCTTGTCCGCGGTGCCGGTCTTTCCGGCAACGTCGTAGCTGACCAGCCGCGCGGCCTTCGCGGTGCCGTCGACCACGACCTTCTCCATGATCTCGGTGACGGTGGCGGCGGTTTTCGGAAGGATCGCCTGGCGCACTGCCTTCGGCGCGATGACCGTGCGCACGCTGCCCTTGACGATCGCGCGCACCACGTGCGGCTCGTACAACGTGCCGCCGTTGGCGATCACGCTGGCCGCGGCGGCCATCTGCAGCGGCGTGACGCCGACCTGGTAACCCATCGACACCGACGCGAGCGCGCTGTCGTTCAGCTTCGAGGCGTCCCACACGATGCCCGGGCTCTCGCTCGGAAAGTCGGGTGAAGACGGCCGGCCGAAACCGAACCGCCGGATGTAGAGTCCCATCCGCTCGGCGCCGACCCGCAGTCCGACCTGGATCGCGCCGACGTTGCTCGACTTCACGATCACGTCGGTGAACGACAGCGGCCCATGATCGCGGCCCATGTCCGTGATCGGCTTGCGGCCCGGGAACTTGATGACGCCGCCGAGCGTGTCGATGATCTCGTCCGGCTCGACGACGCCTTCCTGCAGCGCCGCCGATGCGGTCACCAGCTTGAACGTCGATCCCGGCTCGTAGAGATCCTGCACGGCGCGATTCCTGCGCGCGTGCTCGGGCGCATCGCCGTAATCGTTCGGATTGAACGTCGGCCAGCTCGCCATCGCGAGAATCTCGCCGCTGTAGGGATCCATGATCACCGCGGTGCCGCCGTCGGCGCGCGACGCTTCGACGCCGGCGCGCACTTCGCGCTCGGCGATGTACTGCAGGTGCTGATCGATCGTCAGCTCGATCGACGCGCCGGCGGTCGGCGTCCGCTCCAGCCGGCTGAACACCTGCCGGCGCGCATCGGTCTGCACCAGCAGCTTGCCTTCGCGGCCGCGAACGGTCTTGTCGTAGGTCGCTTCGATGCCGCTCAAGCCGACGTTGTCGACGCCGACGTAGCCGAGCAGGTGCGCGGCCAGCTCGCGATTCGGGTAGTAGCGCTTGCTCTCCTTGCGGAACGCGATGCCGTCGAGCCCGAGCGCCGCGACGCGCTTGGCCTGCAGCGGCGACGCGCGGCGGCGCACATACACGAACGAGCGCTG
>DASUSZ010000384.1:0-2810 GCA_036374815.1 Vicinamibacterales bacterium | reverse complement strand
AGCACGGTGAGCGGTCCCAGCTCGCGATCGCAGGTCTCGAACAGGCGCACCACGTCGGCTTCGATCGCCACATCACCCTGCACGGCAATGGCGCGCCCGCCGCCGACGGTGATGTTCTGGACCACGGCCCGGGCCGCGGTTTCGTTGACCCGGTAGTTGACGCAGACGGCATAGCCGCGGCTGGCCACCAGATGCGCGGTCGCGGCGCCGATGCCGCGGCTGCCGCCGGTGATGAGGACGATACCTGGCATCAGGGCACGGCGATCTTCAGCTCGGCGCCGTAGAGCGCGGTGCGATCGTTGTCGCGCCCGGCCCAGCGCATCAGCGTCGCTGGATCCTTGCGCACGGCGCCGCTGAACACCTGCGTGCCGTTGACGGTGACGGCCACCGGCCTGTCGAAGTCGATCGCATCAGGCGACAGCAGCAGCGTGAACCGCGCCACGTCGCGCACCACCGCGTCGAACGTGTTGCCGTTGCGGCGAATGTCGACGCGTCCCGATCGCTTCGAGTGCCTGAAAAATCCCATGTCGGTCAGCGTCGTCTTGCGCGATGCATCGGCACGCAGCTCGTCGATGATCAACCAGCGGTTGCGATTGAAGCGATCGACACGCTCGGTCTCCCACGACAGCGCCGCCGGATGCGCGGGCCGCGGATGATCGCGCACGAACTGCTCGAACGGCGCGCGCTCGGTCGGCCACCACGCCGTGTTGTGCGCGGCGCCCGCCTGCGGTCGGAACGTCACGTTGACGCCCATCTTCTTCAGCCACGCGATCTGCGGCTCGATCTGCACGACCGGGTAGAGGTGATCGTGCTCGCCGTTGACGACGTAGAGGGGCGCGTTGACCAGGTTGTTGCCGTGCAGCTCGCCGTCAGCCCCGTTCTGCGGATTGCTCAATACGCCGAGGCTGCCGTTCAGCGGCAGGTACGACGACCACAGGTTCGGCTCCTTGAGCGCGAGGTAATACACGCCGGTGCCGCCGTCGGAAATACCGGTGAGATAAATCCGCGTCTCGTCGATGTTGTATTTGCGCTTCAGCGTGTCGACGGCGCGGACGATGTTGTCGACCTGTTCCTCGTCCCACCACTGCGCCTGCATCCAGCCGCTCGGGTGCAGGTAAATCTGCTTCTCGCCTTCGATGCGGTTCGGGGTACGCACGCCCGGCGCGGCGCGCTGCCCCGGCGGCAACATGTTCGGCGACGGCCGCCCGACGCCGCCGTGCAGCTGCACCCGCAGCATCCACTTCTGCGCCGGATCGTAATCGTTCGGGACGTTGACGACGTTGTTGAAGTACGGCCCCGACTTCGATTTCCAGCGCAGCGAATATTCGCCGCGCTTTTCATCGAGATAGCTGCGCCCGCGTTGCAGGCGCTCATAGAGCGCGTCGAAATCAGCCGATGCGAATTGATCGGCCATCCGCTCCGCTTCTGCGGGCGAGTCGGCGGCGAAGAACTTTTCGATCAGCGGATCGGACGGGCCCTGGTTGACAGACGTCGTCAGCGCAAAGGCCGTGACGAGAGCGATCGCCAGAACTTTCACGAGCAGAGAATACCCGAATCAGTTACTTCGCAGGACCGAGGGAGATCGGCGCCCACCGCGACGGGTCGAACGTCAGACCGCCCGTCACGGTGCCGCGCACCAGCGGCAACGACGCGCAACCGTCGTTTGCCGACACTGAATCCGGCCAGGTCAGCACCGAACCGGTGCCGGTGGTGGAGTAAAACGCAATGGCCAGGCGCGTCGCAATGCGCGTCATGTCGATCTTGAATTCCTGCACGCGATGGCCGCCCATGCTGGCGGTGCTCGCCACCCAGCCGTTCTGCGTGAAATAGGCCTGCCGCTGGCTGATCGCGGCCTCGGTCATCGACGGATCGCGCATGCCATACACGAACAACGCTTGATCCGGCGCCCACGGGCCGCCGGTGCGCCGATAGTCGACCGCGCCGAGCGCCGCCGATGCGTGAAGAACCTGCACGCGATCGCTCGTGCCGAGACACAGGCTCGTAAAGCCATCCGCCGGCGCCTCGACGGCGATGTAGAGCGCGGTTCCGTCATGCTGCAGACGGACCTGCAAGCCGCTGGGCGAAGACGCGCCGCGGACCGCGTTCGACCATTCAGCGACGTCGGCCTTGCCGTCAATCACCACCGGCGTCGATGACCGCGGAATCGTGACCGTGGTCTGCGCGGCGAAGCCCAGCAGCGCCAGCGCAGCCATGGCGAAGGGAATCATGATCCGAGAATAGCGCAGAACTCCGCGAGCACCATCGCCGTCGCGCCCCAGACTTTCTCGCCATCGATATCGAAGTACGGGACATCGACGTCGATCGACTGGCCCTTCTCCACGCGCGTGCGAATCTCGCGCTTGACGACGGCCGGGTCCGACAGCAGCGACACCGGCGCTTCGATGATGCGCGCCACTTCCCACTCCGCGCGTTGAAACGCCGGACGCATCGAGGTGAAGCCGACGACGGGATGGAGCAGATAGCCGCTCACCGGAATATGCAGCGGCGTCAGGCGGCCGACGATTTCAACCATGCCGGGGTCGATGCCGATCTCCTCGACCGCTTCGCGAAGCGCCGCCGCTTCGAACGTCTCGCCCTCGTCGACGCGGCCGCCGGGCAGCGACACCTGGCCGGTGTGATTGCGAAGCTCCGCGCCACGGACCGTCAGAGCAACGTGCAGCGTCTCATCGTGCGGATAGACGAGCAACAGAGCCGCGCCGTCTTTCGCATCATCGGGGAAGTTCAGCGGATCCCAGCCAAGCCGCGGCGCCGGCGCCATCCGTAATTGCGCTTCGAGACCCGGCAGCGGT
>DASUSZ010000383.1:0-2370 GCA_036374815.1 Vicinamibacterales bacterium | reverse complement strand
TCGCCGATCACGATGATGCTCGTTGCGGGCTTTGTCCTGAGCCCGCTGCCGGCGGCGCTGCTCGAAGATCCCGGCGCGATCCGGAGGGCGATGGGGATGCTGCCGTTCGGCGCCTTGCTTGGCGGGCTCGGCGTGCGGGAGCTGGCGCGAATCACCCGCGTGCCGCCATTGAGACCTGCCGCCTATGCGGCCGGCGCGGTGGCTGCGGCCTCGGGTATTGGTTATCTCGTGTGGGTCCTGATGCAGCAGGATCGCGTCTCGCCAACGGCGTTGAAGGCGATTGCCGCGTCGCTGGTCCTGATCGCGATCGGATCGATTGCCGATCGCATGCGCCACGGGCTGGTCCTCGCCATCGGCATTGGCGCCGCCGTGGTCTTGCAGTTTGCCGTCTTCCAGTTCGAGTACCACGGCGAGTACCGCCAGCGATCGGCGGTGTGGCTGAACGGCAACCTGCGCGGCGCCATGCTGCGCGTCATCGAGGAGCGCGATCGACGACCCGGCAGCAGCATTTATTTCGCGACGATGCGAAACGCGAAGGGTGACTGGGATCTGAAGAATCGCTGGCTGCCGCCCTACTGGCAGTTCTACCTGTTGCGCGAGCGGCGGCCGGAGCTCGCCGCCGAAACGGTGTTCATGGAGCGCAACGCCGACATCACCGCCATTCCTAAAGGCAGCGTGGTGTTGGACAATATTGAAGACCCGAACCTGCGGAAGCTGCTTGATTCCGGCTCGGTCCGGATCGCCGACATCCCTGAACTGGATCGCGATCCGTTCATGACGATTGTGATTCGATGATCAAGACCATCCTCGCCGTGCAGGCCGTGATGCTTGGCGGGCTGCTCGTGCTCGCGGCCGATCTCCATGCTCACAAGCGCGTCGAGCTGGTCGGCGGCGTCAACATCTGGGGCTACCGCGGCGCGGTGGTGCGGCAGCGCGTCGGCGGCGAAACACGCATCCTGTTTCTTGGCGGCACGCGCGCCTACGGCTACGGCACCACCGCGGACGGCACCATTGCCGCCGCGCTCGAGTGGAACCTGACCACGCATACCCAGAAGAAGGTGACGGTGATCAACGCCGCCCGCCTGGGCGCGACCGCGTCGGATTATCCGGCGATGATCGAACGGTTTGCGTTCGTGCAGCCGGACATCATCGTCCTCTACGACGACCTTGGCTACGCGAGCACGCGCCCGCGGCTGTCGCGGATTACCTCGAATGCGCGCGGCTATGAGCCGATCCTGCCGCTGGTGATGCAGGAAAAAGGCTGGATGATGAAGCAGTCCGGCGGCGCCATCAAGCGGACCGCCGGCGCCGCGCTGCAGACCCTCGGCGATTCGTTGATGCGCATCGAGTCGTACACGCCGCAGCCGGTCGAGGGCTACACGGAATCCATGCTGGCGGCCATCGACGCAGCTGCCGCGCGAGCCGAAGTGCTCGTCGTCTTCGACCCGCCGGCGGGGAACGCGCAGCTCCAGAATCTGATCGCCGTTCGCCGCGGCATTGCCGCTCGCGCCTCGGAACGCGTGACGCTGCTCGAGCTGTCGGACGTCGCGCGCGCCGACGAGCTCCTCGACGGCTACAACTACGGCGCCGTCGCGCGCGGCCGCGTGATGGGCGCGATCGAGGTGGCGCTGCTGCCGATCGTGGCGCCGGGCCGTTAGCGCTCATGAATCGGGACGTGCTGCTGTCGGCGTTGACGGCGAGGTTTCCGGGGCGCCAATTCCGCGTCGCTCCGCAAGGCGACGTCGTATCGCCCGGCGACCATCCTGATGTCGGCGGACTCACCTTCATCGATGACGGCGATGAGTGGGTCGTGCACGTCGGCGACATCACGCACGCGCATCTGCGGTCGCTCGAGGAAGTGATCGAGTTTCTCGAATGGCTGTTTGCCGATCGCGTGCTGATGTGGAAGGTGTGGACCGGCGGCGGCTGGCGCCTCGAGCCGGCGCCAGTGACATCGTTCGGCAGGAAATTCTCTCTTCGGCGCTGGTATGTCTGGTCCAAGCCGCTGCCGCGGTGAAAGTCGACAATGCCGCGAACAAGCCTGTTAGGCTGCATACGATTTCGCGACAGCCTTGTAATTGCACGGAGATTGCGGCCGCGCGCGATCTGTTGAGATTTGCATGCAGCCTTTGAGATAAGGTTCCCCGCGCAGCCCCCTGCACCACCCCGCGCTCGCCGAGCTACGGGTGGCAATCGAGCGTCAATGCCCCCTGATGAATTGAAGGCGAAGGCTCGTACGTACGCCGCCCAGATTGTGTCCGGAGAATTGAGCCCCGCCGCAGGCGCGCGGGCGATGTGGACGGACGTCTTCTACCACCTCGAGCTCGGCGATCACTCGGTCGATCAGTTCGTGTATTGGGCGGACGCGAT
>DASUSZ010000382.1:0-3696 GCA_036374815.1 Vicinamibacterales bacterium | reverse complement strand
GGACAAACTCAGGGACAGCACACGGATTTCACGTAGGTTCGATGCGCCAAGACTTACGCCTAACCTCTTGATTCTAAAGTGCCGGGGGCGGGAATCGAACCCGCACGAGGGGGTTACCCTCTCAGGATTTTAAGTCCTGTGCGTCTGCCAGTTTCGCCACCCCGGCGGACTGAAACTCGTAGTTGGCAATGGCCAGTGGCCAGTTACCAGTGAGTTGTCAGTCGAAAGTTTCATTGGAAAAAACTAACACTGCAACTGCTCAACTTGAAAACTAACTGGTAACTGCCAACTCCCCAACTGCCAACTTCGTCAGTGCACCAACGTCGATACCTTCGGCCCGCCGATCACGCGCGAGATCATGTCGGTGAGCCGACTCTCGTCGATCACGAATGGGCCCGCGCTCACCGTGCCCAGCTGCATCTCGAGGTGCACAAGTACACCGCCCTGATCGGGGCTGACGATCCAGCTGAAGCCGCGCAGCGTCACGTCCGGCGGCGTGCCGCCGGGATTGTTCGTCCGCTCCAGCGCGAGCAGCATGCCCTCGAGCAGCTGCTTGACATCATCATCGGTCCACGCCGAGGCATCGCTGTCGATGCCGCCGATCTGCTCCGTCTTCGCGTCCTGCCGTCCCCTGACCCAAACATCAACGTCAATCACGATCGACCACCTTTAACTATTCTTCCACTGCGGCGGGCGCTTTTCGAGGAACGCCTTCACGCCCTCGACCGCGTCATCCGTCTTCAACAACCCGCTCAGGTAATCCCGCTCGGCGCGATCGAGCGCGGGTTCCGCCTGGGCGCGCACCGTCAATCGGGCCGCGGCGACGGCATGCGCCAGCGCAACGGACGAATGCGGTGAAAGATGCGTATCGAACCATCCGGCGGCCGCGTCCAGAAGGCCGGCTCGCGGCGCCACCATCGAGACCAGGCCGCTGTCGTGCCAGTATTCGGCGTCCTGCGTCTGCCCGGTGACGATGGCGCGGGTGGCGCGTGAGGCGCCAACCCTCAGCGGCAGCAATGCCGCCGCCGCGGGCGCGAACGCCGCCAGGCGGATCTCAGGCAGTCCAAACAGCGACGCTTCCATCGCGATGATGTCGTCGCACGCCAGCGCCAGCTCGAAGCCACCACCAAGACAACGTCCTTCGACGAGCGCCGCCGTCGGCGCGGGAAACGCGAGCAGCCGCTTCAGAAGGCGATGCGTTTCGGGCAGCACCGTCTCCATGTGCTCCGGCATGTGCTCCTGGATGCGCGCGCCATAGGAGAATTCACCGCCGCTGCCTTCAATCGTCAGCCATTTGATGCCGCGCTCGGATTCGAGGGCGTGAATCCGCTTGCCAAGCTCGCGCACCAGATCCAGCGACAGCAGGTTGCCGCGCCCGCCGCCAAGAACCAGGCGGCGCCAGGCGCCATCTCGCATCGAAATCGATTCAACCAATCGGCTCCCGGCTCCCGCGTCCCGGCCCCCGATCATTCAAGCGCTCCTTCGCCAAGGCTGCGTGAGCTGAACACCGATGGATCCGTCGACGGCGCGTCGCACACGAACCCGCGGCATACGTACGCCGTCGGCTTGCCGTCGATCATTTTCATGTCGGCGGTCCAGGGCATGTGCTCAGCAAGCGCGGGCAGCTCCGACGGCTCGACGCGTGTGATCACGCTGAACGGCCGGTAATGCTTGTTTGCCGCGATCCACAGTGCGGCGGTCTCGCCGGAATTGCGCGGCCCGACGATCACAATCTGCTCGCCTTCCGCGATCGCGGCGGACAGCGCCGCCGCCATGAACGGCACGGCGCGGCCCATCTCTTCGAGCCGGCCGCCGAACGACGCGATGGCCTCGCGCGCGCGATCGCCATAACCGCGCTCGCCTGTCAGGTGCGCCAGCGTCAGCAGGTTCATCGCCGATACCGACGTCGGCGCGGGCTCGGCGCCGTCGTAATCCTCCTTCATCCGCACCAGCACGGACGGATCCGCGCCGGTGGTGCTGAACCAGCCGCCGCTCTTTTCGTCCCAGAACAATTCATCCTGCCGTGCCTGCAGCTCGCGCGCCCACGACAGCCACTGCGGATCGCCCGAGGCCTGGAACAACTCGAGCACGCCGAAGATCAGGTACGCGTAGTCTTCCGCGTATCCTTCGATCGCCGCATCGCCTGCGCGATACCGCCGCAGCAAGGTGCGGCTTTGCGGCTGCCACATCGTCTTGCGAATGAACGACGCCGCCGCGCCTGCTGACCGCAGGTGCCCCTCCGTGATCTCCGTCGAATCACGCGCGGTTTCCGCGTTTTCGGCGCCGAGCGCCATCCCGCCGAGCACGCGCGAGGCCCGGGCAAACGCCGCGATCATCAGCCCGTTCCACGCCGTCAGCACCTTGTCGTCGAGCTGCGGCCTCGGCCTCAGCTCGCGCACGTTGAACAACACCTGGCGCGCCCGCAGCAGCGCTTCGGCGACTTCCATCGGCGTCTTGTGCGTGGTCTTCGCGATGTCGGCAATCGACTGCGCGGTATAGAGCAGGTTCTTGTTGACGAACTCGTTCTGCGGATCGAACGGCGCGTTGCCCGAAGGCAAAATCCCGTAGCGCGCCTCGAACACCGCGCTGTCGTCGCCCAGCTGCGTCTTGATTTCGCCCGCAGTCCACACGTAAAACGCGCCTTCCACTTTATGCGCGTGGGCTTGCGGGCTTGCGGGCTCGCGGGCTTGCGCCTCGTGCGGCAAACTATCCGCGTCCTCCGCGGAGTAAAAGCCGCCACCCTTGTCAGTCATGTCGCGGCGCACATACTGCAGCGTGTCTTCGGCAATCTGCGCGAAGAACGGTTCGGCCGCGGCCTGCGACGCCTCGAGACAGGCGAGCACGATCTGCGCCTGGTCGTACAGCATCTTCTCGAAGTGCGGCACGCGCCAGTTGCCGTCGACCGAGTAGCGATGAAAACCGCCGCCGATGTGATCGCGCATGCCGCCGAGCGCCATCGCGCGCAGCGTCTGCACCACCATGGCCAGCGCGGCGTCTGACGCCGGTCTCGCCGTAGCGTCTTCGCGAAGGCGGATGCGCGCGTACTCGCGCAGCAGGAACAGCAGCTCGCTCGGCCGCGGGAACTTCGGCGCGTCGCCGAATCCGCCGCGGCGGGCATCGAACGACTGCTGGAATTGCTGGAACGTCCTGGTCAGCGCGCCTTCGTCCGGCAGCTTTGCTTCGTCCTGGCCGCGCGCCATCTGCGACAGGCGCTCCACGATCTGCGCCGCGGACTGCACGACGTTCAATCGATCCTCGCGCCACGCCCGGCCAATCTCGGTCAGCACCTCGACGAAGCCCGGACGCCCCCACTGCGCCGCCGGCGGGTAATAGGTGCCGCCATAAAACGGCTGCAGGTCAGGCGTCAGCCACACGCTCATCGGCCAGCCACCCGATCCCGTCGTTGCCTGCACGAACGTCATGTAGACGCGATCGACGTCGGGACGCTCCTCGCGATCGACCTTGATCGAAATGAACAAGTCGTTGAGCACCTTCGCAATGCCCGCGTTCTCGAACGACTCCCGCTCCATGACGTGACACCAGTGGCAGGTCGCGTAGCCGATCGACAGGAAGATCGGCTTGTCCTCGCTTCGAGCGCGCGCGAATGCCTCGTCGCCCCACGGGTACCAATCGACCGGATTGTGCGCGTGTTGCAGGAGGTAGGGACTCTGCTCGCGAGCCAGCCGATTCATCAAA
>DASUSZ010000381.1:0-20552 GCA_036374815.1 Vicinamibacterales bacterium | reverse complement strand
CGCGCTGACGCTCTGCGGCGTGCCGAGGATTGGCCGGCCCAGCGGATGGTTGTTCCAGAAGCCTTCCGCGAAAATCTCGTGGACGAGATCATCGGGCGTGTCCTCGACCATCTTGATCTCTTCGAGGATCACTTTCTTTTCGCGCTCGATGTCTTCTTCCGCGAACAGCGGATTGCAGATCAAATCGGAAAGGATCTCGACGGCGAGCGGCAGGTGCTCGTCGAGCACCTTGAGGTAATAGCCGGCGTATTCCTTCGACGTGAAGGCGTCGATCTGCCCGCCGATCGAATCGACCTGCTGCGCGATTTCCTCCGCGCTCCGAGTCGGCGTGCCCTTGAAGAGCATGTGCTCGACGAAGTGCGCGATGCCTTGTTGCTCGACGGGCTCGTGGCGCGAGCCGCGCGTCAGCCAGATGCCGACCGCGACGGACCGCACGTGCGGCATCCGCTCGGTGGCGAGGCGGACACCATTGGCTAACACGGTGCGGCGGATATTGGATTCGGTCACGTGGAAACTGCCGCGCTTAAGTGTTTACGGCAGAGGGGATTACCCGATGATCATATCTCACTGAGCCCCTTTTTGTCCTGTCCGCACATTACGTGGCAGGAGCACAAATTCATGTCCGCTACCACTCACGTTCGCCAGCACAACAGCATGCTTGCCGCCGCCGAAAAACGCGCGCTCGTATGGATCGCCAAACGGCTGCCGCGCTGGATCAACTCGGACCACCTGTCGGCGCTCGGGCTGGCGGCAATGGCCGGGGCCGGCGCGTCGTTCCTGCTGGCTGAGACGGATCCTGTTGCAGGCGCGGTACTTGTGGTGCTTTGCTTGCTGCTCAACTGGTTCGGCGACAGTCTCGACGGCACCGTCGCCCGCGTCCGCGATCAGCAGCGGCCGCGCTATGGCTACTACGTCGATCACGTTATTGATCTCACCGGCACTGCGCTGTTTTTCGCGGGGCTGGCGATGTCGGGATATATGTCGCCGATGATTGCCACGCTCGTGGTGGCGGCGTTCTTTCTCGTGTCGGCGGAAACCTATCTGGCGACGCACGCCCGCGGCGTGTTCAAGATGGCATTCATCGGCGTCGGCCCGACCGAGCTGCGTATCCTGCTCGCCGCCGGCGCGATGGCGCTGATCGGCGCGCCGACCGTCGATCCGTTCGGCATCGGTCACATTCGCCTGTGGGATCTGGGCGGCGTGATCGGCGCGATCGGCATGGCCGCGACGTTCGTGGTGAGCTCGATGCAGAACGTGCGCGCGCTCTACATCGAGGAGACGCGTCGTTGAAGCGCTTTCTCAAGTTCGCGCTCGCCGGCACGGGGGGATTCGCGGTCCAGGTCGGGGCGATGTTCGCGTTGACGGCGATTCTTGGCGTCAATTACCTGATCGCGACCGTAATCGCCGTCGAAGCGGCGATTCTGGCGAACTTCGCGTGGCATCAGCGCTGGACTTTCGGCGATCGATCCGGCGGGTGGCTCGAACGCCTGATACACTTCAACGCGCTCACCGCGATTACGTCGATCTTCGGCAGCGTCGTTCTGACCGCGTTCTTCGTCGAAACCATGGGGCTGCATCCAGTGTTTGCCAACATCGCCAGCGTCGCTGCTTTATCGCTCGTCAATTTCGCCGCGGCCGATCGGCTGGTGTTTCGCGCTGGGGTTCTGGGCTTGATCCTGATCGTGCCGCAGGCCTCCTTCGCCAGGGCGACCGGGGCCAACACGGCCTATGAGGCGGTGTTGCAGGCGAAGACCCTTCGCGACTTCGCGAAGTACGTGGCGAATGTCGAATCGCGGCGCACGCGCGAAATC
Organism: Vicinamibacterales bacterium; assembly: GCA_036374815.1. Classification (GTDB taxonomy): domain Bacteria; phylum Acidobacteriota; class Vicinamibacteria; order Vicinamibacterales; family UBA2999; genus 12-FULL-67-14b. Next base: position 18,741 of record DASUSZ010000381.1, on the reverse strand, counting down.
GAGGCGCGCGAGCCGTTCCTGGACATCGAGCGGCTGCCCGCCGATCAGCGGGCGCGCGCGTTCGCGGCGCTGAAGCGCGGCGAAGTCATCGTCACGCGCGGCGCCGCCTACGATTCGGGAACCAACGAGATCAACATCGATGGCGGCCTCGTCAACCACTGGCGCGGCACCGTGTTCGTGCCCAAGGTCAGGCTCGACGACCTGCTGAAGGTGCTGCAGGAGCCGCAGGCCGATAAGCACAAACAGGAAGACGTCATCTCGTCGCGCGTCGTTTCTCGCGATGGCGACAAGCAGAAGGTCTACTTGCGGCTGCGCCGCACCAAGTTCGTGACCGTCGTCTACGACACGGAGTACGACGTCGAGTACAGGAGGATCGCGGCGGATCGCGCGCTCAGCAACAGCATTTCGACCAAGGTCGTCGAGATCGAGAATGCGGGCACGCCGAAAGAGCGGGCGCTGCCGGAAGGCAACGATCACGGCTACATGTGGCGCCTCAACTCTTATTGGCGCTACAAGCAGCATGAGGACGGCGTGCTGGTCGAGATCGAGTCGTTGACGCTTAGCCGGGACCTCCCCGCTATCATCGGGCCGCTAATCCGCCCGATTGTGACCAGCACGGCGAGGGAATCGATGACGCGGACGCTGGCCTCGGTGCGAGCCAGATTCATGTAGTCTGGATGCATGAAGACCGATCTGGCGGGCCTCGAGCTGAAGGAGCTCGAAGCGTTCGTCCAGGCGCTGGGCCACAAGAAATTCCACGCGAAGCAGATCTACCACTGGATCTGGAAGCGCGGCGTCTCCAACTTCGACGAGATGACCAATCTCAGCCGCGAGCTGCGCGCCGCGCTGGCTGAGAAAGCGGTCGTGTCGCTGCCGGAAGTCGTCCAGCACCAGGTCTCCGAAGACGGCACGCAGAAGTTCGTGCTGCGGCTTTCCGACGGCAAGCAGATCGAATCCGTCTTCATACCCGATACACCGAAGCAGACCTTCTGCGTCTCGACGCAGGTCGGCTGCGCGATGGGCTGCGCGTTCTGCCTGACCGGCAAGATGGGATTGATCCGCCATCTGTCCGCGTCGGAGATCGCCGGCCAGGTACGGCTGCTCGCGCGCTCGCTCAACCTGCTCGACAAGTCCTTCAACATCGTCCTGATGGGCATGGGCGAGCCGCTGCAGAACTACGACAACACCATGAAGGCGATGCGGATGCTGAACGAGAAGGAAGGCCTCGACATGCATCCGAAGCGCGTCACGCTGTCGACGGTCGGCCTGGTGCCGCAGATGGACAGGCTCGCGCAGGAAGAGCTGATGCCGAACCTCGCGGTATCGCTCCACGCCGCGACGGAAGAAACCCGCGCGTCGATCGTTCCGCCGAGCAAGAAGTACACGATGCAGGACGTGATCGATGCGTGCAAGCGGTTCCCGCTGTCGAAGCGGCGCCGCATCATGTTCGAGTACGTGATGCTCGCCGGCGTCAACGATTCGGACGAAGACGCACGCAAGCTGGTCAAGGTGCTCTCCGGCGTCAAAGCCAAAGTCAACCTGCTGCCGCTCAACGCCGCGCCCGGAATCCCGTTCGAGCGGCCGTCGGATGAACGCATCAACAGGTTCGCGAAGATTCTGGCCGACAAGGGCCTGATGGTGTCGGTGCGGAAGAGCCGCGGCCGCGACATTCGCGCCGCGTGCGGTCAGCTGATCGTCGAAGGGCAGTCGAACAAGAAATCGGCCGCGCAGAAGCTCGCGTCCGCGCTGGTGCTGTTCCTGATGCTGACGGCTTGCAGCGAGCCGCAAACGTGGTCGGCGCTGTTGCGACAGGTCGGCGGCAGCGGCGACCGGGCAACCAAGGATGCGGCGATCGAAAAGTTCATCGCGAGCAAGGGCGGGACGCCGATCATCGAGAACCAGACGCGGCTGATCTTCCTGGTCAAGGAAAAGGACGGCCAGACGCCGCGCATCGTCGGCGATTTCAACGGCTGGGCGGTGACGCCGCAGGGGTACGACGCCAACATCGGCAAGACCACGCGCATCGAGGGATCGTCGTGGTCGTACCTCGAAAGCACGTCGTACACCAACGCCCGCCTGGAGTATGGGTTTCTCTACGACAAGGAATACGTCGTCGATCCACTGAATCGCCGAACGGTGCAGGCGTTCGCGGGACCGCGCTCGGAAGTGCGGATGCCGTTCTTCGTCGCGCAGCCGGAGGTCGATGAGGCCGGGTCGGCGCCGAAGGGTGAGCTGATTGCCGAAACGTTCCAGTCGCGCTCGCTCGGCGGCAGCCGCCGCGTGTGGTTTTACCTCCCTCCTGGATATGCGGCCGACAAGGACACGCTGTATCCGACGATGTATGTGCTCGACGGCGGGAACTACGTCGAAAAGATGGACGTGCCGAAGGTGCTCGATCACCTGATCGCGAACAAGACGATTCCGCCGGTGATCGCGATCTTCTCCGAGCCTGCCGACCGGCAGGAGGAGTACTCGCGCAATCCGAAATGGCGCGCGTTCATCGCGAACGAGCTGGTGCCGGCGGTGGACAAGCGATTCCGCACCTTCCCGACGCCCGATCATCGCGTGATTCTCGGCAGCTCGCTCGCCGCGTACGGCGCGATCGATCTCGCGGTGTCGGCGCCATCCGTGTTCGGGTTGTGCGCCGCCATCGCGCCACCGGCGCAGACGGCGACCGTCGTCTCCAACCAGCCCGCTGCACAGGCGGCGGTGGTCTCGATCAAGTTCTTCGTGATGGGCGGCGTCTACGACTCGATGATCGACGGCGCGCGGCTGCTGCGAACCACGCTCGATCAATATCAGGCGCCGGTGACGTACCTCGAGGTGTCGGAAGGGCACAACACCAACACGTTCAGGGCGCACCTGGATGATGCCCTGCGTGCGCTGTTGCCGACAGGGGCTTAGGGGGTTAGAGGCTTAATCGCCTTCCGTCCAATGTCGCGCCGGTACTGCATGCCGTCGAATTCGATCTTGCTCGCGGCTTCGTAAGCCCGCGCGATCGCGATCTCAAACGACGGCGCCGTCGCCATCACGGTCAGCACGCGGCCGCCGGAGGTCACGAGGTCGCTTCCCTTTTGCTTTACGCCCGCAAAGAAGATCTGGACGTCGGGACAATCGCGAGCAACGTCATCGAGTCCGCGAATGACATCGCCGGTGCGAACGTCGGCAGGGTAGCCGTTGGCAGCTAAAACCACGCCAACGGCGACTCGGGAGCCGGGATCCGGCATCCGCGATCCCGGTTCCCGGCTCCCGGTTCCCGACAGCAGCGGCGCAACCGCATCCAGCAGCGGCAAGACCACCTGCGCTTCCGGATCGCCGAAGCGCACATTGAATTCGATGACCTTCGGGCCATCGGCAGTCAGCATCAAACCGCAATAGAGGAACCCTCGAAAGGGATTTCCCTCCGCGGCCATTCCTTTCAGCACCGGCTGCACGATCGTCTTTTCGATCTGCTGCTGCAGCGCTTCGTTCATCAGCGGACTCGGCGAGAACGCGCCCATGCCGCCGGTATTCGGCCCCTTGTCGTCGTCGAAGATGCGTTTGTGATCCTGCGCCGACAGCAGCGGCACGTAGTCGACGCCGTTGGCGACGACAAAGAACGACACCTCGGGGCCGATCAGCAGCTCTTCGAGCACGACCCGCGATCCGGCATCGCCGAAACTCTTGTCGATCATCGCGGCTTCGACCGCTGCTTCCGCCGTCTTGCGATCCGGCGCGACGACGACGCCTTTGCCCGCGGCGAGGCCATCAGCCTTGACGACCAGCGCGTCGCCGAATTCACCGGAGCGAATCGCGGCCAGCGCGGACTCGGCGGACGTGCAAACCCGGTAGCGCGCGGTCGGCACGTTGTGGCGCTGCATGAAGTCCTTCGCAAACGCCTTGCTGGTCTCGAGCTGCGCCGCTCGCTTCGTGGGTCCGAACACGCGGCGCCCCTCGGCCTCGAATCGATCGGCGAGGCCGTTGCCGAGCGGCGCTTCGGGGCCGACGACGGTGAGATCGATCCGCTGGCGATCGACGAGCCGAATCACGGCCCCGGTGTCCAATACGTCGATCGGCTCGGTGGCAATGGTGCGCGCGATGCCGGCGTTGCCGGGCGCGCAGATTACGTGGCTGACGTCCGGTTCGCGGGAAAGCTTCCAGGCCAGGGCGTGCTCGCGCGCGCCGGAGCCCAAAACGAGGATGCGCATCAACTGTAAACCCTAGAATCTAAAAGGCTTATTTGCGCGAAAAGGCTCTCTAGGGAATGTGATAGCCTAACATACTTGGCCCGTTCGACTTGGGCCGAATCCTATTGAGAGGAGGTGAATTCTAGATGGCCGAGGTGAAATTGCAAGAGGGTGAGTCGATCGAAAGCGCGTTGCGGCGTTTCAAGCGCAAGGTGCAGCAGGAAGACATCATCAAGGACATCAAGAAGCACTCCTTCTACCTGAAGCCGGGTGACAAGCGCCGCGCAAAACAGGCGCTCGCCCGCAAGCGCAACCGCAAGAAGATGCGCCGCGAAACGGAGTAAATGGACGGGCGCCCGTATGGTAGATTACGGGCGCTTATGTAACCGCGCGCGGAGCGCGCGCAAGAGATACTGTTAACCAGCCAGGGCGAAGACCTGGCTGGTCTTGTAAGGGATTACGACGCAGGGGACCTAGCAGATGGAAATCGTCGAACGCACCGTGAGTGACGTGACCGTGCTCGACCTCAAGGGCAAGATGACCCTGGGCGAGGGCGACGAGTTGCTGAAGGACAAGATCAACAGCCTGCTGGCTGCCGGCAAGAAGAAGCTGTTGCTGAATCTCGAAGCTGTCCCCTACATCGACAGCGCGGGCCTCGGCGAAGTGGTTCGCACCTACACCACGGTGAGCCGCCAGGGCGGCAGCCTCAAGCTGCTCAACCTGACCAAGCGCATCGAGGATTTGCTGTCGATCACCAAGCTGCTGACCGTGTTCGACACGTTCGACTCCGAGGCGGAAGCGATCAAGAGCTACAAGTAAGGCTCGTTGTAGTGACGACTCGGTCAACGGCGGCGAGCCTGTTCGTTTCGCTGCGACCGGATCAGTGGACCAAGAACCTGATTGTTTTTGCGGCGCTGATTTTTGCCGTCAAACTGCTCGATCCGGCCGCCACGGCGAAAGCCACGGCGGCCTTTTTGATTTTCTGCGCGCTGTCCGGCGCCGTCTACCTGATTAACGACGTCGCGGACCGCGAGCAGGACCGGCTGCATCCGATCAAGCAGAAGCGGCCGATCGCATCAGGGGATTTGTCGCCGGGCACCGCCACGATCGCGGCGGTGGTGCTGAGCGCGATTGCGCTGGTCGCCGCCTTTGCGCTGCGGCCGGCGTTCGGGGTGGCGGCCGCCGCCTACCTCGCGTTGTTCGTCGTCTATACCCGCTCGCTGAAGCACATCGTCGTCCTCGACGTGATGACGATTGCCATCGGCTTCGTGCTGCGGGCGGTGGCGGGAGGATTGGTGATTAGCGTGCACATCAGTAACTGGCTGCTGGTCTGCACGATGCTCGGGGCGTTGTTCCTCGGCCTGGCGAAGCGGCGTCACGAGATGACGCTGCTTGCCGCAGGGGCCAGCGGACACCGCCGCATCTTGGAGGAGTACGACCCGTACTTGCTCGATCAGATGATTGGTGTGGTGGCGGCCGCGACGATGGTCGCCTACATCATTTACTGCGCGAGCCCCGAAACCCACGCGTCGTTCGGCACCGAGTGGATGGTGCTGACGACGCCGTTTCCGATCTATGGGCTGTTCCGGTATCTCTACCTCGTGCACCGCAAGGCTGGCGGGGGAAGTCCATCGGACCTGTTGATCGAGGATCGGCCGCTGCTCGCGTGCGTGGTGTTGTGGGGGCTCACGTCGGTCGCCATCATCTACGGCGGCAGGCTCGGATCGTAAGAGGTTATTGGCACGATCTAAGGTCGCATTAGTCAAGACGACGCCGGCGACGGTCCGCAGGGACACGCACGCCGTGATGAACCTGGCGGGTTACCAGGACGTCCTCGCGAAGGACGCCGACACCGCGCTCAAGGTCAACATCTCCTGGCATTTCTTCTTTCCGGGTTCTTCCACGACGCCGTGGCAGCTCGACGGCGTGATCCAGGCGATGAAGCAGGACGGCTACCAGCCGGACCTGATTCACGCCTGCCACAACCGCACCGTCGTCATCGACGCGCACCTCGGCGAAACGGAGAACAAGCAGCTGCCGGTGGTGCAGGCGCACGGCCTGCGCAACATTCATCTCTATGAAGGCGACGAGCCGTGGATCAACGTCCGCGACGCCGTCGGCGATCTCGCCGACAAGTTCCTCTGCCTGAACGAGGTGTATCCGGACGGCTTCATGATTCCGAAGCGGTTCATCGGCGAGAACATCCTCCACCTGCCGACCGTGAAGACCCACGTCTTCACGACGACGACGGGCGCGATGAAGAACGCGTTCGGCGGATTGCTGAACGAGAAGCGGCACTGGACCCACCCGGTCATCCACGAGACGCTGGTCGACCTGCTGATGATCCAGAAGAAGATCCATCGCGGCGTGTTCGCGGTGATGGACGGCACCTTCGCGGGTGACGGCCCCGGCCCGCGCTGCATGGTGCCGCACGTCAAGAACGTGATGCTGGCGAGCGCCGATCAGGTGGCGATCGACGCGGTCGCCGCCAAGCTGATGGGCATGGATCCGATGTCGATCAAGTACATCCGGATGGCGCACGAGCTCGGGCTCGGCTGCGGCGATCCGCGCGACATCGAGATCGTCGGCGACCAGGACGCGGCGAAGGAGAACTGGCAGTTCACCGGCCCGTTCAAGAAGATGACCTTCGCCTCGCAGATGCAGCACTACATCTACTGGGGTCCGCTCAAGAAGCCGATCGAGTGGTCGCTCAAGACGGTGCTGGCGCCGTGGGCCTACATTGCCAGCGTCATCTATCACGACAGCCTGTGGTACCCGCTGAACGCGGAGAAGCACATCAAGCACGTCCTCGACAGCCCGTGGGGACGGCTGTTCGAGAACTGGGAGCAACTGACACCGGACGAAAACGGTTTTGCGAGCGTCGGCGAAGCGCCGGCGGCGATCACGCGCGCCGGCATGCATGCGTTCAAACAGTCATTGGGCATCCTCGGCACGACCATCAAGGAAGCCCCGGAATTTGCGGCGCGCAAGCGCGCCAAAGGACATTCGCGATGAGCGATTTCACCATCCGATCCGAGTCGGTCGACGTCGAGCAGATCATGAAGCAGATCCGCCAGCGCATCCTCGAGAAGCGCGGCGCCGACTACACCGAAGAGCAGATCCGCGAGCTGGCGTCGGTGCGGCTCGAGAAATTCCTCGACCCGAACAACCTGCGCTCCGATCTGCTCGAGCAGTTCCGCAAGAGCCGGCCGGCCCCGACCAGCGAGCCGCCGGCGATTACACCGCCGTATACGGCGGAACAGACGGATATTTTCGCCACCCATCGCGGCAGCGTGCGCTTCCTGCGCAAGCTGTTCGCACCGCTGCTGAAGATGATGTTCAACGCCAACACCCTGCACCAGGTGCTGCACACGCAGGCGCAATTCAACGTCGACCTGCTGAAGCGCGAGGCGCGCCGCAAGATCGAATTCGATCGCTCGCGCGCCGAGTGGAATTCGCTTTACTACGAGGTGCTGCACAACCTGGTGCTCGAAACGACGCGCATGGGCATCGAGGTGCAGAACCTGCGCATGAAGCTCGAATCGTTGTCGAGCCGCCTTGATTTCAGCGAGCGCCGCGTGCGCGCGCTCGAAGGGGTCGTGCAATACCGGCCCGAGGTTGTGCATAGAGCCGGGGACGAAGAACGTCCCTCCTTAGCGGCAGGTTCGATAGGTTCCACGGGTTCCAGTGGTTCCAGTGGTTCCACAAACTCCAGTAGTTCCACGGGCGCGGGTTCTTTCGAAGGCTTCGTTCCTGGTTCGGGGCAACAAGGTGACGGCTCAGGAAAACGCCGTCGTCGCCGCCGCCGCGGCCGCCGCAGCGGGCAAGGCGCCTTTGGTGCTCAGGGTGCGCAAGGTGCACAGGGTCCGCAGGGTGCACAAGGTGCAGAAGGTGCGCAGGGTGCCCAGGGTGCGGGGCCGGATAGCGGCGAAGCGTATGAAGCCGGCGAGGATGAAGGCGACGAGTTCGAGAACGGCGAAGAGATGAACGCCGGTGGATTCGACAAGCCCGAGGCGGTGAACGAAACCTCGACGCCGCCTGAAACACCGAAAGCGCCGGAGACTCCCTGGACCGAGGTGCCACAGCCGCCGAAGTCCGAATCAGACGACGACTTGCAGTGAAGATCGCGATCGTTGTCCAGCGATACGGCGCCGACATCAACGGCGGCGCCGAACAGCATGCTCGCTATGTGGCGGAGCACCTCGCCAGGCACGTCCAGGTCGAGGTGCTGACGACGTGCGCGCATCGCGATTACATTTCGTGGAAGAACGAATATCCGCCGGGCCGCGACGTCATCCACGGCATCCCGGTGCATCGCTTCCCGGTGGCCGTCGAGCGCGATCCGGTCGAATTCGGAAAGTGGTCGAAGAAGGTCTTCACCGAGAAGCACTCGCTCGGCGACGAGCTGGCATGGCTCGAAGCGGAAGGGCCGACGAGCCCCGCGCTGATCGAGCACATCAAGGCGCACGAAGCGGATTACGACTTCTTCATCTTTTTCAGCTTCCGCTACCACCACTCGTATCACGGCTGCCGCGCGGTGCCGTCGAAGGCGATCCTGGTGCCGACGGCTGAGCGCGACAGCGCGCTGGGGCTGGGCATCTACCCGCCGGTTTTCCGCGGCGTCCGCGCCTTCATGTACAACTCGCTCGAAGAGCGCGCGCTGATCCAGGGCGTGTCGAACAACCACTCGGTGCCCGGTGTAGTGGTGGGCGTTGGTTCGGACATTCCCGAGCGCTCCAACGGCGGACGCTTCCGGCAGAAGTTCGACATGCGCGATCGCTTCGCGGTCTACGTCGGCCGAATCGACGAGAACAAGGGCTGCGCGGAGCTGTTCAACTTTTTCGAGCACTACAGCGCATCGCTGGTCGACGGCATGCACCTGGTGTTAATCGGCACGCCGCATATCCCGATTCCCAAGCATCCGCGCATCCATCACCTCGGCTTCCTCGAGGATCAGGACAAGTACGACGCGATGGCCGCGTCGGAGCTGCTGATCATGCCGTCGTATCTCGAGAGCCTGTCGATGGTGGCGCTCGAAGCGTGGGCGATGGGCAAGCCGGTGCTGGCCAACGCGAAGTGCGACGTGCTGCAGGGCCAGTGCCTGCGCAGCAACGCGGGATTGTTCTACGCGAACTACCCTGAGTTCGCCGAGACGATGCGGGCGATCGACACGACGCCGAGCCTGCAGGCCGCGCTCGGCAGGAACGGGCGCGCCTTCTTCGAGAAGAATTACGCGTGGCCGGTGATCGAAAAGAAGTACGTCGACATGCTGAACCAGCTGTCGAAGGAATCGGCGCCGCGGCAGATGGAGCCGGCGCCCGGCTGGTTCACCCGCCGCCGCAAGACGCAGCCGCCTGCAGACGACGTGGTGAAGAAGCTGCCGGTGGGCGCGTACAAGGAAACTGCCGCCGACAAGTCGGAAGGCAAAAGGCAGAAGGCAGAAGACCGGCAGCAGCCTTCGGCTTCCGGGTTTCAGCGCTCGGCGCAGGCGGCCGCTCCGCGGCCGCAGCAGCCAAGATCTGATTGGCGCGGCCCGGCGCAGGGACGGCCGCACGATCACAAATCGCGGCCGGAACACCGCGACAAAGCGGAAGTGCAGAAAGCCGAAGGCCGAAAGCCGATGGCCGACCGTCAGCCGAGAACCGAAAGCCGGGAGCCGAGAGCCGCGGGCCAATCGCGTCCCAACGAGCGCAACCCCCTCGACTCCGCTCAGGGCAAGCGCGATCAGCAGCGGCGCGGGCGGCCGCATCGCCGCGGGCGGCGGCCCGGTGGCAGTGGCGGCGGCGCAAGGTAAATGGCGCCCGCGGTCCATCAGGTGCTCGCGACGCTTGGCTATGGCGACGCCATCGGTCACGAGGTGCTCGGCATTCAGCGCGTCCTGCGCGGCGCCGGATACGAGTCGGACATTTTCGTTCAGACCGCCGATCCGCGGCTCGAGCACCTGACGCGTGATTATCGCGACCTGGCCGAGGCGAGCGATCCCGACAACATCCTGATTCACCATTTCTCGATCGGCTCGCGCGCGTCGCGCATGGCCTACGCGCTGCCCGATCGGATGGTGCTCATCTATCACAACATCACGCCGCCGGAATATTTCGTCGACATCAACAAGGAGCTGGTGCGGCTCTGTTTCAGGGGACGGCGCGAGCTGGCGCTCTACAAATCGCGCTGCGACCTCGCGCTCGGTGATTCCGAATACAACCGCCAGGAGCTCGAAGCGCTCGGCTTCTCGCCCACCGGCGTGCTCGACGTCGTCCCGGGGTTCGATCACCTGAGCGGCGAGGGCGATTACACCTTCGCGGGTGGCTACGACGACGACTGGGTCAACCTGCTGTTTGTCGGCCGCGTGATTCCGAACAAGCGCATCGAGGACGTCATCCGCTTCTTCCACGCCTACAAGACCTGCTTCAATCCTCGATCGCGGTTGCTGCTGGTCGGGGCGCATTCCGGATTCGAGCGCTACCTGGCGCTGCTGCACAACTTCATCGCCAGGATCGGCGCGAAGGATGTGCACCTGGTCGGGCACGTGACGAACGAGGAGCTGGTCGCGTACTACGAGCTCGCCGACGTATTCGTCTGCGCCAGCGAGCACGAAGGCTTCTGCGTCCCTCTCATCGAATCCTTCCACATGGGCGTGCCGGTGATCGCCTACGCGGCGACCGCGGTGCCGGCGACGATGGATGGCGCGGGGATTTTATTCACCGACAAGGATCCGATGCACGTCGCCGGCCTCATCAACGCCATCGTCGACGATCGGGCTCTGGCCGATCGAATCGTCGACGGCCAGTATGCCGCGCTCGATCGGCTCGCCGCCAAGGATTTCGCGGGCACGCTGCTGCGCCACGTCGAGAAGGTGCTGGCCTCGCCGCGCCGGGAACATCCGGCCGTCGCCTTTGATTTTTGGGACCAGGTCGATCGCGCCGAGCAGTACGACGAAATCAAGGCGTATCGACCGTCGGCCTTTCTGGCGCTGCCGCCGCCACCGGCGGGAGCCGGCCCTTCGACCAGCTCAGGGCCGTCCCGAGCGAAGTCGAGGGACGGGAACCGGGAACCGGGAGCACAGTGATCGTCAACCAATGGGTGCCGGCGGCGCATAAAGGCGATGCGATTGGCGACTCCGCCAGGCGCGTGCGCGCGCTGCTGCGTGAGATGGGACATCAGTCCGACCTCTACGCCATGACCATCGACGACGACCTGCGCGGCGATGTGATTCCGTGGACCGATGCGAGTGCGCGCAAAGGCGACCTGACGATCTTCCATTTCGCGCTGGTCTCGCCGATGACCGCGGAATTCGCGAAGCTGCCGTCGGGGCGCGTGCTGCAGTATCACAACGTCACGCCGGCGCACTTCTTCGCCGGCTATGCGCCGGAGATATTCCGGCTGGCGAAGCTCGGACGCGAAGATCTGCAGACGCTGGTCGGCCACACCGACATCGCGCTCGGCGATTCCGAATACAACCGACAGGAGCTCGCAGCGCTCGGCTTCACGAACACCGGCGTGTTTCCGATCGCGGTCGACACCGACCGCATCACGCGCGCGCCGCGCCGGCCGGCGCTCGAGGAAGTGCTCAACGAAGAAGGCTGGACCAACTTCCTGTTCGTCGGACGCATCGTCCCGAACAAGAAGATCGAGGATCACATCAAGCTGGCCGAGCACTACAAGCGCTACGTCGACGAGCAGTACCGGTTCGTGTTCGTCGGCAAGACCGACGCCACGCCGCGCTATTACGCCGCGATCCGCGCGCTGCTCGAGCGCTACCGCATGCCGCAGGGCCGCTTCATTTTCACCGGCGCTGTTCCCGACGAAGACCTGGCGACCTACTACCGGACGGCGAGCGTTTATATTTCGTTATCCGAGCATGAGGGGTTCTGCGTGCCGCTGCTGGAAGCGATGGCGGCGGATGTGCCGGTGCTTGCCTACGCATCGACGGCGGTGCCCGACACGCTCGGCGGCGCCGGCGTGCAGTTTGCGCCGAAAGATCTCGAATACGCGGCCGAGCTCCTCGGCGAGCTCGCCTACAACGACGATTTGCGGGCGCAGGTCATTGCCCGGCAGCGCACCCGGCTGGCCGATTTCGGCGACGATCGCATCCGCAAGGAGCTTGAAAGGCTGACACTGTGAAGATTGGATTCATTGTCCAACGCTACGGCGCCGAAATCCTCGGCGGCTCCGAGTATCACTGCCGGCTGATCGCCGAGCGGCTCGCGGGCAAGCACGACGTCGAGGTGTTGACGACGTGCGCGCGGGATTACATCACGTGGGAGAACGAATACCCCGAAGGCAACGATCGCATCCGCGGCGTCACGGTGCGGCGCTTCAAGAACGCGCAGACCCGCGACATCGCGGCCTTCAATCAATACTCCGACTGGATCTTCCACAACGCGCACACCCGCGAAGACGAGATGTCGTGGCTGCAGCAGCAGGGCCCGTGGTGCCCGGCGCTGATCGAATACCTGGCACGCAACCATCGCCAATATGACGCGCTGATCTTCTTCACCTATCTTTATGCGCCGACGGTGCTCGGCATGGACATCGATCCGTCGCGCAGCATCCTGGTGCCGACCGCGCACAATGAGCCGGCGATTCATCTCTCGATCTACAAGGAGATGTTCAAGAAGGCCGCCGCGGTGGCGTTCAACACCGAGGTCGAGAAGAACTTTCTGAAGACGACCTTCGAGTTCCGGAGCATTGCCGAGGAAACGGTCGGGTGCGGCGTGGACCTGATGCAGGACCAGGCGCAGCCCGAGGATCCCGAACCCGACGACGAAGAAGAGATGCACAAGCGGCTCGCGCCGCACCTGCGCGCGCGCGGCGCCCAGTTCCGCCGTCGCCACCGGCTGCAGGGCCAGTTCCTGCTGTACGGCGGCCGCATCGACGCGGGCAAAGGTTGCGAGGAGCTGATCGAGTACTTCACGAGCTACAAGGAACAGGGCGGCGATGCGCAGCTGGCGCTGATGGGCGTGAAGCTGATGCAGCTGCCGGAAGTGCCGTGGGTGAGATTTGCCGGACTGCTCTCGGAGCGCGAGCGGCTGCAGGCTCTCGAGGCTGCCACGATCGTCGTGGTGCCGTCGCCGTTCGAGAGCCTGTCGCTGCTGGCGCTCGAGGCGATGGCGGTCGGCACGCCGGTGTTGTGCAACGCGCGAGCGGAGGTGCTGGTCGAGCACTGCACGAAGAGCAACGCCGGCTTGTTCTACCAGGACCGCGACGAGTTCGTCGAGTGCACGAAGCTGCTGCTCGCCGATGACCGCCTGCGCGAGCGGATGGGACGGAACGGCAAGGAATACGTGAAGAAGAATTACCGCTGGGACGTGATCATGCAGAAGTACGACAAACTGATTGGCGCCCTGCGGCGGTAGTTGGCAGTTGCCAGTTGGCAGTTGCCAGTTAGTTGCGAGTTGACAGTGAAGTTACTAGTCCTGGTTGTCAGTTTGATTCAGCTCGGGCCGCGGGCGCCGATGACGCCGGCGGAGACGTTACTCGAGCCGGAGATTCTGCGCGCGATCGGGGAGCAGGCGCCGATTCCGGAAGTTCCGGCAACAACGACCGGTTCGGATCCAGGCAGCGACATTCTGATCACCTGCCGGCAGAATGAGTGCGGCGCGGCGACACGGGCGGCACGCAGGATCAGTGCGTTGGTCGCTTCGAAGAAGCTCGCCCAACCCAATCGATCGATTCGCGTCGTCTCCGCGGTCGATCCGGAGATCGGACGCCGCGCGCGGGCGGTGATTCACGTCGCGGAAGTGGCTGACGCGCCGTTGCAGGTGGTGCGAAGCCTGTGGTCCCACGCCAGCATTGCCGACGAGGTCGCCGAAGTATTCGCGCGGCAGAATGGGATGACGGCGGCGCGGCCCTACGAAGCGATTGGCCAGCTTGCATTCGAGCCCTACGGCGTGTCCTCGACGACGATCGTCGTCAATCCGGCGGTGTCGAACGATCGCGCTGCGATCGTCGCAGCCGCGTCTGCCTATTTCCTCGCGACGCTGCCGAACGCGGGCGCCGAAGCGTTGCTGTCGCACCTGACAGTCGGCGCGCATGCGCGGCTGGCCGAGGATGGCAGGAGAGCCGTCGCGCAGATGGGTCCTCAGCAGCGCGCCAGCGCGGACGTGTTGATCATGTTCGGCCAGGCAATCGAGCGCGAGCAGCGGCGGATGCGATCGTTTGAATCATTCATGCCGGCGCCGGCCGATCCGATGCTGCGCAGCCGCATTGCCGACATGGAGAAAGGCATCACCAGCGTGTGGACGAGCATGGGCATCACCAGCTCGGCGTTCGTGCCGGCCGCTGAACGCATCCGCGGCCGCGGCGGCGAGGACCGGCGGGTGCCGTCGCGGGTGGGCAAGGACGCCATCGCAGCCATCGAGCCGCCGACGGCGTTCCTGACCTACCCGGATGTGAAGCTGATTCTCTACGAGCTCACCAACTTCATCGACGGCAAGCGATCGATCAGCGACATCCGCGACGCGGTGTCGGCGGAGTTCCGCCCGCTGCCGATCTCGGCCGTGACCGATTACTTCGATCGCCTCGCCAGGACCGGCGCGATCTCCATTAAATAGGCTGCACATGAAGATTCGAATGTTCGCCGTCACGATTGTTGCCTTCTGCCTTGCGGCTCCTGCCTCCACTCAACCCGCCAAGCCGATCGTCTACGTGCTGTCGACGGGCGGAACGATCGCAGGATCGGGCTCGTCGGCAACGGATCTCTCGAACTACAAGCCGGGCGCGATACTCGGCGAGCAGCTCGTCAAGGCAGTGCCGCAGATCGCGCAGATTGCCGACGTCCGCGTCGAACAGATCGTCAACGTCCGCAGCTCCGATCTCACGATCGACAACTGGCTGACGCTCGCGAAGCGCATCAACACGATCCTCAAGGAGACGCCCGCGGTCGCCGGCTTCGTTGTCACCTCTGGGACCAACACGCTCGAGGAAACGTCGTACTTCCTGCACCTGACCGTGCGCTCGGACAAGCCGGTCGTGCTGGTCGGCGCGATGCGTCCGGCGACGGCGATCAGCGCCGATGGGCCGTTGAATCTGCTGAACGCGGTGAAGACGGCAATCGCACCTGAATCGCGCGGCAAGGGCGGGTTGATCGTGTTGAACGACGAGATCAACGCCGCCCGCGACACCACCAAGACCAACACGCTTCGCGTCGAGACCTTCCGCGCGCCCGAGCTGGGCATCCTCGGCTATGTCGACGAAGATCGCATCAGCTATTACCGCACCACGACGAAGCGGCACACCAGCAACTCCGAATTCGACATCACCAGCCTGACCACGCTGCCGAAGGTCACGATCCTTTATTCGTACATCGAGCCGGATGCCTCGCTGATCGACGCCGCGATCAAAGGCGGCGCGAAGGGCCTCGTGTTCGCCGGCACCGGCAACGGCACGCTGGCGATCTCCGAGGCGAACGCGGTCAAGAACATCAATGCGCTGCCGGCCGCATCCCGGCCGGTGCTGGTGCGATCGAGCCGCGTCGGCAACGGCCGCGTCACGCCCACCGCTGAATTCGACGCCATGAACATCGTGCCGTCGGACACGCTGACGCCGCAGAAGGCGCGCATCCTGCTGATGCTGGCATTGACCAAGACGACGGACGTGACAGAGATTCGACGCATCTTCAGCGAGTACTGAGCCGGCGGCGCCGTTCGTGTTAAGGTGCCATGCCGATGAGCCGTCTCTTCCTGCTGTCAGGCGCGCGCGCCCACGATCCCGCCGTTGATGAGTGGCTGCGCGATCAACCCGAAGAGCTGGCCGCGATCGCGAAGCGATGGTTCGACGCGATGCGCGCGTGTGGAGACGACGTTCGTGAGTTGATCCACGACGATCAGCTCACCGCGTGCGTCGGCGATGCGGCGTTCGGCTACGTCGACGCATTCACGGTGCACGTCAACGTCGGCTTCTTCGGCGGCGCGGATCTGCCCGATCCAAAGGGTCTGCTGGAAGGCTCGGGCAGGCACATGCGGCACGTGAAAATTCGCGCGGACCGCGACGTCGATGCAGCGGCACTCCAGGCGTTGATCGATGCCGCGTACCGTGACATGAAGCGGCTGGTTGAAAGCGACAGGAGGTCATCGGATGGCGCTACCCGGCAACGTCGCCGGTAACCCGCGCGCACTGCTTCGCGACCAGGTGATTGCGCACAGCGGCGCAGCCATCAGTTCTACCTCCGGCTGACGGTTTTCCTGATCGCGACGGTCGTCACGGGCTTCTGGCCAGGCTACTTCGGGACGCTGTTGACGGGCGGTGTCGCGAGGCCGCTCGTCATGCACGTGCACGGCGCCATCTTCACCGGATGGATGGCGCTGCTTTTCCTGCAGGTGGGGCTCGCCGCAACCGGTCGGGTCAGGACGCACCGCCGTGAGCGACAGCGTAATCGCCGTCGCGCGCAGACCGGCGGCGTCAACTGAACGCACCCGCGCGACCCACGGCGGATTTGTAACCAAGACTGACATCGCGACGGGCAATTTCGCTTCAATTTCTGCAACATCGCCGTACGCAGAAACTACATCAATTTCGGGGGGTACGATGTCAGTCTTCGTTACATTCGTGCGACGAGTCTTTCGCCGTGCGTGGATCGCTGTGGGACGCACGCCGCTCCAACCGTTCATGTGATATTGGAAGCGGGGAGGACTAAAGTCCTCCCCCAACGTTCGAGCCCGTTATTCGACTTCGACCGGCTCCAGCTCGCCGCCGTTTTCGGAGCCGTTGCCGTTCTCGGGATCGTTGGCGCCCGCCGATGCCTTCTTGCGGCGCGGGCGGATGTCGTAGCGCTTGATCATCTCGTTCAGCGTCGTCGGCTTGATGCGCAGCAATTCCGCGGCGCGCTTCTGGACGCCGCCGGCGGCTTCGAGCGCGGATTCGATCCACTGCCGCTCGTAAGCAACCGTTACATCCTTCAGCGAAATGCCGTCCGCAGGCATGACGACGTGCGGGATCTGGAAGGCGGGGTTCTTGCGCACGTGCTCGGGGATCAACTCGAGGCCGATGCGCGAACCGGTGCACAGCACGACGGCGCGCTCGATCACGTTCTCGAGCTCGCGCACGTTGCCCGGCCAGTCGTATTCCATCATCAGGTCGAGCGCCTCGGGCGCGACCTCGATGTTCTTGCGCTCGTTCTCCTGGCCGTATTTCTCGAGGAAGTGCTGGACCAGCAGCGGGATGTCGTCGCGGCGCTCGCGCAGCGCCGGCAGCTGGATGCTGATGACATGCAGGCGGTAGAACAGGTCCTCGCGGAAACGGCCCTCCTCCATCTCCTGCTTCAAATCGACGTTGGTCGCGGCGATGATGCGGACGTCGACCTTGATCGTCTCCATGCCGCCGAGGCGCATGAACTCGCGCTCCTGCATCACGCGCAGCAGCTTGGCCTGCGTCTCGATCGGAATGTTGCCGATCTCGTCGAAGAAGATGCTGCCCTTGTCGGCGAGATCGAACATGCCCTTCTTCGGATACACCGCGCCGGTGAAGGCGCCCTTGACGTGGCCGAACAGGGTCGACTCGAGCAGATCGGGCGGCAGGTTGCCGGAGTTCACCGCGACGAACGACTTCTCGCTGCGCGCCGAGTTGCTGTGAATCGCGCGCGCCACCAGCTCCTTGCCGGTGCCGCTCTCGCCGGTGATCAGAATCGTGCTGCGGCTCGGCGCGGCCTGGATGATCAGATCGAAGACCTGCTTCATGCGGCTGCTCTTGCCGATGATGCCGGAGAACTTGTGATAGCGCGCCTGCAGGTTCTGGCGCAGCGCGACGTTCTCGGCCACCAGCTGGCGCCGCTCGATCGCGTTCTGCAGCACCACCAGCACTTCGTCGTTCTTGAACGGCTTGGTGATGTAATCGAACGCGCCCTTCTTCATCGCCGCGATCGCGCTCTCCATCGAGGCGTAGGCGGTGATCATCAGGACCGGCAGTTCCTCATCGTGCTTCTTCAGCTCCTCGAGGACCTGCATGCCGTCGAGCCCCGGCATCATCACGTCGACGATGACGGCATCGAACGGCAGCGAGCGCGCGAGATCCAAACCTTCCTGGCCGGACGACGCCAGCCGCACGCTGTAGCCTTCGCGCTCCAGCAGCGTGCCGAGAATGTCCCGCATTACTTCTTCGTCGTCGATGACGAGGACTGCTGCGTTGTGCTTCCGCATCAGAAACCTGCCTTACGCATTAAACACCTGCGCGCTGACGCTGTGGGGAGGCGGCAGTCGAATCCGGCGCGGACATAAAACGGAGTTCAAATCGCGTGCCCTTGCCGGGCGCGCTGTCACACTGGATCGTGGCCTCGTGCTCGCGCACGATGCCGTAGGTAATCGACAACCCCAAGCCGGTGCCCTGGCCCATCGGTTTCGTGGTGAAGAACGGATCGTAGATCCGCGCGAGGTGCTCAGCCGGGATGCCGTTGCCGGTATCGGAAACCTCCGCGACCGCCTCGCCGCCCTCGATGCGCGTCGAGATGGCGAGCCAGCCGCCGCTCGGCATCGCGTCGCGCGCGTTCAGGAACAGGTTGAGAAACACCTGCTGCAGCTTGAACTCGTAGCCGACGATGTGGACCGGGCCGGCATGCAGCTCGCGGCGGACCTTGACGCTGCCG
>DASUSZ010000380.1:0-4401 GCA_036374815.1 Vicinamibacterales bacterium | reverse complement strand
GGACCTCGCGTGCGCGGACGCGCGGCGGCCGCGGCGCGGCGCGCCTGCGCTTCGGGCGTCAATGCCGGAAACTGTCCGTCAGGCGGATCGATGATGAGCGACGTGCGGTTGTCCCAGTCGCGATCGGCCATCCAGAACTGGTTGTAGTTGCCGGTCGTCGGATCGTACGAGGTCTGCTTGAACTCGCCCTTGTCCCTGGCGTTCAGCACCAGCTGGACCAGGTTGCCGAAGATCGCATCGCCGCCCTGATCGACGTACTTCGCAAGAAAGCCCTTGAGCTCGTCGACCTCGGCATCGGTCAACACCGTCTTGTCCTTCCACTGTGTCGGACGCGTCATCGGCGTGACGCCGTTGTTCCCCCACACGCCCTGCAGATCGGGCTTGCCGTCGGCGGTGCGCGGCACCTTCCACCCAACCGGCGGATCGGTCGAGTACTTGCTGGCGGACTGCGCGCCAAGCGTTGCGACGGTTGCCACCGTGAAGGCGATGAGAAACGCGGGCAGGTGTCTCATGCGGCGTAGTGTCGCTGAAAAAAAGGAAGAAGGCAAAAGGCACAAGGCGGAAAGAAACGGAGCGATTCCTGCAAAGATAGATAGGGTGAAAAGGCTGAAAAATCCAGGCGCGGCAATGCTGATTGCTGCGGTATTTGCCGGCGGATCCGCGACGGCGGCGCAGGTCAGTAAAGTCGATGAAATCCAGGCAATCAGCCAGTTTGAAACGGCGATTGCGCAGTACATGGCGCTGCGCGAGCGGCTGGTCAGCGAAAAGATTGCGGGCCCGGTATCGAATTCCACGGCCAGCCAGCTCAACCAGGCGAGCGACGCGCTCGCCGCGGCAATTCAGCGCGCGCGCGCCAAGGCCAAGCCGGGCGACGTGTTCCGGCCGGTGGTCAGCGAGATGTTCAAGCGCCGCGTCGTCGACGTCGTTCAGCAGCAGAACCTCGGCCCGGTGCTGGCGGAGATTGATGACGAGGGACCGTCGAAGGTGACGCCCGCAATCCACTTGCGCTTCCCAGGCGCGGCACCGATGGCGACGATGCCGCCGGCGCTGCTGAGCGCGTTGCCGCCTCTCCCGAAAGCGCTCGAATATCGCATCGTCGGGCAGTACCTGGTCTTGCGCGACGTGGAAGCCGCGCTGATCGTAGATTTCATTCCCGCCACCGTTCCCCGCTGAGGATCGTCAGTTTCGCGCACGCGGCTTGCTGGGTTATCCTCTCGCGCACGGGAGATAGCGATGCTTCGTAAAGCCTTGTTCCTGGGGTTCGGTCTCATGGCGGCGGCCGGACCTGTGCTCGCCCACCATGCATTCTCCGCCGAGTTCGATGCCAACGCGCCGGTCACGCTGCGCGGTCCCATCACCAAGATCGAGTGGATCAACCCGCACGCCTGGATCCACATGGAGAACAAGGCGGCCAGCGGCAAGAGCGAGATCTGGATGGTCGAAGGCGGCACGCCGAACACGCTGCAGCGCAACGGCATCACGCGCGATTCGGTGAAGGTCGGCACCGTGATCGTCGTGTCGGGCTACAAAGCCAAGGACGGGCGCCTGCGCGCCAACGGCCGCGACATCACCTTCCCCGACGGCCGCACGCTGTTCATGGGATCGTCGGGCACCGGCGCTCCGCGCGACGGCAAGGATCCGAACGAGAAACCCAAACCGAAGGGGCGGTAAATGAAGGCCTTCGACTTCGCGCAGCCCAAGCGACTGGCTCTTGCAGGTCTGGCCCTGGCCGCGGCGGTCACCGCGGCGTGTGATGGAATCGCGATTGGCGCCGCGCAGGACCAGGCCTATCGCGCGCCGCGCACGCCCGACGGCACGCCGAACATCAGCGGCATCTGGCAGGCGAACAACACGGCGAACTGGGACCTCGAGCCGCACGAAGCGCGCATGGGCCCGGTCGTCGCGCTCGCCGCGGCGTTCAGCATCCCCGGCGGTCTCGGCGTCGTCGAAGGCGACGAGATTCCGTACCTGCCGGCGGCGCTGGAGAAGCGCAATCAGAATCGCGCCAACTGGATGAAGCTCGATCCGGAGATCAAGTGCTTCATGCCGGGCATCCCGCGCGCCACCTACATGCCGTACCCGTTTCAGATCGTGCAGTCGAAGGACAACGTGCTGTTCGCGTACGAGTTCACGAGCGCAAGCCGCGTCGTTCGCATGAACACGCAGGAGAAGAGCCCGGCGCCGGCGTGGATGGGATGGAACGTCGGCAAGTGGGACGGCGAATCACTGGTGATCGAGGTGACCGATCACATGCCGGACACGTGGTTCGATCGCGCCGGCAACTATCACAGCGATGCGTTGAAAGTGACGGAGCGCTACACGGCGATCGACGCCAACACGCTCGATTACGAGGCCACGATCGAGGATCCGAACGTGTTCTCGCGGCCGTGGAAGATCAAGATGCCGCTCTACCGGCGCCGCGAGCCGAACGTCCAGTTGATGGAATACAAGTGCGTGCCGTTTGCCGAGGAGCTGATGTACGGGCATTTGAGGAAGAAACCCTGACGCAGTCATCTCGTCGTAATGATGCGGAGCGACCTGCCGCGGTAGTCGTCGGGGTTCACGTTGCGGACGATGCTGGCATGCCGGGCGTTGGCGAGCAGCGTGATGACCTCGATATCGACATTTCCTTTCCAGTCGTCACCGATCCCCAGGTGGACGGGCATTTCGTTTTGCGAGCAGTAGCCGCTGCCTGAATCGACGAGCGCCGACGCGAGCAGCTGACGCGTGCCGGCGCGATAGGCGCGCACTTCGCTGCCGGCGCGCGAGCGGCGGGCGTTCGGGTCGGTCACTTCCACGGCAATCGAGCGGCCTCGCATCCGCGAGGTGTTGCGCCAGAGCGGATGCCCGCCGCCTTGTGGATCGTTGTTGGTGAGGGCGAGATCGAGGCGGCCGTCCTGATCGAAGTCGACGAACTGGACGCCGTGCGTGGCGTCGTGCCGTTGAATCGCGGCGGGCAGCGCATCGACGAACCGGACGGCGGCGTTGATGAACAACGCATCGCGATACAGCGGCTGGCCGGCGATGAAGTTGCCGACGTAAAGATCCGGCAGACCGTCGTTGTCGAGATCCCCCCATCCGGAGGTCACGCCGTGGCCGTTCAAGTCGATGCCGCGCTCGCGGGCCACGTCCGTGAACTTGAGGCCGCCGTCGTTGCGGTAGAGCGCGCTCGGTCCGTAATTGGCGACGAACAGATCGAAGTCGCCGTCGCGATCGAAGTCGGCCACGCTCGGGCCGACGCCGCCGTCGGCGGCGGGCCGCGGTGTGGCCGCGACTGCCGCGGCGGCCGCAACGTCCTCGAACTTGCCCTGGTGTTGTCGATACAGCCCGTTGGCCTCGCCTTCCTGGTTGGCCGTGAACAGATCGAGATCGCCGTCGCGATCGAAGTCACACCACACGGCGCTGACCGTCTTGCGTGGATCGCCGATGCCGGCGGCATCGGTAACGTCGGTGAACTGCCCACGATCGTTTCGCAGCAGCCGGTTCTTCACATCGCGGAACGCGGCAAACAGATCGAGATCGCCGTCGCCGTCGTAGTCGATCCACGCCGGCTGACGCGCGACGCCGTTCAGGTTCACGCCGATCTCTTTCGCGACGTCGACGAAGCGCGCGCCCCGTGAGTCGTTGCGATAGACCTTTGCCGCGGCCTTTGGATCCGCGAAGCCGACAAAGAGATCGGCATCGCCGTCGCCGTCGAAATCGCCCCACGCCGCGGCGCGCGTCTCGATGGTGTCGGCGAGACCGACCTCGGCGGCGACGTCACGGAACGTGCCTTGGTCGTTGCGATAGAGACGGTTGGCGCGGCCGCGGAACGCGACGAAATAATCGAGATCGCCGTCGTTGTCGGCATCCGCCCAGGCATTGGCTTGCCCGCCGGCTGCGCCAAACAGTTCCGGTTGGACCTGCTCGAAGGAGGGCTGCCAGCCCGGCACCTGCAGCAGTACCGCGGCCGTAACGAACGCCAGGAATCGCACCGCCGAATCATATCGCCGGGCACGCGGGTTGCACTTGCCGCGCTAGAGGCATCGATGAAGAGCGAACTGGAGAAGTTGTATGCCGCGATCGAGTCGATCGATACGGCAATGATGACCACGCGCCGTCCCGACGGGCACCTGCGCTCGCGCGCGATGGCCAACCAGAAGCAGGCCGACGGCGCCGATTTGTGGTTCGTCTGCCGTGACGGCACCGCGAAGCTGAGCGATCTCAAGCACGATCAGCACGTCAACCTGACCTACTACCGCAGCAGCAACCGTGAATGGGTGTCGGTCTCCGGCACGGCCATAGTGTCGCGCGATCGCGCGAAGATTCACGAGCTCTACGCACCTGATTGGAAGATCTGGTTTCCCGACGAAGGCGACAAACGCCACGGCACACCCGACGACCCGCGCATGGTGTTGATCG
>DASUSZ010000379.1:0-3123 GCA_036374815.1 Vicinamibacterales bacterium | reverse complement strand
GTTCTCTTAACGGTGTTGTGTTCGAACTGTTCTGTTCTCCCTGCGAACCGCGAGTGCGCGTACGTCAACGCGCAACTCGGCGGCATTGTGCAGATGAAATCCGCGCACATCGAATGCGGCAGCGGCTTGTTCGCGAATGATGGCGTGAGCGCGCGCGTCGAGATGACCGATGGCTCGGTCCTGAGGTTCGAGCGGCTTGGCTTCAACGCGTTCAGCTCGAACGCCACCAACATCGTGCTCTCCGAAGCGTCGGGCTTGATGCCGCGCGTCGCGTCGTGCGATGGAGTGGCACCGCCGAACTTTCATCGCGACGCGGCGCTGGGGCCGCACTTGCGACCGACGCTGATCGATGCCAAGGAGGCGGTGTCCCGGTATCGCGAGCTGCAGGAGGAGGTCGAGTACTGGCCGCAGTGCCCGCAGTATTACGAAGTCGAAAACCGCCGCGGCGCGAGATTCCATTACTGCGCAAAAAAACCGGGCGCACCGGAGGAACCGCCGCGGCCCGGCAACTGCGAATCAGCGCGATAGAGCGGGCGAACTAGAGTTCGCCCCTGCGTTACGAGCGACTCAGTCTTCCCGCAATACGAAATACAACGCGAGCGGCGCGAGCAGCATCAGCACCGCGGCGCCCAGGCCCACGAACAGGCTCAATCGCAAGCCGTCGCCGATCGCGGTCGCGATTTCAGGATTCGGCAACAACTCCCTCGCGAACGTCCACGCAGTGTTGAATGCGCTCGGCAACACCGGGAAGATCGCCGTCAAGGCGGCAAGCACGACGCCCGCAACGATCGCGGCGGTGATGCCGTGCATCCAGGTCATCGGCCGCGCCGCCGCGTGCGTGGATTCGAGCCGCGCGCGCACCGCGGCGCGCCACCACACCTGGCCGGCCGCCGGCACGTGCGCCTCGATGCGCGAATGCTCGCTGTCTTCACGCAGCAGGATCGACACGCTGGCGACTTCGCTGCAGGTGAGGCAATGCTGCGCGTGCGCGACGAGCGCCTCGTCGCAGCCGTGCGGCCATGAACCGGACAGCACCGCGTTTACGACAGCGGTCTCATTCGGGCAGTCGCAGGCGGCTTGTCCGCCGTCGCCTTGGCGTAGGTGGGTCATAGCCGTCCTCCACGATGCATCACCGCCAGCAGCCGCTGCCGCGCGCGGTGCAGCATCTGTTTCATGCTCGACGTCTTCACGCCGACCGCGCCGGCGATCTCTTCGTGCGACCACCCCTGCGCGTAGGCGAGCCACAGCATGCTGCGCTCGCGCGGCTTCAACTGCTTCATCGCGCGATGCAGGTCGAGGCGCCGCGCGGCGCGCTCGGCCGACTGTGCCGCGGTCGCGCTGTCGGGCAGATCGGCAATCACCGTGGCCGGGACTTCGAGGAACGGTTTGCGACGATGGTCGTGGACCAGGTTCGTCGCGATGCGAAACAGGTAATTGCGGCGATGCTCGTCGCTGTCGAACTTCACATTGGCGCGCAGGAAGCGGTAGTAGGTCTCCTGCAGCAAGTCGTCCGCGATCCGATCGTCGCCGGTCAGCCGCGCCAGGTAGACCCGGACCGGCCTTGCCGTCAGTTCGTAGAACGTCCGGAAGGCTTCCTCGGTCATCTGGAACGTCCGGTCGGCTTCGTCGAGGGCGCCGAGGCGTTCCATGTCGGTCAGCGTGATGTCACGCATTGGAGTGCGGCTGCGATTCGGTGACGCGCGGCGGGAACAGTCCGAGCCGCGCCGAGAGCACGTACGCCATCAGCGACGCGAAGATGAAGCCGATGCCGAGCGAGAGCAGGATCACGCCGACCACCACGAACCCCTGGTGCGCTTCGTCGGCGATCGAGTTGGCGGCGTAACGGAAGCCGATGCCGACCACCGTGAGAACGACGCCGGCCATCAGGGACCAGATGATCGATCCCACCGGCGCGGAGATGGCGGGCCCTTCGGCTTCAGGCCGGATCGGCGCCGCCTCGAGGAAGCGACGGCCCGCCGGGCTTTGGATATACGCCAGCAGCTCGTCGTTCGTGTGCATGCGCTCCATCAGCTTGGTGTGCACGTCGGCCTGCACCTGCGAGGCCTTGATCCAGCGCCGGTGCTGGATGAACGTGCGCACCAGCCACACCACCACGCCGATCACCATCGCGAACGCGAACAGGCCGGCCATGCCGCCGAGCATCACGGCCAGCACCTCGAAGCCCGGATTGAGTTGCGGGCCGCGTTGCCACGGGCCGTAGCCCTCGAAGTAGAACTCGACGTTGCGCGCCACTTCGGGATGCTGCGCGAGGAACTGGGCCAGATCCGGATACGCGGCCATGTAGTCGGCTTTCGCCATCAGGCTTGGATCGCGGCGGAGAATCTCGCCGACCGAGTTCGGATATTTCTGCAGGATCACTCGCAGGTCGTCGCGCGTGTCCTCGGCGGTCGGCACCTGCCGCTGCTGGGTGATGGACGCGTCGGGCGGCTGCAGCGGCGTCTGGGCCTGGGCGGGCAAGCAGAAGCCCGCCACGGCCAGCAGGACCGGAAAGAGGAGGCGTTGTTTCATACCCCCTTAATACGGGCCGCGGATCAAAAGGTTAACGGGGACCGGATCCAGGGCCGCAGATGGCGCAGATGCTAATCTTCCAGTGTGCCGGAGCGAAAACGCCACATTTCGATGATTCGGTCCTACACGTGGGCCGACTTCCTCACGATCGGGAATGCGTCGTGCGGGACGATCGCGATCTTCCTGTGCCTCGACTACCTGGCCACCGACCGCGCCAACTTCCTGTGGGCGGCGTTCATCCTGCTGCCGACGGCGCTGGTCCTCGACGTCCTTGATGGCTACGTGGCGCGCCTCGACAGGAAGCGCCAGTCGGTGCTCGGCGCGGATCTCGATTCGCTCGCCGACGTGATCTCCTTCGGCGTCGCCCCCGCGGTGCTCGGCTTCACGCTCGGCATGCGCGGCGGGTGGGACATGTTCATCCTCACGTATTTCGTCGTCTGCGGCGTCAGCCGTCTGGCGCGATTCAACGTGACCGCATCAGCGCTCTCGGATGCGACGACGGGGAAGGTGAAGTACTTCGAAGGCACGCCGATCCCGACCAGCATCCTGATCGTGATCATGCTCGGCATCGCGCAGTATCTCGGACGGGTCGAC
>DASUSZ010000378.1:0-7053 GCA_036374815.1 Vicinamibacterales bacterium | reverse complement strand
CGTTGTTCGTGACCGTCACCGTGAACGACTTCTCCGCCGTCAATCCGCCGGAGTCCGTCACCGTGCACGAAACCGTCGTCGTGCCGATCGCGAAGACCGATCCCGACGCGTGCGAGCACGACGGCGTCAGCGGCCCATCGCCCGCATCGTTACCCGTCACCTCGAACGTCACCGCGGCGCCCGCCGCGCTGGTGGCCGGTGTCGTGATGTTGTCGGGCACCGTGAGATCCGGCGGCGTGTTGCAGAACGCCGCATTATCCGCGGCGTGAATCGTGACGTTCGGGAACACCGTCGTCGAATGACCCGAGTCATCCGTGACGCGCAGCCCGATCTGATAGGTGCCCGGCGCGAACGAGGCAAACGCCGAGGCCGCGTTGAACGAGGCCGCCGTCGAATCGACCGGCGAGAAGTTGAGCGGCCCGCCGAGGTCCCACGCGAACGAGAGCGCGCCGCCTTCGGGATCCGCCGAGCCCGAGGCATCGAGAATCATCGGCGCGCCGGCGCAGAAGTTGTACGGACCGCCTGCGTCCACGCTGGGCGGCAGGTTACCGTCAATCACGGACACCGGGCACGTCGCCGATGCGGTGATGCCGTTCTGATCGGCAACCGTCAGCAGGACGTTGAAAGTGCCCAGCGACGAGAAGGTGTGCGTCGTCGTCGCCGTCGGCGCGTCGATGGTCGTCACCGCCGAGCCGTCCTGGAAGTCCCAGGTGTAACTCGCGATGCTGCCGAACGGATCGTTGTGCACCGAGCCGCTGCCGTCGAAGGTGACCGGGCTGCCCGCCGCCACGACCGCCGGCACCGCCGAACACATCGCGGCGGGGCCGAGCTCGAAGATCGTCGGCGACAGGATGATGACGGCATAGGCGGTCGCCAGCGACCCGCCCCAGTACCCGTAATCCGTCCAGTTGCCCGCGGCGTTCTGCCGTGAGATCAGCAGCCGTGCAACGCCCAGTGGCGCGTTCTCGCCCGGAGCCGGATCGCTGCGATACCAATCCCACGCCGGCAACGCGTCGGCGGGATTGTCGTCGATCAACGTCACCGGGTTCGGCACGATGTTGCCGCTGCCGTCGTCGCCAATCGCAAGACGGAAGGCCTTGGCCATCGCGAACAACGAGTAGTAGTTCGTGCCGCTGAACGACGGATCGCTGAGGTGCCAGCCGCTGCGCAGGCCCTTGGCGAGGAACGTCTTCGCCGCCTGGTAACGGACCTCGAACTCGGTCGACGCCGACGGATCGTTCTTCACGCCGTCGAAGATCAACTGCACCATGCCCGACGGGGTGGTCGACATGCAGTTCGACCATACGCAGTTGGAGTCGCCGTAGCCGAACGAGCCATGCCAGAAGCTGTTGTCGTACTTCTGCGAAAAGCGCATCCAGTGATCGCGGTTCTCGGTCTTGACCCAGCCCGGCACCTGGATGTTCCACGCGTTCTCGCCGGCGAGGCCGGTGATGGCGCCCCACTGCGCCGTGGAATTGTCGGCCGAGCCGTAGTTCCAGCCGTAGTGCCAGCCGCCGCGCGCCTGATAACCAGGCTCGACCTGGCCGAACCAGTAACCGTCCATGATGTCCTGGACGATGTCGCGGAAGGTGCGGCCCGCCACCACGCCGGCGCGGCCAACGCTGGTCTGTTCGCCGGCGGCGATGAAGGCCTCGGCGACCTGGCCGCTCTGGTAGATCTGGTTGCCCGCGTAGAGCGCGATGCCGTTGCCGTTGGTGTCGGGATTGCCCGCCGCCTGCGCGCTGATGTTTTGCTGGTACAAGCGCGCTTCGAGATGGACAAAGCCGCGCCGCACATCCTCGACGTACGGATCCTCGAGCCGATTGCCGCTGATGCGGTGGTTGTTGATGCCAAACGCGTTCAAGGTCGTGCCGGTCGCCGCCATGCCGTCACCGTCGTGCGGGGCCGACCAATACGTCGACTGCAGGCTGCCCTGCATGTAGCGCGTCTGCGACTTGTGGAGGTTCCACAGGCCGCGATCGATGGCCATGTTCGCTTCGACATCGAGCGTGCGCGGCTGGATCAGCACGCGGAACTGATCGCTGCGCGACTGGCCGTCGGCGAAGTAAATCGTCAGCGTCGCGAAGTAAGGCGTGCCGACGGCGCCGGTGTAGGTGTGCTCGAGCTCGAGCGCGTACGGATTGGCCACGCTGACGTTCACCGGCGCGCTGCCGTCGCCCGGATCCCACGTCGCCGCGGTCAGCTTCGCCGGCGCATAGTCGCCGTCGTAGACCGCCACGCCCTGCAGCACCAGCTTGCCGCCGCTGTATACCTGGTGCGGCTGCGTCGGCACGCCGAGCCACGGCACGGTGATCGGAATCGGCACGCACGCATCGCCGACGCCGTACGGATTGGTTGATTCCTGGCCGGCGTTCGCGCGCAGCTCGCAGTTGTCCGCCGCGTTGAGGACGCCGTCGTTGTCGCGATCGGCATCGCACGCATCGCCCTGCCCGTCGCCGTCGGTATTCACCTGATCGGGGTTCGGCGTCGTCGGGCAGTTGTCGCCGTTGTTCTGGACGGTGTCGCCGTCCACGTCGGCGTCGCACACGTCGCCGTAGGCGTCGCCATCCTGGTTGGCCTGGTTGGTGTTGGCGATGTCCGCGCAGTTGTCGGCGACGTTGAGGACGGTGTCGCCGTCGCGATCGGGATCGCACACGTCGCCCATCGCGTCGCCGTCCATGTTGGCCTGGTTGGTGTTCGAAATCGTCGGGCAGTTGTCGTTGATGTCGAGCACCGTGTCGGCATCGGTGTCCTGGCACGCGTCGCCGATGCCGTTGCTGTCGACGTCTTCCTGGTTCGGGTTCGCGATCAGCGGACAGTTGTCGGCGGCATTGAGATCGCCGTCACCGTCCATGTCCGGATCCTCGCAGTTGTAGACACCGTCGCTGTCGGTGTCGGGCGTCGGGTTCTTGTAGACGCCGGCGAATTCCCACGCGTAGCACGCGTTCTGCGGGAACGCGCCGTTGGTCTTGTCGTTGATGACGATCGTCTCGACGGCGCCGGAACGGCGCGTCAGCTCGACCTTCGACCAGCTCATGAGCATCCAGTTGTCGGCGGTGATGCCGAACGACGTGCACGACGGCGCCGCGCCCAACAGCGAGAGCACGTCGGCTTCGTTGATCGTGTAGATCTCCGCCGGCGCGCCGCAATGCGGGCTGGTCGAGGGCGGCATCGGCGGCATGGCGCCAATCTGCCTGCCGTCGATCGACAGCTTCAGCGACGTCGGGTAGTTCTGGTTCGAGCGCTGCATGATGAAGCGCGCCCTGACAACGTCACAGAGATCGCCGTGGCCATCGCCGTTGCTGTCGGCCTGGTCCGGATTGGCGGCGAACGGGCAGTTGTCGGCGCCGTTCAACAGGCCGTCGGCATCCGCGTCGGGATCGCACGCGTTGTTGATGCCATCGCCGTCGAAATCAAACGGGCGCGGATCCGCATCGACCGGGCAGGTGTCGACGATGTCGAGCCGCATGTCGCGATCGGTGTCCTGGCACGCGTTGCCGATGCCGTTGCCGTCGACGTCTTCCTGGCCCGCATTCGCCGCGAACATGCAGTTATCGGCGGCATTGAGAATGCCGTCGGCATCGATGTCGGGGTCGGTGCAATCGCCGAACGTATCGCCGTCGAAATCCGGCAGGCCGGACTGGAAGGTGCGCGCCGGACCGTGGCCGTTGCAGACCTGGTTGCTGTAGTTGTCGGCAGCGCCGTTGGTGTTGACGATCCTGACCGTCTGCACACCGGTGGCGCGCGTAATTTCCGCCGTCGCCCAGCCAATGTAGGACTGGTTGCTCGACGTGATGCTGAACGGCTGGCACACTGGCGCGGCCAGCTGCGCCAGCACCGCCGGATCGGTAACCTCGACCGTCTTCACCCATGGACTGCACGTGCAGTCGTAACTTGGCGTCAGCGTCGCCACGGGCACGCCGCCGAGCGAGAAGGTGTAGACCGCTCCCCAACCGCAATTGGTCTCGAGCAGCGAGAACTTCAACGCCGCGGGATCGGCGGGCCCCAGGCCGACGGTCACGTTCTGCGTGGTCGTGGCGGTAGCACCGTTGTTGTCGGTCACCGTCAGCGTGACGGGGAATGTGCCAACGGTCGTGAACACATGCGCCGCATTGGCGCCTGACGCCGACGTGCCGTCACCGAAGTTCCAGCCCCACGACGCGATCGATCCATCCGCATCAGTGGAGGCGTCGCTGAAATGCACCAGCTCGCCGCGACGCGCCGGATTCGGCGTGAAGGTGAAGCCCGCCACGGGCGGATGCGTCACGGTGACCTGATGTGAGACCGTGCTCGTGAACAACTGTGGATCGGTGACCGTCAGCGTGACGGTGAACGTGCCGGCCGCTGCGAACGTGTGCGTCGGGTTGACAGCGTTGCTGCTGCCGCCGTCACCGAACGTCCACGCGTGAGCGAGCACCGGTGAATCCGGATCGGTCGAGGTGCTGGTGAAGGTTACCGGAG
Source organism: Vicinamibacterales bacterium (assembly GCA_036374815.1). Classification (GTDB taxonomy): domain Bacteria; phylum Acidobacteriota; class Vicinamibacteria; order Vicinamibacterales; family UBA2999; genus 12-FULL-67-14b. The sequence goes on along the minus strand of DASUSZ010000378.1, from coordinate 2,592 downwards.
CGCCGACAATCACCGCGCCGGCGGGAACGGTAAATGCCGCCGTCGGCGGCGTGCCGCCATCGAGCGTCTCCGGCCGGCAGTCGTCGTCAATGCCGTTGCCGATGATCTCGGGCGCGAACGGATGAATGGCCGGATTGGCGTCGTTGCAATCGGCGTTCGAGTTCCAGCCGTCGCCGTCGCCATCCGAGGTCAGCACCGACACCGACCACTCGTGCGTCACCGTGCCGCCGCCGGCGGTTCCGTCGGAAACCTCGACTCTTAACGTGCGTGCCCCGACATCGCCGGCCGCGGGCGAGTACAAGAAACTATTGAGGCCTGCGCCCACCTCGGCGAAGTCGAGCAGCCACTTGTAGCTCAGCGCATCGCCGTCGGGATCGCTCGCCGTGACGCTGAATGCCAGGGTGCTCCCGACAACGACCTGCGCCTGCGCGAGGACCGGCGTCACCCCGTCGACGACGGGCGCGTGGTTGACGTCGGCGATGGTCACGGGCGCATACGCCACATCCGTCCTGCCGGCTGCGTCGGACACCTGCAGGCCGATGAACCCGTCGCGGGCGGACGGCAGGCTCACCGTGGGCGCGACGCCGGCGGCGTCGTCGAACTGGCCGTCCGCGTCGAGATCCCACGCGTAGGCGGTGATGGCGCCGCCATCTTCGAACGAGGCCGAGCCGTTGAGCGCGAACGACGCGCCTTCGGCTGCGGCATACGGGCCGCCGGCGTTCGCGACCGGACGCGTGCCCTGGAAGTTGGGAGGCGCAAGCAGGGTGGCGATGTTGACGTCGATATCGGCAATGAACGTCGGCAGGAATGCCGCGAGATCGTCGTTCGTGGCGATCAGCCCGTCGAGATCGTTCAGTATCGCAGCCTTGTTGAAGGCCGGCGGCGCATCGGCCGTCATAGACAACCGGAGATCCTCGATAAAGCCTGCCGAGGCGCCGAGGTTTCTCAACGCCTGCAGTTGCGCAGCGTCAAAACCGCTGCTCACAATCTGCGCGTGCATCGGTCCAACCGCAGCCGCCAATCCGTCGAGGTCGCGGGTGTCGGCGGCGATGGCGGACCGCAGGTTGGAGACCGCCGCATTGGTCGACGGCAGCTGCGCGCGGAGGGCCGCCGAGTAGGCCTTGATCTGACGCGCGTGGACCAGCGCCCACGTCGAATCGCCGGCTAATTCGGCGCCCTGGTATCGCTCCACCGCATGCAACAGCGCCTCGAGAATGGCGCTGTGGCTGGCGGCGGTATTGGCGAGATCGAACTGCCGCTGCAGGATGGGATCGTCGCTGATTTCGGTGATGCGCGTGATCGGTTCGAGCGGCGTGACCTGCTGGTAGTTGGGGTCAGGCGGATCGGCGGCAATGCCGGCGTAATGCGTGAACATCTCAATCGCCGTAGCCTTCGCCGCTTCCTTCGGATCCCGCAGGCCGAGTGCGCCCATGACCTGCGCCTTCGCGTAATTAATCATCGAGTCGACGGCGTAATTGACGCCGCAGGCGACCAGGTTCTGGACGCATTCGATCGCGGCCTTGATTTTCTCCAGCTTCTCGTACGCCTCCATCAGCGTCCTGGCTTTCGACCAGTACGGCATCGCGTCTTCGGCGAACTGCTTGATCGGTGAGAACGAGGGCGGCAACGCCATGATCTCCGCCGGTATCACGACTTCAAACGCGGGATAGAAAAACGCGTCCTCGTTGGCGTGGAACTTCCCGTCCATGCATCGCTTGTAAACGACGCCATAGGTGCCGGGGCCGAGCTGTCCCGCCGGGTAGGTCACCGCGATCGTGTCGCTGAAGAGGCCGCCGCTGGCAGTGAAGATGGTGTTCGGAGCGCCCTCCGGGTTCGAAACGTCAATGACGTCGGCTCCGTCGGCCAACGACGACACGTTCACCACGTAGACGTGGACGACCGGCATGATGCCGGCGCAAACTCCGCCGCCCCTGCCCCACGCGATCGTCACGTTCTGGTTCGGGCCGAACGTCGCAAACGTTTGCGAAAACTCCTCGTCCCAATACAGTTCCTGCCCGTTGGTCTGGGCGTAAACGCCGGCCGACGACAGCTGCAGCAGCAGGGCTGTCAGCGCCGCGACGGAAAGAGAGCGAGCCTTCATCAAGGAGGTCGTCATACGTATCCCCGGGGCCTTTAACTAAAGAGTTGCGATTGACTGCGTCACTGGCACGGACCGGCACTGCCGTTCGGGCAGGTGGTTCGTGCATCGGTGATGGCCGTCGCGAGAATCGCGCCGACGGCCCCGGACAGATCGGCCATCTCGAAGTTCGTGCGATCGAGAATGGCGCCCGTCAGATCGGCGCCGCGCAGGCTGCCGCCGTAGAAGCTCGCATCCGAGAGATCGGCGTTGATCAGGTTCGCCTTCTGCGCCTGGAATCCGCCGAGCTGCGCGTTGCGCAGGTCGCATCCCGGGCACTGCTTCGTCGCGCGGAATGCGGCGACGTGCTCGGGGTTCACGGATGATGTGTGGCCAGAGATCGAACAGAGTACGAGCAGCAACGAGAGAACAAAGGGGAATTTTGTGTTCAACATAGGGGACCGGCGCATGCTCAGAACCGGGGGGGTCGTTGAGCCCGACTATCTTGAGGGACA
>DASUSZ010000377.1:0-7879 GCA_036374815.1 Vicinamibacterales bacterium | reverse complement strand
GTCGCAACCGTCGGAGCCGGGCGCCGGTCCAATCACCGCGAAGATGCTCGACAATGGCACGCTCGAAGGCGAGTTGTCGGGACGGCACGGCCGCATGAAGTTCACCGCCGAGCGGTTGAAGAAGCCGTAGGATAGCGGTCTGTGATTCGTCACGCGCTTCGCACGATCGGCCGCATGCCCGGGCTTGCGGCCGTCGTGATCCTGTCGCTCGGTGTCGGCATCGGCGTCAACACCACTGTGTTCTCGTGGATCCAGGCGATCCTGTTGAAGCCGATCCCCGGCGTCGACGACAGCGGCAGCTTCTACCACGTCGAGCCGAGGTCCGACACCGGCAGTTATCCGGGGATGTCGTGGACCGAATACCAGGATCTGAAGTCGCGGCTGCAATCGATCGACGGGCTTGCCGCATTCCGCATGGTGCCTCTCAACGTCGGCGAAGCAGGACGCACCGAACGCACCTACGCGCAGCTCGTCTCGGGCAATCTCTTCACCGCGCTGCGGCTGCGCCCGGTGGCCGGCCGTTTCATCACCCCCGATGAAGTCTCACGCCCCGGTGGTGAGCCGGTCGTCGTGATCTCGCACGACTACTGGCAAACGCATTACGCCGGCGCCACTGATGTGGTCGGCCGGACGATTCGCGTCAACGATGTCGACCTGACGATCATCGGCGTCGCGCCCGACAATTTTCAGGGGACGATCCTCGCGCTGCAGTTCGATCTGTGGGTGCCCGCGACCCTGGCGCCCGTGCTGTTCAGCGGCTCGGCGGAGCTCACCGATCGCAATTCACGCGGCTACTCCGCGCTCGGCCGGCTGCGCGATGGTGCTACCGAAGCGGGCGCGGCCGGCGAATTCGCCGCGGCCATGCGGGAGCTTGCCGAATCTTTTCCGGAAACCAATCAACGCATCACCGGCGAGCTGATGCCGTACTGGAAGGCGCCGCGGGGGCCGCAGATGATGTTCGTCACCGCGCTCGGTGTCCTGCAGGCACTGATGCTGCTGGTGCTGCTTGCCGTCTGCGGCAATACCGCGAACCTGGTCCTCGCGCGGGCCAGCGCGCGTTATCGCGAAGTCGGCGTGCGTCTTGCCCTCGGCGCCGGACCGGGCAACGTGATCCGATTGATGCTCGCGGAGAATCTGTTGCTCGGCCTCGGCGGCGCGATCGTCGGCATCCTGATCGCGTGGTGGGGCACGGAAGCATTGCGCGCGATGCCGCCATACGGCGCTTTCCCCGTTCGCTTTCAGACCAGCCTCGATGCGCTCGGCCTCGCCTTCGCGGTCGCGCTTGGCATAATCTCCGGACTTCTCTTCGGTGCGGCTCCAGCATTGCAGCTTGGCCGCGTCGATCCGCAGCACGCGCTGAGAAGCGGATCCAAGTCGGCAGGCCGCAGCGTCATGCGAGATGGATTGATGGCATTGCAGTGCGGGCTCGCGCTGCTGGTGTTGACGGTCGCCGGTCTGTTCTTCCAGAGCTTCGTCGAGACGCAGGACACTGATCCTGGATTCCGCGTCGAAGGGTTGCTGCTAGCGACGTATGACCTCGGCGGAGGCACGCCGCCGACGGACGAGTATGCGAGGCAGTTTGCCACGCAGCTGCTCGATCGCCTGCAACGAGTGCCATCGGTGCAATCCGCGGCGCTCGCCAACGCGATGCCACTGGACATACACGGCTTGCCAATGCGCGGCTTCACGTTGGAGGGGCGCGCCCAGACGACCGCGCAGCGCGAATCGGCCCTCAGCAACATCGTCTCGCCCGGCTACTTCAAGACGATGGGCATCCCGATCGTCGCGGGGACTGACTTCGCGGACATGCAGCATCGCTCAGCACCGCCGCAGGTAGTCGTCAACGAAGAGTTCGTGCGGCGCTACATCGCGCCGGCAGATCCAATCGGCCGCCGCCTGACGAATGGCGATACCGAATTCACCATCGCGGGTGTGGTCAAGGACTCGACCTACGATGCGTTCGGCGAGCCACCGACGCCGGCGTTCTTCCTGTCGTATCGCGATCGGCCGCGTTGGCTCGGGGAGATTCATCTGCGCGCTCGGCCCGGATCGGAAACCATGCTCGCCGCTGAAGTACAGCGCGCGGTTCGAGAGCTCGATGCATCGCTGCCCGTCTACAACATCCGGACGATGGCGGAGCACATCGAGCGCAACCTGTTCCTGCGTAAGATTCCCGCTCGCATGTTCCTGATCATCGCGCCGCTGCTGCTCGCCCTCGTCGCCATCGGCATTTACGCCGTCGTCAGCTACACCGTCTCACAGCGGACGATCGAGATCGGCGTCCGCATCGCGATGGGCGCCACCGCCAATCGCGTGGTCAAGCAGATCGTCAAGGAAACGCTGATCGTGATCGCTGCGGGCTCATTCCTCGCCTGGCTGATCGCGGTGATGCTGGATACGCATCTCTTCGCGGGCGGAATGGAAGACGCACCGGTGCTGCTCGGTGTGCCAATGATTCTGATGACGGTGGGCGCGTTAGCGTGCTGGTTGCCGGCGAGAAGAGCGACGACGGTTGATCCCGTCGTCGCATTACGGGCTGAATAGAGGTCCGCCTGAAGGCGGAGCCTGATTGCCGGTTGCTGATTCCTGATTGCTGACTATCCGATCGTCACCTTCCGCGGATGCTGCGAGTTGTCCTCGAGGAACGTCTTCTTGTTCTCGAGCTCCTTCTCCGTCGGCTGCACCCTGCCGGTCGCATCGGTCACGCGCGACACGATGGTGTGCTCACCGGCCGGCGCATTCGCCCAGTCCCAGTGATACAGCTTCCAGCCGTACTTCGCGGTGGTCGCCGGATCCAGCTTCGCCGGCTGCCACGCGCCGCCGTCGACCTGCACCTCGACGCTCTTGATCGGCGTGCCGTCGTTCAGCACGATCACCGTCGCCTTGTGCGCGTTGCCGTTCTTGGTCACGCGCGCGACGAATGACTTCAGGTTGAGATGCGTGATGCCGGTCTCGACCCACTTCATCTCGCCGTTGATCATCTCGCCCTTGAGCGTGCGGTACCAGTGCGTCTGGAACTTGCCCATGTAGGGCTCGTTCTGCGCGACGATCTCCGAGAGCCACTTCACGTTCGGCGCGCCGTACCACCCGGGCACGATCAAGCGCAGCGGCGCGCCCTGGTGCTTGGTCAGCGGCTCGCCGTTGAGCGCGTAGGCGAGGAACGGCGCCGGGTCGGCGGCCAGCGCGCGGGCGCGCGGGATGCTTCTGCCGTACTGCTGCTCGACGTCGAAGTTGTTGCCGCGGAACGCGACGGTTTCCTTGCCGCGGTCGGCGCCGAAGAACACGATCTCCTGCGCGTCGGCCTTGAGGCCGGCCTTGTCGAGCACGGTCTTGAGCGGCACGCCGGTCCAGCGGCCGTTGCCGATCAGGCCCTGCAGCGGACGACGGTTGCCGGAGCACTCGAAGCCGGCGATGAGCTCGGTGTTACCCATCTTGCGCAGGTCGTCGAGCGACAACGCGAGCGTCGAGTTGACGAGGCCCGAGACCTTCAGGCGGAACGCCGCCGGGTCGATCTCCGGATGACCGTAATGCTGCGTGGTGAAGAACTGATCCTTCGGCGTGAACGGGCCCGACAGCGCGCGCGTATCGAACAGCCGTCGATCGGGCGCCGGATTGGGATTGAAGTTCTGGTGCGAGTCCGTAAACGGCACCACCACCTCTCCCTGCGCGAGCGCGGGGAGGATCCAGTCGAAATCCGCAACCGCACCAAGTGCGGCAGCGGAGAACCCGGTCTTGATCAGGTCACGTCGATTCATGGTCATATCAGTTCCTTTGGGCCTTCAGAGTGTCTATGTACCAAGAGACCCTGTCAACCGCGTCGCCGTGCGGTTCCACCCCTGTCACCTGGTATTGAATCGTCCCCGCCGCGTCGATGTAAAACGTCGTCGGCGTGTCGTGCACGTTGAACACCTTGGCGGCCTGCTCGCGCGAATAACGCGCCACCGGCATCGCAAACTTCCGCTCGGCCACGTATCGCTCCAGCCGCGCCGGATCATCGTCCAGGCTGATCAGGATGAACTTCACCCTGGGATCCGCCTGGTATTTCTCGTGGGCCTTCTGGATGAGCGGCAACTCCGCCCGGCAGGCCCCTCACCAGGCGCTGAAGAAATTCAGCAGCACGACGTTGCCGCGCTCGGCGCGCAGGTCGACGTTGTTCCCCTGAAGGTCTTTCAGCACCAGTGCCGGCGCGCGTCGGCCGGCCATATTGCTCACGAGCGCCTTGCGGCGCTCTTCGCGTTTCCGCTCGAGCGTGGCGGCGAGCCACTTCTCGAAGTCCGCGGGATTCTCGCCGTTCTTCGCCTGCACGTCCGCGAGCGCCGCCTTCGACTGCTCGCGCTGGGCCGGCGTCATGTTCGCAAGGGCGAGCGCATTGACGTAATGTTCGCGCGCGTTCTCGAGATCGTTCCTCTTGCGCGACAGCTCCGCGAGATGCACTTGATTGGTTGCATCGAGATTGCGATAGAGCCGCGCCGCTTCGGCGAGCCGCTTCTCCGCATTGGCGAGATCGCCCTGCAGAAAATACGCCCAGCCCGCGATGTCCGCGAACACGGCGGCATTGCGATCGAGCGAGCCGCGCACCTTGCCGTCGAGCTTGTAGCTGCTCTCGTTCTCCCAGATGAAGCGATCGCCCGCGACGCGGCCTTCAGACGCCAGCCGCAACACGTACGGCAGATCGAGGTTGCGCGCCAGCAGCAGGTTCGCGCCGGCGATGTACGACATCGGATCGGGACGCAGCTTGACGCGCACGTCGATTGCATTGCGAATCGCCGATGCCGTCGCTTGCGGATTGGATTGCAGCTTGGCGATCGCCGCGTCAGCAGACTTGAGCGAGTTCTCGAGACCCGTCGCCTCGAGCAGCCACTCCGGCTTCGGCGTGCCCGCCGCCTTGAACGCGGCCTCGGCGCGCGGGCGGTAATTCACTTCCTCGTGAAAGCCGGGGAAGGCGCCTTCGGCCCTGTTGCCCTTGAAGTCATAGATGCGTCCGAGCCAGTAGTGCGCTTCGGGCGCCGTTGCGGGAACCTTCGTCGCGGCGATCAGCTTCTGTTCGGCGGACTTGGTTCGCATCGCGAACCAGTCAGCCTTGCCCTGCTCTAGAAGCGATTGCTGACGCGCGCTCTGCCCCTGTACATAGCTCGCGGCCAATATTGGTAAAACCAACATGGCCGCGAGAAAGCGTTTGGTGGTCAAGCGCGTCGAATCAGTCGATCAGCACGTGACGCAGCGATTGTTGTTCTTCGACCCGAGCTTCATCAGCAGCTCGATCGTCTCCGGAATCGCCGAGAGACGCTGCACCGGGCCGTTGGCCATGTCCGCCGTCGTCTGGCCGCTGCGCGCGACCGCCTTGACGTCGGCGCCCTTGCTGACCAGATACAGGATCATCGCGTTGTCGCCGCGCGCCGCCGCGTGATGGAGCGGCGTGTAGCCGTCGTTGTCGCGCGCGTTGACGTCGGCGCCAAGCTCCTCGACCAGGTACTTCATGACGCTCAGCCACGCATCCGGCGCGTGCCGATGGGCGTTGCCGGCGAAGCCTTCGCCGTATTCAACGCCGGCGGCGGCGTGAATCGGGTAAGCACCGGGCCCGCCGTACGGAATCGGCGGCGCGTCGTACTTCTCCATGTTCGCTTCAGCGGTCGGCATGATCGCGCCGCCGGCGCCCTGCGGCTGTCCGCCGCCGCCGCGGCGGATCTGCTGCTGCGGCGCGGTGGTCGGAATGTTGGTGTCGGCGCCGTAGGCGACCAGCAGCTTCATCGCCATCAGGTCGGTGCCATAGGCGGCGCGCCAGAAAGCGGTCGAACCGGTCGTGTCGGCGAGGCCGCAGTTGCGGTTGCCGCAGCCGGTGTAGACGAGATACCAGGGATGCGACGTGATGCGGTGATTGACGTTCGCGCCCTTGTCGAGCAGCGCCTGCATCACCTCGAGATAGGTCGCCTTCTGCAGCTCCATCTCCTGCGGCTGCGGGAAGCGCGTGCGCGGCTGCCACATCACGTTGACCGCGGCCCACAGCGGCGACACGCCGTTGTTCTTGGCGACGATGTTCGGATCGGCGCCGCGCTTGATCAGCAGCATCGCCATGTCGAACTGGCCGTTGATGATCGCGGTGAGCAGCGGGCTGGTGCCGTCGCCGGCGTTGACCTGGTTGATGTTGGCGCCGCCGTCGAGCAACGCGGCCGCCGACTCGAGATACCCCTGGCGCGCGGCGTGGAGCAGCGCGGTCATGCCGCCCTTGGTGGCGACCGGCGGGTTGATCTCTTCGGGATTGAAGTTGCGGACGTTGGGATCGACCGGCGCGTTCGGGTCGCGCGGCGGGATCTTGCCCGAGCGCATGATCTCGCGGCCGGCTTCGATCGCCGCGGCCACCTGGCTGGGCGTCGCCTTGGCTTCCGATTCCTTGCTGATGAAGCCCTCGATCACCTTGCGCTGCTTCTCGGCGGCGGCGCGATCGAGCGCGCTGAACTTCGCGATGTCGATAACCTTGGTGCTGATCGACGGGTCCGCGCCCTTCGCGATCAGCACCTTGATCGCTTCGGCGCGATTCAGGCCCGCGGCAAAAATCAGCGGCGTCTGTCCGGCCTCGTTTTCCCTGGCGTTGACGTCGGCCTTGGCGTCGGCGAGCAGCGTGACGAGCTCGGCGCTGCCCGACGAAGCGGCCATGTGCATCGGCGTCACGCCGCTGTTGGTCGTCTTGGCGTTGACGTCGGCGCCGGCCTTGATGAGCGCCTTGGCGACGGCCGCGTTGCCCGACTTGGCCGCGAGATGGAGCGGCGTGTACTGACCGATGCGCGTCACGGCGCCGATGTTGGCGCCGGCGTAGATCAGCATGTCGGCGAGCTCACCGTCGCCGCGCTCGGCGGCCCAGTGCAGCGCGCTCATGCCGTCGCCCTGCGAGCCGTTGACGTCGGCGCCATCCTTCAGCAGCTTCTGCACGGCGGCCTTGTCGCCCTTGGCCGCGGCATCCGCGACGGAAGAAACGACTTGTTGCGCGCCGAGAGCGGCGCTCATCACGAGCGCCGCCACCAACATCAGGAACGATTGACGCTTCATCGCTCGTCTCCTCGTTACGCTACGGTCGCCGGCGAAGCCTGATTCAGCGACAGCTCGCCGGTTGAATCGCCGAACGACGTCATGTCTTCCATGCCGATCATGTGCGCGATCGACAGGAACGCGTTGGCCATCGGCGTGTCGGCCGGGGCCTTGATGTGCATGTTGCCCTTCAGCGCGCCGTTGGCGTGGCCGAGCAGGAACAGCGGGCAGCGGCGATGGTTGTGCACGTTCGGATCCGCCATCGGCGAGCCCCACACCACCAGCGTCTTGTCGAGCAGCGACTTGTCGCCGTCCATCGATTCCTTCAGGCGATCGATCAGGTAGGTGACCTGGCTGACGCGGTACTTGCAGATCTTGTTGAACTCCATGATCCGGTCCTCGCGGTTGCCGTGGTGCGAGGACGGGTGGAACGGCTGGTTCGATCCGCTTTCCGGGAACACGCGGTTCTGGGCGTCGCGGCCGGTCTTGAACGCGATGATGCGCGTCATGTCCGACTCGAGGGCCAATACCTGGATGTCGAACATCAGCCGCATGTGCTCCGAGAACGAGTCGGGCACGCCCGCCGGCGCATCCGGCAGCTCGCGCTGTTCGCCGCTGCTGTTGCGGGCCTCGATCGCCTTGATGCGGCGTTCGAGTTCGGAGACGTTCTCCAGATATCGATCCAGTCGCGTGCGATCGGTCGGCCCGAGGTTCTTACGAAGCGTCGTGACTTCGTCCGAGATCCAGTCGAGGATGCCGCGGCGGCTCTCGCGCCGCGCCTTGCGGTCGGCTGAGGTCGTGCCCGAACCGAACAGCATGTCGAACGCGACGCGCGGGTCGCGAATCATCGGCAGGGGTT
>DASUSZ010000376.1:0-2899 GCA_036374815.1 Vicinamibacterales bacterium | reverse complement strand
CCCTCCCGACCCCTTTTTCCCAAGACCCCAAACGCACGAAGTCCTTTTCTGTCGTGAGGATAACGGCGGCGCCAGACGACTCCGCGGCCCCAACGACGGCCTCGATGTCTGGCACCGAGTAATGATGATGATCGGCAAACGCGCGGCGCCCGGTCAGCGTCCATCCGGCGTTCTCGAGATCTGTGAAAAAGCGTTCGGGTCGCGCGATGCCCGCGAAGGCAAATGCAGGGCGATCGGGTGAAGGCCCGCCGAGACGCCGGGTGAAGGTGAAGGAGGGTTTGTTATGGCCGACCTGAAGGTCGGCACTACGTACCTCGGCGTCTGCGTCCACCAACAGCGCATCCGCCGCGGCGGCGGCATCCAGCGGCTCGCGGAAGCGCCCGAACGGCAGCGTGCGCGTGCCGTCCGCGGCATCCGGCGCGACAAGGAGATCGATATCGCGCATCAAATCGAAGTGTTGAAATCCATCGTCAAGAACATGCACGGTGCATCCGAGGCGGCTTTCCGCGATGCGCCCTGCGAGATATCGGCTCGACGACACCAGGACTGCTGCGTGCGGCACTGCACGTGCGAGCATCTGCGGCTCGTCACCGGAGCGCTCGACCGATTCGAGGACGCGGCTGCCGTCGCTGACGACCACTACACCTTCCTCGAAGATCTTCCGCGCGTAGCCGCGGCTCAATATCGCCGGCCGCTCGCCCATCGCGATCAGCACGCGCGCGATCTCGGCAGCGAGCGGCGTCTTCCCGCTGCCGCCCACGGTGAGGTTGCCGATGCTGATGACGGGCGCGGCCAGACGCCGCCTCAGATGTGGCCGGTGCTGGTAATAGCGCCGGCGTGCGCGGGCGAGTCGGCTGTAAAGGAGATCCAACAACCGGTTAATGGACCACGCGGAAGGGGCGCACGACTCCCATCGAGCCGCCCCGCAGCGGCAGCAGCTGCGCGATGATGGCCAGGCACTTGTCCTTCGCGCCGCGATTCGACTCGACGAGCGCGCGCGCGGCCGCACCGAGCCGCGCGCGGCGCACAGGGTCGGTCAACAGCGCGAGGAGCGTGTCTTCGAGCCCGCGCACGCCGCTCACCTGCACGGCCGCATCGTGCGCGATGAACGCCTCGGCGATCTCCTTGAAATTGTGCATGTGTGGACCAAAGACGATCGGCTTGCCGAACACCGCCGGCTCGAGAATGTTGTGGCCGCCGGTATCGACGAGGCTGCCGCCGACGAAGACCGCCGTGGCGATCTGATACACCTGCGCCAGCTCCCCGATCGTGTCGAGCACCACGACATCGGCGCGAGGCTCGGCGTCGATCGCCAGATCCGATCGCTTCGACGTCACGAACGCCTGATCCCGCGCAAGCTGCGCGACTTCGGCGAAACGCTCGGGATGGCGTGGCGCGAGAATCAACAGCGGATTTGACGCGCTCGCCTTGATGCGTCTGAACGCCTGCAGCACGAGCTGTTCTTCTTCGCGCATCGTGCTGCCGGCGACGATGACGGGGCGGCCCGATGTCATCCGAAAATAGCGCAGCACCCGGTTGTGCCCGCGGCCATCGAGCGTCGTGCCCGGCGCTTCGAGCGAGTCGAACTTGAGGCTGCCCGTCACGACAACAGTAGCGGGGTCGGCGCCAATGTCGATGACACGGCGCGCCGACTCTTCGGTCTGCATGCAGAACCGATCGACGTCGGCGAGCACGCGCTTGAAGAACGGGCGCGCGATTTTGTAGCGCGGGTACGAGCGCGATGAAATGCGCCCGTTCACCATCACCGTCGCCACGCCCATCCGTTTGCATTGACGCAGCAGGTTCGGCCAGATCTCGGTTTCCATCATGACGAACAGCCGCGGCTTCACGAGCCGCAGCGTGCGCCGGACGATGAACGGCAGATCGAGCGGAAGATAAAAGACCGCATCGACGTCGTGCATATTGCGCCGCGCCACCTGCTGGCCGGCCATCGTCGTCGTCGACAGAAAAATCCGCAGGTTCGGGTACCGGCGGCGCAAATCGCTGACGAGCGCGCGCACGGTCATCGTCTCGCCGACCGACACCGCGTGGATCCAGATGGAGTCTTCGCCGTCGAGATTGAACGACACGGGCAGGTACCCCATCCGCTGCCCGAGGCTGCCGATGTACTTCTTGTAGCGGATCGCCTGATACGCCAGATATGGCGAGACCACGACGCCCAGAATGAGAATCAGCAGGCTATAGAGAACGTACATGTATGTGGGAGTTTCGTGCTGGGCTGATCGTACATTAGAATTCCCCTTTTAGGTCGGCGTCATTTTTCGTTGCTTATCGGTTGCTTATCGGAGGACACGCGATGGCTGTGAAGGTCGGCATCAACGGGTTCGGGCGCATCGGCCGCAACATCATGCGGGCCGCGCTCGGCAACAAGGACATCGATTTCGTTGCGGTGAACGACCTCACCAATGCCGCCACGCTCGCCCATCTGCTGAAGTACGACTCGGTGCTCGGCAACCTGAAGTCGAAAGTCGAAGTCCAGGGCGACGGGATCGCCGTCGACGGCGACACGTTCAAAGTCGTGTCGTTCAAAGACCCCGCTCAGCTGCCGTGGAAGGACCTCGGCGTCGACGTCGTGTTCGAGTCGACGGGACTGTTCACGGATCGCGACTCGGCCGCCAAGCACATCACCGCCGGCGCCAAGCGCGTCGTGATCACCGCGCCCGCGAAGGGGCCGGACATCACCGTCGTGATGGGCGTGAACCACGAAAAATACGATCCGGGCAAGCACCAGATCATTTCCAACGCCTCGTGCACGACGAACTGTCTTGCGCCGGTCGCAAAGGTGCTGCACGAGAAGTACGGCATCAAGAAAGGCTGGATGACGACCGTCCACGCCTATACGAACGATCAGCAGCTGCTGGACCTGCCGCACAAGGAT
>DASUSZ010000375.1:0-24405 GCA_036374815.1 Vicinamibacterales bacterium | reverse complement strand
GCCGAGCGCCATGCCCATCATCGGCGCCAGCACGATGAAGATCAGCGTCTTGGTCCAGCCCGACGGAATCAGCGCGATCATGCCGACCTTCGCGATCGCGGCGCCCGCGTAGCCGCCAATCAACGCGTGCGATGAGCTGGTCGGCAGCCCGTAATACCAGGTGATCAGGTCCCAGACGATGGCGCCGGTCAGGCCCGCCAGGATCACGGACGTCGTGACAACGGTGACGTCGACCATGCCGGAGCCCACGGTCCGTGCCACCGCGGTGCCGAACACGAACGCCGCGACGAAGTTGAAGAACGCCGCCCACATCACGGCCTGCCCCGGCGACAGCACCCGGGTCGACACGACGGTCGCGATCGAGTTCGCCGCGTCGTGGAACCCGTTGATGTAATCGAAGATCAGCGCAACGAGGATGACGATGATGACGAGAGCGAATTCCACCGCCGCCTACCCGTGCTTGACGACGACGCCTTCGAGCACGTTGGCGCAGTCCTCGCAGCGATCGGTCGCCTCTTCGAGCAGGTCCAGCACTTCCTTCCACTTGATCAGCGTGATGGCGTCCTTCTCTTCCTCGAACAGGCGCCGCAGCGCTTCGTCGTGCACGTCGTCGGCGGCGTTCTCGAGGCGGTTGACCTCGACGGCGAGCTGGTGGACGTCCTTCTTGCGCTCGAGCGCCTCGACCGCGACCTTGACCTGCATCGCCGATTGCCAGGTGAGCGACGCGAGCTCGCGCGCGCCGTAGCGCAGCTGCGCCATCCGATAGCGGCGCGTGACCGCGGCGGCCGCATCGATCGCGTCCATGACGTCGTCCAGCGACTTCGCAAGGGCGTGGATGTCCTCGCGATCGATCGGCGTCACGAACGTCTGGTTCAGCCGCTGAATGATGTTGTGGGTCAGGCCATCGCACTCCGATTCAATCTGCTTGATTTGGAGGGCGGTGTCCCAGGCCGGCGGGTCGGAGGCCAGCATCCGCTCGAGCAGCGTGGCGCCCGATACGATCCGGTCGGCCAGGATGATGAAATCGTTGAAAAATTTTTCTTCTTTAGGGATGAGGCGGAAGCGCACGCACGAAGTATGTCACACAGTCGTTACATTGTCGTTACATGATCTGAGTCCGCGTCAGTCAACCACGAACGAGTACAGCTTGTAGCGGCTATCCTTGAGCATTGCCGACCCATAGAGCTGGAGGATCAGCTCCCGCCCCGTCTCATCGGCAGCGATAATCTCGCTTTCACGCATGACGGTGAACGATTGATACGCCGTCGTGTCCCCGGTAAATCGCGTCCGTACGAAGCGTAGCGGCTTGCCGCCATAGCGCGCCAGCGTCTCGCCGAGCGATCCCTCGCTACGCTGTTTCATCTGGCCCCAGGCATATTCGAACGGCACGTTCCGCTCGGGGCGGCTCGCCGGCAGCTCGGGCCACACGTGATCGCGGAACTCCGATTCGCTGAGCGCGAGACTCCGCAGCGCGGTCGCGTCACGCTTGCCCAACCCGTCCAGGACAGCGCGGGCCAGCGCCTCGGGCGACTCGAACGTATGCGCGAGCGGCGCGGCTGATCGGGTCGGCTGGGCGGGGGTCGAGCAGCTCGCCGCCGCGCCGGCGGCGAGCACGAACATCAGCGTTCTCAGCGCTGCGGAAATGAGGTCCACCCTGACATCCAGTTTGCCTGCGGCGCAGGCGCAACGGCGCCGATGAACGTCACCGGTTCGAAGAAGCCGTCGTTGGGCGGCAGAATCGGCGCGATCTGGCCGCCCGCCAGCGTCGCCACGCCGGTTGGCTGGAAGTTCGGGTTCTCGTGGTTCGAACAGGTCGCCGCCGAAATGCCGACTTCGGCGTCCGTGGCGGTGGTGCGGATGTTCGGGAACCGTCCGCTATTGATATAGGACATCACGCTCGAGTGCATGTTTGCCCCCGCCACTCCGGTGGTCGCGTTGCGGATGCCCCACGCCACGCCCGCGCCCATCTGCGACGTGCCGCTGTCGATCTGGGCGGTCGTAGCGGTGTTGGTCGTCTCGATCTGGAAACCGGTCGACTTGAACCCGGTCACCAGGAAATTGCGAATCGTGAACGCCGTGCCGCGACGCAGGTTGGCCGCGCGCGGCCCCTCGCCACCTTCGGCCGTATCGGGGTCGCCGCAGAGCGTGATGTTGTAGATCTGCGGGTTCGAGCGCGGCAGCAGGTTGTTGTTGAACTCGTTGTTGTCGGCCTCGATGCCGTTGTCGGCGTCGTCGCCGCGCTGCGTGATGGCAATGAACTGCGCGCGGCCGCTCCAGCCGAACGTCCAGTCGAAGCTGTCGTCGGCGGCATTTGACGCCACCGCGTACTTGATGTCGGCGGTGCCGCCGAACCATTCGAGCGCGTCATCACGATTCATGTGGACCTGGATGAACTCGTACGAACCGCCGCGGCCGACGCCCTGGAAGGCGATGCCGTTCAATTCGTTGTCCGGACTGAATTCGACGCCGGCGAACTCGACGCGAACGTACCGCATCGTGCCGCTGTTGTCGTTCGGGTCATTGCCGCCATAGACCCCGGTGTCGGCCTCGCCAACGCCCTCGCCGCCCTCGATGTTGACCGGCGCGCGGCCGTTGAGGATGATGCCGCCCCAGTCGCCGCGGGCGCGGCTGCCGACGGGTTGATCGCTCGTGAACACGATCGGCGCGGTGCGGGTGCCGATCGCGTTGAGGCGGCCGCCGCGCTTGACGATCAAGGTGCCGACGCTGCCCGATTCGCCGATGACGCGCGTCCCGGCCTGGATGTTGAGCGTGCCGCCTTCCTCGACGAACACGGCACCGCGCAGCACGTAGTAGAAGTTGCTGGTCCAGGTCTCGCTGCCGGTGATGCTGCCGGTGACGACGATGACCGGCCGGTCGATGCCGGGCACGGTGATCGGCGAGGCCTGATCGCCTCGCAGGGTCGCCTGGCCGACGGTCAGTGCCGCGACGATACCCAACACGGCGGTAGTGCGTGAAACGTAAGTCATGATGTCCTCATCCGCTCCGATCGAAAATCCTGGTTAGAACACGTTGAGGCCGACCGAGACGCCAATCGTGCGGCCAAACTTGAACAACCGCTGCGTCGCGGCGCCCTGGGTGAACTGGTAGTCGGCGTCGGTCAGGTTCTCGCCGCTCAGGCGGACGCTGAGGCGGCGGCCGAACCGCTGCGTAATCACCAGGTCCACGGTCTCGCGGCCCTGCTCGACGATGTCAGGCGCCTGGTTCGCGCCGACATCCGAGATCCGATCGCCGGCGTAATTGAGGAGCACCCGCGCCGAGAAGCCGCTCAGCGCGTACTCAGCGGTCAGGTTGAACAGGTTCTTCGACTGGCCCGCCAGCGCGCGCACGAGCGACGTCTGCACCGAGCGTTGCTCCGGCAGCAGCGTGATCTTCGAATCCACGAACGTGTAATTGGCGTTGACGAAGAAACCGCGGCCCAGGTCGTAGGCGGCCTCCATTTCGACGCCGAAGTTGCGCGCCCGATCGGAATTCTGGAACGTCGAGATCGGCTGGGCACCGGCGATGACCACCCGCTCGATGGGCTTGTCGAAGTTCTTGAAGAAAAAGCTCGTGGCGAGGATGCTGCGGCCGCCCGGGAACATCTCCCAGCGCGCGTCGACGTTCTGGATCAACGCGCGCTGCAGCTCGGGGTTGCCGCGCGTGGCGCGGCTGCCGACCACGTCGGTGAATTCGAACGCCGCCAGCTCGCGGAATTCAGGGCGGTTCACCGTCGTGCTGTAGCTGACACGGAGGTTTTGATTGCCGCCGAACGACTGCACCACGTTGATCGCGGGAAACACGTCCGTGTTCTCGAGATTGGCCTCGATGGTGCGAACGAACAGGCCGAACGGGTCGAACGTCGTGACGGTCTGGTCGAACTTCTCGACGCGGGCGCCGCCGTTGATGCGGGTGCGCGCCGACAAGGCGACGTCCACCATGCCGTAAACGGACGCGGTGGTCTGCGCGCCGGAGTAGGCATCGACCGGACGCGTCTCTTCGTTGAAGCGGAACGCGGAGCCGATGTTGTTCACCGTATACAGCGCTTCGGGCAGGAGCGTCTGGTTGATGGCCGGCGCGCCGTCCTTGCTCAATACGATTGGGATGAAGCGGAAGCGGCGCGACTGGAAGTCGCGAGCGCGATCGACGTAGTTGACGCCGAACTTGTACTGCGTCGGCCGCGCGCCCGCCGAACTGAACGAGCTCCAGTTGAATGCCGCGTCGACAGTCTCGTCGTCGAGGTTGTTGAACATCCGGAAGCCGCTCTGCGATTCGTCGGCAAGCACCGGCGCGGTCGTCAGGTTCGGCCGCAGCGTGCCCGCGATGAACGGCGCCTGGTACAGCGTCTCCCGCAGGTCCGGTTCGTCACGGTTGGCGGCCGCGAAGTTGACGCGCCAGTCGATGCGGCTGTTGCCGAGACCCCGGACGAAGTGATCGCCGGCGAGCGCCGTCGAGATCAACCCCTCTTCGATGAACTGGAGCCGACTGTTGTAGTAATAGAACACGTTCTCGGTGTTCGGGCCTTCGAAGTAGCGGCCCTCGTCGCGGCCCGAGTGGCTGTAGAAGTTCTCCCACGCCAGCCGGTTGTTGCTGTTGAACTGGTAGGCGATGTTGGCGACGCCGCCGAGCTGTGCCTTCTGCGTCCCGGTCTGAATGCGATAGTTGCTGACCGCTTCCAGGTCGGTGGCGGTGTCGCCGATGCGATAGAAAGCCCGCTGTTCGTCAGTGAAGCTTTCCTTGTAGGAATGCGTCGCGCTGGCGACGATTCCGAACTTGCCGAAGCGGTTGCCAAAGACCATGCCCCAGTTCTGGCCGGGCGACCCGTCGGTGTTGACCGGGCGCCATTGATCGCCGCCCAGCAGCTTGCCGAAGGACGTGATCTGGTCGGGGCTGTAGCCGACATCGGGTGTGTAGATGCCGGCGCGAACGATCTTGTTCGCCGGGATGCCCGCGGGCAGTTCCCGCACGCCGCGATCGAAGCCGAGCCAGTCGCGGCTGCCCACCGGACTGAGCGGGATCGACTTGCCGGTCGCGTTGCTGAACACGCTCAGTCCGTACGAGAAGTCCAGCACCGCGCGATTCGGGAACTTCAGCGGCTGAATCTGCACCAGCCCACCGGCAAACTCGGCCGACCGATCGGGCGAGTACGACTTGCTCACCTGCACGCTGTCGAGCAGGCCGGCCGGAAACAGATCGAGCGGGACCACCTTCTTGTCTGGTTCCGTCGTCGGCAGCGTCGACCCGGCGAGCGTCGTGTTGCTATAGCGCTCGCCCAGTCCGCGCACGAACACATACTGGTTGTCGACGACCGACAGGCCGGTGACGCGCGACATCGCCGCGGCCGCATCCGAATCCGCGTTCTTCTTCATTTCCTGCGAACCGAGATTGTCGGTGATGACCGCGGCGCTCTTGCGATCCGCCAGCTGCGCTTCGGCGGACGATGTCACAGCGTCGACCGCGCCTGTCGCGGTCACCTGCACGGTCTCGGCGAAGCGCGACATCGTCATGCCGACGTTCGCGTCAATCGTCCGAGAGCCGGCGGCGACGTCCACCTTCACCCTGCGCGTCTCGTATCCTTCCATCGAGACTTTGAGTTCGTGCGATCCCGGCAGCAGGTCGAGGACGAAACGGCCGTCCACATCCGTGTAAACGGTGTCCCCTCCGGCGACCTCCACCGGCACGCCCGGCAGAGTGATGTTATTGGATTCGTCACGGACGACGCCGGTGACTCGCACCTTGCGAGTCTGCGCCGAAGCGCTGGCCTGCTCGGCCATGACCGGCGCCGCATGCGCCCCGAGCAGCAACAGGAAAAGCCAGACGCGTCCTTGATATCGGAAATTCATACGGTCCTCGAATAGTGTTCGTGCGAACTGAAGCAGTCGGAGGGAAAGCCCATCCGCTTGAAGGCTATCGAGGGGATGTGAATCGAGGGTGACGCGGATGTTACGGGGACGTTAACGGCTGCCGACGCCGGTGGTTTGTTCCAGAGTTAACACCGCCGTAACGCGTGGCCGGCGTCGGGACGGGATCTAATCCCGATATCGACGGGCCATCGCCAACCCATCGAGGCCGTAGTCGCGTCGGACACCCAGCTTCAACTCTGAGCGAATTTCGTTCTCGCGCCTGATGGCGCAGGCGTCTTCGGCGCGTTGGCCCTTGACCGGATCGGCGCATTTGCCCGATAGATCGCCCGCCAACAAGTACGGAATGGCGTGGCCGTACACTTCGTGGGCAACGATGCGATCAAGATCATCCTCGAAATCGCCGATCGTCGCGAAACGCCCCTGCATCCGTTCGAGGAGCGCCACGTTGATCACAACGACGACTGCGTCCACTTGAGTTTCGTGCTCCGCAAGCGGCTGCACTTCCGCGAGGACCTCATCGTCGAAGGCGCGCTCCTGGCCGTTCCGGGGATCCTTGACGCGAACGTTCTTTGGCGTGACGACAACGGCCCTGCGGGCGGCGGCCTCAACCGCCTTGACGGCCCTCCGCCAGGATTCGCTCCTTTGGAATAGCCGGTTCAGGCTCGCTTGCAATGTCGGGTTGTTCGTAACGACCGCGCCGGTCAGGGGTGCAGGGAGAATGTCGGCGCGCACGGGAACCGCCGCGACGGAAAACACCACCGCCGTCAATACCGCCCACGAGTAATGCCGAGGCAGAACCATGTGACGACCCTGCAACGATAAGGTTAACCGTGCGTTACTTCAAGCGCCAACTGCAGTTTTAGGCCGGAATTTACACATGTAAACGGTCCATGCCGCGGCGCGCAGTTATGCGATCATTAGCGGATGCCGCCACAGGGGCGGCCAACATCGGGAGCGACCTCGAGGCACCTATGACCCGCACACTCTTCACGATTGCAATCGTTTGCCTGGCCGCGACGGCAGGCCTGTCGGCACAGATGAAGCACGTCGATCTGAAAGACGCCAAGGGCAACTCCGTCGGCATGGCGATGATCTCGCCGGCCAAGGGCGGTGGCGTTTCGATCGACCTCGACGTCAAGGGCCTGCCGCCCGGCGAGCACGCGCTGCATTTCCACGCGGTGCCGAAGTGTGAGGGCCCGGACTTCATGAGCGCCGGCGGCCATTTCAACCCGGCCAACAAGAAGCACGGCATGCAGAACCCCGAGGGCCCGCACGCCGGCGACATGCCCAACTTCACCGTCGACGCCAAGGGCAACGCCAAGACGACGATCGTCAACAAGAACGTGACGACCGGCGCCGAAGCCAACTCGATGTACGCGGCCGGCGGCACGGCGCTGATGATTCACGCCGCGGCCGACGACATGAAGACGGATCCGTCGGGCAACGCCGGCGCGCGTATCGCCTGCGGTGTCATCACGAAGTAGACGCGAAACGACACCCGTCGGAGGTGTCATCGGTCGGGAAGTGACGTCCGTCGGGAAATGATGCTTGTCGGGAGGTGATTCTTGTCGGATCATCTCCCGCCATGGCCTGCTCGCCGCAATAGCTTCCACAGCCGCTCTTCAGTCGGCGAAGTGTTCGAGACCGCAGATCCCGGAAAAGATTCGCGCTGTATTCACGCGCTCGATTGACTCGCATCAAGCAATAAAGGCTCAGCCGGAATCGTGAAATTTTTGCTCATCCGTATTCGGCGAGTTGCGTTTTTGCGCCGGATTCACGCGGCAGACATCTTGCCCTTGTCAGGGGTGGAGGTTATGCCGAATGAGCGCCCCTATCGACTGGCATTCGCCGTTGCGGTGTCCGCACTGTAAAGCGGAAGCCGGACGTCCGTTCAGCGTTCAATCGAAGTCCGCGAGTGAGATCACGGTGGTCGTTCGCTGCAGCGCGTGCGCGTACGAGTGGAAGCTCGAGCGCGAATCGCCCGCGCTGGCGCCGAAGTTCGATCCCCGGCCGCCTGGTGAAGAGAAATTTCCCAAGTGATGCTATCGGCGGATGGACGGCCGCATCAACATCGCCGCGGCCACCAGCATCACCACGAACACGGCAAAGACAGCGCTGTATCCGAACGCGCTGCCCGCAGCCGCCGCCATGACGGGCCCAGCCGCGCGCGCCAGCTGTTGACCGCGCGCGATCACGCCGTTGGCGCGCCCGGCCCGCTCGACGCCGTATTCATGCAACACCAGATACGGCCTGCCAAGCGTCGTCAACCCCGCACCTGACGCGAACAACAGCACGCCGCTCCACATCGCGAACGTGCCGTGAAACATCAGCGCGATCAGTCCGGCAACCTGCAACGCGAAGCTGCCCGCGAGGAGCGGCACCGGCCGCGGCGCGATTCGCGAATTCAACAACAGCACGCGGCCAGGCAGTTGCATGACGCCGAAGGTGCCGGCGACCGTAGCGGCAAAGGTCGGCGCCAGCCCGCGATCGATCAATGCCGCCACAAGGTTCGACGACACCGCGGAGTTGACGATGATCGACAAGGCAAAGACGAAGACCATGCGCGCGATGCCCGGCAGATGCGCTTCAGATCCCGCCGTGTGGCCTGAATCGAGAATCGCTTCCCGGATGGTGCTCGCCGACCAGCCGCGATCGCGAAACGCGAAGCGGCCGACGATCAGCGTCGTGATTGCGATGATCACGCCGAGTATCGCCGCCGTCTGCTGCCACCCGAACCTCGTGACGAGCGCCGACGTGCCTGGAAAGAACACCGTGCTGGCGAGTCCGCCCGTGACCGTGACGGTGGCAATCGCACGTAATCGCTGCTCCGCGTCGGTGTAGGCACGGCCGACGATGACGAAGACCGGTTCGTACAGAATCGCCGCCATGCACAGGCCAAGCGCCGCCCACACCACATACGTGGAGATGATCGAGGGAACGATCGCCCAGAAGATCAGCAGTGCCGCAGCGAGGAGGCCACCGGCTTGCATCACCGCGGGTCCCTGGCCGCGATCGGCGAGGCGGCCCACGGCCGGAGCCGCAATCGCCGACACCAGCAGCCCGGTCGAGAACGCGCCGGCGATCAACCATCGCGGCGCATCGAAGGCCTGCTGCAGTGGAATCAGCAGGACGCTGTAAGCAAAGAAGAGAACGCCCCAGTTGACCAGCTGGCCGCAGCCGATCAACCAGATCGCTCGCCTCGCCATAGCTTGGCTTCTATCTTATCGTCGCGTCTCGACCGGCCGTGTCTTGAAGTCGACGCGCAGCAGATCGATCGAAGCGGCCGCGGCGTTCGTGAGACGCGCGCGCGACGAAGCATCGATCCATTTCGACTCACCGACGCCGAGTCCCGCGCCGGGCGCGAGCGCGATCAACAGCACTGGCTCACTCGCCGACGCGACGTCGATCGACTGGCCCGGCGCGATCCACAGGCGCGAGATGCGAACCTGCGCGTGATTGAAGTGCACCACGTCGGAGGCCGATGGCGTGGCCGGGCGCTCGAACTTTCCGAAAAAGGTTGCCGGCTCCGACGGCGCGGTCTTGAATTCGACGCGGAGGAATTCGCTCGGGGTGTTGCCGGTGTTCTCGGCCTCGTGGATTTCCTCGAGGCCTTTATAGACGCGGAAGGCCCCGGCCTTCGTAGCTGCCCGCGTCGCGGCCACCGCTTTGCCGCCAACATGCTTGAAGACGACCGGCGGACCGTCGTTCAGGTAGACATACGCCGACGGATACGGAGTGTGGGCATGCGCGCGAACCTTCTCGAGCGGCGCGTAGCGAACCTCGGTGACGCGGACCCACGCGTTCTCGAACTGCACCTTGTAATTCGACGGCAGGCCCTGCGCATCCGCGAGGACGATCGCGCCGATCAGCAACACTGCAACGACACTGACGATTCTCATTTGCCGGTTCCCTTCACGCTAATCTTGAGCAACACGGGTTCCGCCGTGCCGCAGCCACAACCGCTCTTCCCATCGGCTTTCGCCGCGGCGTCATCACTGCAGCAGGCATCGACTCCGGCGGGCGCCGGACCGCCGCAGCAGCTCGCCGCGTCGGCGGCTGCTGCTCCTGTGACGGCAGGCACGGTGCTGCAGCATCCGCCTCCGCCGGCCGAGAGGTCGGTGCTGCATACGCCGGTCTCGGGCAGCACCAGCTCGACGCGCTCGGCCGCGGCAACGTCGCCCGCGAGCATGGCCACAACGGATCGCGCCTGTTCGTATCCGGTCGCGAGCAGGAAGGTCGGCGCGCGGCCGTAGCTCTTCATGCCGACGATGTAGAAATCCTTTTCAGGATGCGCAAGCTCGCGGGCGCCGTGCGGGCGGACCGTGCCGCAGCTGTGTTCGTTCGGATCGATCAGCGGCGCCAGCGCAGTGGGACATTCGAGCCACGAATCGAGCCCGAGGCGCACTTCGGACAGCATCGACAGCTCGGGACGGAAGCCTGTGCATACAATCACGCGATCGACTTCGACCGCCGTCGTGTCGTTGCGGATCGCACCCGACACTCGCAACGCTTCTCCGCTGCGGTCGATCGACCGGATGCGAAACGGTGTCATCACGCGGATGCGGCCGCTCTCAACGGCGCGCCTTGCCCGCTGTCCAAGCTCGCCGCGGGCCTCGAGCGCATCGGACGCGCCGCCGCCCCACACCGATTCGAGGTTGTCGCGCCGCATCGCCCAGACAATGCGCGTCTCGGGCGCGGTGTCCGCGAGCGCGAGCAGGTCGAGAATGACGTTGAATGCCGAGTGGCCGCTGCCGACGACGAGCACGCGCTTGCCGGCGTAGGTGGCGCGCTCCCGGCCGTTGACGTCGGGGATGCCGTAGGCGATCCGATCCTGCCCGGCCTCGCCCGAGGCGGCGACTCCACCGGAGCCAGCCGGGTTCGGGCGAGACCACGTGCCACTGGCATCGATCACCGCGCGCGCTTCGATCGTCTCCCCGCTATCGAGGCGAATCTCGAACGGCTGCGCATCGCGGCCTTTGGTGCGCACCTTGTCGAAGTCCTTGCGGCCCACCGAGACCACGCGCACGCCGTAGCGGACGTGCGGCCGGATCGCCGGATGATTCGCGAGGGGCGCCACATACTGATCAACCAGCTCGTTGCCGGTCGGCAGGGATTCAGCGTCGGGATGCTGCCAGCCGCCCGATTCCAGCAGCTGCTTCGCGACGCCGTCGACCATGTATCGCCACGGCGAGAACGTCCGCACATGCCCCCACTGCCGCACCGCCGCACCGGGGGCGCTTCCGGCTTCGAGCACGACGAATGGTTGCCGATAGGCGTGCAGATGCGCCGCAGCCGCGAGGCCAACCGGCCCCGCCCCGATAACCGCTACCACTTGTGAACCGTTTGACCTGTTTGAACCCATTGAACCCTTGAACCCTTGGTGTAATATTCGCCTTAGCGAATGTATGGACGGCATGGTATATTCGCCTTAACGAATATGTCAAGCCCCTGTTGCGCATCCAAACCGGCGCCGGCGATCAAGGACCTGGACGACCTGACGCAGGTCTATGCCGCGCTCGCCGATCCGACCCGGCTGCGAATCCTGTCGCTGCTGAGCGAGGACGAGATCTGCGTGTGCCACATCCACGCCAGCCTCGACGTGCCGCAACCGACCGCATCGCGCCATCTCGCCTACCTGCGTAAATCCGGCCTGGTCGAGGCGCGCCGCGACGGGATCTGGATCCATTACCGGCTGGCGCAGATCGGCAACCCGGTCGTTGCCGCGGTGGTGAAGGCCGCGCTGCACGCGTTGACGCACACCGCGATCAGCGCGAAGGACGAGAAACGCCTGCAAGTGGCGCTGAAGACGGCGTGATCACGGTCCTCTTCGCATGCGTCCACAACGCCGGGCGCTCGCAAATCGCCGCTGCCCTCTTCAATCGTTACGCCGATCCGGCAAAAGCCCGCGCGATTTCGGCGGGGACCAATCCCGCGTTGCGCGTGCATCCGGAAGTGGTCGACGCGATGCGCGCGCGCGGCATCGACGTGTCGGCGGCGACACCGCGGAAGCTCACCGCCGAACTCGCGGCGACCGTTGACTGGTTGATCACGATGGGATGCGGCGACGAGTGCCCGGTCGTGCCCGGTGTCCGGCGAGATGACTGGCCGATTCAGGATCCGAAAGGTCAGCCATCAGGAACCGTGACTGCCATCATCGGCGACATCGATGCGCGGATACGCGCGTTCATCGCCGCGAACAATCTCGCTTAGTGGCACCCTGCCCGGCGGGCGACCGCGCGGGGCAGCAGCACCAGCAGCATCGCGACTACCGCGACCACGCTCCAATACCCCGCCGCGGGCCAGGCGACGATCGGGTAGGCCTCAGCGGCGCTGACGAACGCGACACCGGCATCCGCCCGCGCGCCGAAGTCGGCGCGCTGTTCAGGCGGCCAGCGATTGCCGTCCGGCGATGCATACGTCGGCATGTCCAGCACCGGGACGAAGAAGCGCTCGAGGATCAGATTCTCGCGCCAGGCTTCGGTAACGTTCGCGGCGCCATTCCGCCGTCGAACGTGCCAGATCCCCTCATCGAGATATTGATCTTCGCGGGACAGTCGCCGGATGCGGATCGGCGGCCGAGTCTTCCACGACTCGGCGCGGTCTGCCTGCAGCGCATTCAATTGAGCGGTCGAGTAATGCGACTTGAAGCGGCCAATGTCCGGTACATCGTTCTCGTGCCCGAGATGCACCTGGCTGACGAAGCCCGCGAAAATCAACCAGACCACGGCAGACACCGTGCCGACGCGGTGCCACGACGCGGGGTGTAGCCGCGCCTCGAACGCGGCCGGTGGCAGGATCGCGATCGCGAACAACAATCCGCAGACGATCGACGCGAGGTTGAGGAACACATCGTGCGCTTCGCCGACGCGGTACGGGATGAACCACTGCAGCCATTCGTCGAGCGTGCCGACCGTGAACGCCGCCAGCAGCGGCAGGATCACGATCGACGGGTCGCCCGCATATTTCCAGGCGCGGTAGAACAGGAACGCGATCAGCCCGTACTGGACGAAGTGCACGCGCTCGACCGCATTGATTTCTGGATACGGCGTTGCCGTCCACCACATGTAGGTCCCGCCGAACAGCAGCGCGATCGCCATCAGCCCGAACCGCGGCGCGCGCCGTTCGCGGATGCGCGTCAACGCGAGCACGAGGATGACGCCGATGGCAACGAGCAGACCCACGCCGAACAGCCAGAGATATGCGCGCGTCGACAGCGAGCGCCGCAGGAACGACTGCAGCTGCCCCATGAAGGGCGAGCCGAGCACGATCGCGGCCGACGCGATCATCGCGATAACCAACTGCATCAGAGGCTTGCCCGCCGTAGCTTACGCGAAGCGTCAACGGAAGCGAAGGCGGGATACAATCCCTGCGCCAATGTCACGCACCCGCGGCCTCGCCGCGCTCGTCTTCCTCTACATTGTCATCGGCGAAATCATCCCGCCCCCCGACGGCATCACCGAGCAGGGCTGGCGCCAGACCGCGATCTTCATCTGCGTGATCGCCGGCATGGTGTCGGAGCCGATCCACGCCTCGGCGCTGGTGCTGATCGGCCTGACGGCGTGGGCGATCACCGGCACGCCGATGCGCGAAGTGCTCGGCGGCTACGCGCAGCCCTCGGTGTGGCTGGTCATCGTCGCGATGCTGATCGCGAAGATGATGCTCGACTGCGGCCTGGCGCGCCGCATCGCGCTGCTGTTCGTGCGGATGGTCGGCAAGACCTCGCTCGGCGTCGCCTACGCGCTGCAGATGACCGACGTCACGCTCGCGTCCGGCGTGCCGTCGATCACCGCGCGCAGCGCGGGCATGGTGCTGCCGGTCGGCCGCAGCATCGCGGAGCTCTTCAACTCGCGGCCGGATGAGACGCGCACCCGGCTCGGCGCCTTCCTGGTGGCCGCGATGTACCAGGGTTCGGCGGTCGCCTGCGCGATGTTCATCACCGGCCAGGCCAGCAACCTGCTCGGCGCCGATCTCGCGCTCAAGCTTGCCAACGTCAGGGTCACCGCGCCGAGCTGGTTCATGGCGGCGATCGTGCCCGGCCTGCTGTCGTGCCTGGTCGTGCCGTGGATCACCTATCTGGTGCTGAAGCCTGAAGTGACGCACACGCCCGAAGCACCGGACTTCGCGCGCGCCGAGCTGCAGAAAATGGGGCCGCTCAGTCAGGGCGAATGGATCACGCTGCTGGTGTTTGCCGGCGTCGGCATCGCGTGGCTGACCACGGTGTGGCACGGCGTCGATCCGACGCTGGTCGCGCTCGTCGGCCTGGCCGTGCTGCTCGTCACCGGCACGATGAACTGGCACACTGCCGCCGCGGAACGGTCCGCATGGGACGTTTTCATCTGGTACGGCGGCATGCTGCGCATGGGCGAGCTGCTCAACGCGACCGGCTCAACGCGGGTTTTCGCGGAATGGGTCGCCGGAATGTTCGTGGGCATTCCGTGGCAGGTCGTGCTGCTCGCGATTCTGATCATCTTCTTCTACACGCACTACTTCTTCGCGAGCATCACCGCGCACATGCTGGCGATGTTCCCGCCGTTCGTCGCGGTGTTGATCGGCATCGGCGTGCCGCCGCTGCTCGCGGTCTACAGCCTCTTGTGCCTCGCCAATTTGACGGCGGGGCTCACTCACTACGGCACGACGACTGGGCCGATCCTGTTCGGCACCGGCTACGTCACGCGCGCTGAGTGGTGGAAAGTCGGGTTCTTTGTATCAGTGGCTAACGTGCTGATCTGGCTTACGGCCGGCTTCGCCTGGTGGAAGTTCCTCGGATTCTGGTAGCAAGACCGTAAATACACGAAGGCACGAAAGTACGAAGGCACTAAGACCTTTTCTCTAAATGCCAGTGCCGCTCAGCAGCACTGGCGTTTGGAAGATTTGTCTTCGTACCTTCGTATCTT
This sequence comes from Vicinamibacterales bacterium, assembly GCA_036374815.1. Taxonomy (GTDB): domain Bacteria; phylum Acidobacteriota; class Vicinamibacteria; order Vicinamibacterales; family UBA2999; genus 12-FULL-67-14b. Next base: position 9,650 of record DASUSZ010000375.1, on the reverse strand, counting down.
CGTACCTTCGTGTTTTTCCTTAGAAGCTCGCTTTGAAGCCGAATTGAATGATTCGGGGATCGTAAGTCGTTGTGATGGTGCCGTAAGCCGCCGCGCTGCGGTTGCCGTTCGGCGCGCGGAAGTTCGTGCGGTTGAGCAGGTTGAAGAACTCGCCGCGGAACTCGAACGCGCCGTTGTTCGACCACGGCATCTCGAAGCGCTTCGACACCACCATGTCGACCGTCCACGTCAGCGGGCCGCGAATGCTGTTCCTGGGCGCGTTGCCGAACGGGTTGGAGTTGTCGGTCGGGATCGTGACGGTCGTGCGGCTCAACCAGTTCTGATAGGTGCGCTCGCCTTTCGGCGTATACGGATCGCCGTTCACGTTCGGCCGGTAGTTGTTGGCACCGCGGAAGTCCTGCTGAATGCCCGACACCACCTGCGCCGTGGTCGGCGTGTAGGTCAACGTCACCGATTCACCCGGCGTCACGGTGTTGATGCCGGCAACCATCCAGCCGCCGAGCACCGCTTCGGTGAACGCGTTGGCGTTGTTCATGTACCGGCGGCCGCGGCCGAACGGCAGATCGATCACGAAACTCGTCGTGCTGTTGTACGGCTGGTGATACGCCGAGTAGCCGTAATCCGCGTCGAGGTTGTTGATGTCCTGCGGCGCGGGGAAATTGCCGTTGGGATTTTCGAGCGAGCCGGCGCCGTTGTCCCTGGTTCGCGACAACGTCAATGAGCTCAGCAGCGTCATGTTGTCGCCGATGCGCCAGTCGAACTTCGTCTGGAACGAGTGATAGCGCGACTTGCCGCCGTTGAACGAGTAGGTGATGTCCGCGTATTCGGGAATCGGCCGGCGCGATTGCAGCGACAGCGTGCCGGCGGCGTTGTTCGGGACCGCCTGATTCAAATTGGCAAACAGCAGCATGCCGTTGGCGCGATTGCCGACATAGGCGAGGTCGAGCAATGCGCCGTTCCAGACCTCGCGCTGCACCGACGCGAACCAGCTGTGCACGTCGCTCGAACGGTAATCCTTCGGCATGTAGGTGATGTTCGCAAGCAGCGGATTGAATCGCGACGGATCCGTCAGGCCCGCGGGATAGCCCTGCTGCGTGGTGCGGAACGTGCTCTCCGTCGGCGTCTGCACGACGACGGCGTTGATGACCTGCGGACCGTTGATCGGCAGCACGTTGGCGCCGCCGGCACGGTGGAAGTGCACGTAGCTGATGCCGTAGCCGCCGCGAATCACGGTGCGTTCGACCGGCGTGTAGGCGATGCCGAGACGCGGCCCGAAGTTGTTGCGATCCGGTTTCAGCGTCGAGCGATCCTCCAGCGAGCCGTCCTTCGCCATCACCATCGTCCTCGTCGCCGGATCGAAGTTCGAGAGCACGTTGTTGGCTTCGACCCACGGCGTCGCGTATTCGTAGCGCAGGCCGGCGTTGAGCGTCACGCGATCGTTGATGCGCCAGTCGTCCTGCAGATACAGGAAGTGCATGTTCTGCTCGAGCTCGGCGACGAGAATGTTGCTGAGCGCGTATGTCGAGCGCAGGCCGAGCATGAAGTCGCCGAGGTTGTAGAGGTTGTTCGCGGTCGCGCCGGCCGGACGCGAGTACTGGCCGGCGTACGAATCGCGGCCATACAGCGGGTTGACGTCCTGCACTTCGGTCAGCACGCGCTGGAATTCATAGCCGGTCTTGAGCGAGTGACGGCCCTGCAGCCACGTGTAATTGACCTTCGGGTTGAACACCGTCGGATACTGCCACTGCGGATTCGTCGCCTGTCGGCCGAGGTCCGAGAAGCCCGTGATGAGCTGCGTCGGCAGTCCGGCGGCGACACGCGGATCGTTCGGCAGCCCGGTGATGCCGTAGACAACGTCCGCCGGCGCCTCGCCGCTGTAGAGCGAGAACGGGTTCTTGCCCGCCTTGGTGTTCGACCACCCGAAGCGCACTTCGAGCAGCGACGATCCGGTCGGCGTGTAGGTGAGGCCGCTCGAGAACTGCTTGTTGGTGACGTAGGTTTCCGCGTTGCCCGCGCCGCCCGACGGACCGCTGATTGGCGGCCGATCGAGAATGTCGGCGTCGCGCCAGCCGACGCGACCGAACACGGACAGCCGCGGGCTGACCTGCAGGTCGATCTTGCCGCCGGCCTTCGGCGTGCGGTTGGTGAATTCCTGCAGCACCTGCAGGTTGTTGGCCGTGCCGGAGTTGGTCGGCTGCGGCAGGTCGTTCAGCACCTTGCGCGCGAATGCCGTCATCGGAATCGCCGTGCCCGCGGGATACACCTCTCCGGTCAACGGATTACGGATATCGACCGCGAGGATGCCCGAGCGCTGCGCCAGCGTGGCGATCGTCGAGCTCGTCGTCTGGCTGCGGATTTGATCGAAGATCTCGACGTCGGCGAAGAAGAACGCCTTGTTCTTGACGATCGGACCGCCGAGCACGCCGCCGTACTGATCGCGGTCGTAGCCGGGCTTGACGCCGGTGGCGGGGCGGAAGAAGCCGGTGGCATTGAGCTCGGTGCGGCGCATGAATTCCCACGCCGAACCGCGGAAGGTGTTGGTGCCGCTCGCATAGGCGACGTTGATGGTCGCGCCGGCGGAGCGTCCGTACTCCGCGCTCATGTTGTTGGTGACGACCTTGAACTCGCCAACCGCGTCGGGCGAAGGCTGCATCACCTGGTTCGAGAAGCCCTGGTTGCTGGTGCCGTAGGCGTTGTTGTCGACGCCGTCGATCAGGAAGTTGTTGAACGTCGAACGAAGACCGTTGACGTTGAACGAACCTTCGCGCGGCGTAAAGCCGCCGGTGTTGAGCGCCGACAGGCGCACACCCGGAGAAAGCAACGCCAGCGCTGAATACTCGCGGCCGTTGAGCGGCAGCGCCCTGGTCTGCTCGCCGGTGATGACCTGGCTTCGCTCGCTCGTGTCGGTCTGCAGCAGCACCGCGCTGGCGCTGACCTCGACCTTCTCCGTCAACTGGCCGACCGTCATGTTCAAGTCGACACGTTGACGCGCGCCGACCGTGACGATGACGTTGTCGACGAGCGCGATCGAGAAGCCGTCCTTCTCGGCCGTGATCACGTAGGTGCCCGGACGCACGGTAAAGAATTCGTAATTGCCGTTGGCGTCACTGGTTCGTTCGCTGGTGACGCCGGTCTGGGTGTTGGTCAGCGTTATCTTGGCGCCGGGCACGACCGCACCGGTCGAGTCCTTGATCGTGCCGACGACGTTACCGGTTTCAAACTGCGCCCAGGCCGGCGCAGCGACAAGGGCTAGAACACAAAGACAAAGCAGAGCTCGCTTGATTGGCATCTTTCTCCTCGGGGCACGAATCTAACACGGCCGTCGTGAATCCGAGGCAACTTACCCGTAACAAGGGCGCAACCGCGCCGACGTTATGCGGCCATGCTGGGCGCCAGACGAGCGGCACTGTCGGGACGGGCGACCAGGTCGTACAGGAGATCACGGTTGAACCGCTGTTCGTGAAGGAAGTGAACGAACGGCGCCGCCATCAGCACCGGCACGATCGGCAGCCCGAGGATGCCGCCGAAGGTGAAGGCGTACCCGCGCCAGTCCCCGGGCTGCCGTGCCGTCGTCGTCACTGCTTCGCTCATGAAATTGCCGGCGAAACGCCACATGTCGGACATCATCGTGCGCGCTCCGCCGTGCGCGCCGCCGGCGATGCCCCGGCCGGCGCGCAAACCCTGCATGAATTGCTCGCGCGATCGCGCGCCTGGCACCTCGGTCCACGTCAGGCCGATGCCACGGCCCGTGTGCGAATCGCCGCCGCCCAGCGTGTGCTTGCCGGCCGCGGCCGCGAGGCACATCGCGGTGCGGTTCTGCAGCGGCAGGCGCGTGCCGTTGATGACTTCGAGGCCGTCGACCCACGGCAGCACCGCGGCCAGATGCGCCGCCGTCAGCGGGCCGTTGATGCCGGACGCGACGTGATTCAACGAGGTGTAGATGCCTTCCTGATTCAGGTATGGCATCAGCTCCCTGACGTCGCCGCGCCAGCGCTGAATCTCGCGATGCTGCGCCGGCGTGATATCGAGCACGTTCAGGTGAACGCACAGGTCGATGTCGGGCCATTCGGCCGTGACCTCGCAGCCGACGATCACGTCACTGCGGCCACCAAGCGCGAGCGCGCCGCTGATTTGATCGTGGTCGGTAATCGTCACCAGGTCCATGCCGCGGCGTATCGCCGTCGCATAGACGCTCTCGGGCGTGTTGTACGACTCGCGCATGAAGTGGTTGAAGGGAAACACGGTCGCGCGTCCTGAGTGCACGGTATGAACGTGGGTATCGAGCTTCACGCGGTTACCTCTTGTGCGGCAGATTGCCCTAACCTCGTAACGCGCCTGTGGCTTACGGTTGTCGATGGCGCAAAATCTAATGCCGGATATCGAGGTGGGCGCGGTCCTTCGGACGATGATGCACGAGCTCCGACACGAAGTTGCGGACGTAAAGGCGGAACACGGCGGCTTTGCCCATCGCGTGGTAGCGGCGCGCTGACGTATAGAGAAAGCAGTCGTATCGCAATTCGACGTTGCCGATGCGCGACAGGCGGCGGCCCACGTTGGTGTCTTCGCCGTGAAACTCGATCGTCGTATCGAATCCGTTGATGCTGTCGAGCGCGTCGGCACGAACCGCGAAGTTGCCGCCATAGAAGACGACGCCGATGCGCAGGATGTATTTCACCAGCACGTGCGTCGTCGGACCGAGCGTGAAATCGTAGGCGCGCAGCAGCGCGCGCCCGAGCCAATCCCAGTCATAGAACCGATAGTTGCCGGATAACGCGATCAGACTGCCGTCGGACTCGAACCGATCCGCGACGCGTTCGAGCCAGGTCAAGGGCGCGCGGCAGTCGGCGTCGACGTACACCAGTAACTGGCTCCTGGCCTCCCGGCGCCCCCGCTCCCGCGCCACGACCAGTCCCTTGCGCGGCTCGTCGACGACGCGCACGCCGGGAATCGCCGCGGCAACAACCCCAGTGCGATCGGTACTGGCATTGTTGACCACGATGATTTCGTCCGCCGTCCGGCTTTGCGCAAGCAGTGAATGAAGGCAGGGCGCAATGAAGCGCTCTTCGTTGTGGGCGCAGACGATGACGCTGATGGTCACTCTGGGGTTTCAGGTTACGCGGCGCGAATAACGAGGGGATCGCGGCAGCGTGACGCTGCCGTAAAACCGTGAAGCGCGACAAATACTTCCGCGTCGGCTTGATCAGCGGGTTTGGTAACCCAGAATTAACGCCCCCGTCACTGGCTGGAAATCTCGTGCCGCTACCGTGACTGGTAAGCCAAATCGTTGGCTCATCAAGGAAACCGGATGCACGCCAGTTCGATGCCGTCATCATTACGAGCCGCCCACCCGTCACGCAGCGCCGACAAGACACGCGTGCTCGTCGTCGAGGACGAAAACGACATCGCGGGACTCGTCAAACACACGCTCGAACGCAGCGGCGACGCCATCGTCGAAATCGCGTCGAGCGGCGATCAGGCACTGAAGGCCGCGAGCGAACAGCCGCCCGACCTGATCATTCTCGACCTCAACCTTCCGGTGCTCGGCGGCCTCGAAGTCTGTCGATTGCTTCGTACCCGTCCGGCCACCGCGAAAACGCCGATCATCATGCTGACCGCCCGCTCCACCGAAGGCGATCGCGTGATCGGTCTCGATGCCGGCGCCGACGACTACGTCACCAAGCCGTTCAGCCCGCGCGAGCTGGCGGCGCGCGTTCGCGCCGTCATGCGCCGCGGCAAGTCGGACGACGCGGGGCCGCCGCCGATTTATCGCGGCGAGCACCTGTTCGCCGACTTCGACGCGGTGTCGATTGCCGTCGACGGCGAGCAGATTCGTCTCACGCGCCGCGAGTACGAGTTGCTGAAGTATCTGGTCGAAAACCGCAACCGCGTGTTGTCGCGCGACCGCCTGCTCGAGCGCGTCTGGGGCTACGACCGCATCATCGAAACGCGATCCGTCGACGTGCATGTTGGACGGCTGCGCGGCAAGCTCGGGCCGGCCGGCAAGCAGATTGAGACGGTCGTGGGGTTGGGTTACAGGTTCATCGAGACCGAGAAAACCAGCTAACTCAGTTGCCGATTTCCGACCAGCCCTGCCGGCGCAGGTCGTTCAACTCAATCGTGATCGAGCGCCTGGCGCGCTCGACGCGATGCCAGTCTTTGAGCTGCACCTTGCGCGCCACTTCACCGTCGCGCTCTTCGCGCACTTCCCATCCGGTCTCAGTCGCGGCGATCGAATAGCGACGGGTCTTCTCCAGCAATCGCAGGCTCTTGTCAAAAGCAAACATGAGGCGGATATCTTCGCCCGTGGGATAGTCGTGACGCGGTAAATTCTTGGTAACGATTTGTCGGGCGTACGCGGGAACTGCCTGACTTTTCAACCACTTACTCGAGTGGTGAGGATTCGCCGGCGGGTGTTGAGCGCAATGCGATTCGGCCCCAGACGAGGCTCTCCGTCAACGTGGAAGTGGATCGGCTGCCCGCACGAAATTTCCATGGACGCCGCCGACCGCATCAACAGTCCCGGCCCTTCTTTGAGCGTGCCGCGGAAGAAGGCAGGCACCTGGCGCAGGATGCTGAAACCCGATTGCGGCTCGACCACGACGATCTCGATCATGCCGTCGTCGAGCAGGGCGCGCGGCGCGATCTGCGCGCCGTTGCCGTACTGACGCGAGTTCGCGAGCGCCACGAACAGCGCGGGCCGATCGGTGATGTCTGCAACGAGCGACTTGCCTTCGTGGTCGTAGACCTGATCGATCGAATAGCGGCCCGGCTGATAACCGCGCAGCTCGCCGACCGTGGCAAAGATGTAGCCGACCAGGCCGCGGCGCGCACCCGGTTGCGCCAGCCGATCCGCGATGCGCGCGTCGAAGCCGACGCCGGCGACATTGAAAAACAGAGAACCATGCAGATCGCCTGCATCGATCGCGCGAGTCGATCCGCTCGCCGCGATCGTCAAGGCCGCGCGAGGGTCGAATGGAATCTGCAGATCGCGCGCCAGGCCGTTGCCCGATCCGCCGGGGACAATGCCGAGCGGGATCCCAGTTCGCGCGACTCCCGATGCCGCCCCGTTGATGGTGCCATCGCCGCCCCACGCCACCACCAGATCTACGTTCGACGCCGCGCCCTCGCTGGCAAAGCGGTAGGAGTCCTGCGGGCCCGCGGTGACGCGGACATCCGCGTCGTATCCATGGGCGAGCAGAACGGACTTCGCAAGATCGATGCATGCGCCCATGGTGCGGGCGCGTCCCTTGCCGGCGATCGGGTTGATGACGACGAGGGCGCGTCGCATCGGCGTGGCTTCAGCGCGCGAGGGCGCGCAGCGCCTTCGGCGTCAGCATCCAGCGCAGCGTGCCGGGCCCACCCGGGGTCGCGCCGTCGACTTCGATGAGGCAGACGCCGCCCTTCTTGAACTCGACCTGGCCGCGGGCGCCGAGCAGCCGCGCCGCCAGTTCGCCGAGGTCGGGCTCGTGTCCGACGAGCGCGAGGCGCCGATGCCGTTTCACGTGGGATTTGATCGCCTCGATGATCGCCTGGTGGCGTCCACCGGGCGCCAGCGCGTCGATTTCCGCGATCGCTGGTTTTGGCTTCAGGCCGGCCGCCAGCAACTGCGCCGTCTCGCGCGCGCGGACGAGCGGGCTCGTCAGCACGAAGTCGATGGCCACATCCATCTCGACAAGGCCTGGCACGCACTGCGCGAATTTCTTGGTGCCGCCCGGCGTCAACGGGCGGAGCGTGTCGTCGGGATACTTGGGGCCGCGCTCGGCGGCGATGGCGTGACGAACAAGGTATAGCTCGATGGTGGCGGCCATGGTCAGGGGGTCAGGGGGTCAGGCGGCCGACGTTTTCGAATGATCGGCGGCGATGATCTTGTCGCATAGCTCCAGCAGCGCGGTCCGGCCGCGCATGTAGGCGGCGTGGCCCTCGCGGCATTCCTCTTCGAGCACGCGGATCAGTCTGTTCAGCTCCGACATGCCGCGTCGATCGCGCGGATGCAACGTGCCCTGCACGCCACGCGCCTTGTCGATCAGAATCTCGAGGTCGTGCATGCGGCCGAGCATGTCCTGCTCGGTCCGCAGACGGTTGAGTCCCGTGATCGCGCGGGCCTTGGTCAGCTCGCGCTGAATCTCCAGCGCGTAGCGCAGCTTCTTTGCTTCCACGCGCACGCGATGCAGCCGGTCGGGCAGGTAAATCCCGCCCGCGCGCTCGATTGCGGCCTTCAGGTTGCGCGCGCGCTGCGCCGACTGCGCGGCGGCTTCCTCTTTTGCATTACGCGTGACGTGCCGACGCTCTTCCGGCGCCGCGACGCGGACGAGGCGGCGCGTGAGCTTGTCGAGGCGAGAGGGCGTGATCTCGTTCAACATTTCGGCGCGGCGCTTGTTGCGTTCGTCGAGCACCGCGGCGCGAACGCGCTCGATGGCACGCAGCGGCGCCGATTCCTTGCCCTCGAGCTCGGCGAGGAGAAGCAACGTCACGTCCAGCTCGCGAACCGGGCCGAGCGCCCGCGTAATGCGGCGCACGCGCTTCTGGACTCGATCGAGCTGGTCCTCGTCGGCGCGCATGCCCAGCACCGGCAGCGCCTCGCGCAGCCGGCGCGACGCGACGCGCGCCTGGTGCACCGAGGTTTCGTCGCCCGCCTGCGCCGCGGGCATGAACTTCAGCAACGACACCAGCCGTTGGCGAAGCAGCGCGACAGAGAGGGCCAGATGCTCCATGCTAGGATCCACATGAATTATACGTGCGACTCGCAGCGATCGACATCGGCACCAATTCCGTCCACATGATCGTGGTCCGGGTGCGCCCGGATTTTTCGTTCGAAGTCGTCGATCGCGAAAAGGAGATGGTCCGCCTCGGCGCCGGCGGCCTCGACGGCAAGAAGCTCACGCCCGAAGCGATGGGCGCGGCGCTGCAGGCGCTCAAGAAATTCGCCCGGCTGGCGCAGTCCCATCAAGTCGATGAAATCCTCGCGGTCGCGACCAGCGCGACGCGCGAAGCCGAAAACGGCGGCGCGTTCCTCCGCGCCATCGAGCGCCGCACCGGCATCCGCGCGCGCGTCATCACCGGCACCGAAGAAGCGCGCTTGATTCATCTCGCCGCGGTCTACGGCGTCGACACGCCGAAGCCGGCGGTGGTGATCGACATCGGCGGCGGCAGCGTCGAGGTCACGCTGGGCGGCAAGGACGAGATCGATGCGGCGCGCAGCTTCAAGATCGGCGTGATTCGCCTCACCGAGCGGTTCGTCGACTCCGATCCGATCTCGAGCCGCGACGAACGCAAGATGGTGAAGTTCATCCGCGAGGAGGTCAAACGCTACATCGAGCACATTGTCGAGCAAGGCTACGACCGCGTCATCGGCACGTCGGGCACCATCCTGTCGCTGGGCACCGTCGCCAGCGCGATCGATCGCGGCACGGTGCCGCAGGAAGTCCGCAACCTTCGCGTCCCCGCGAAAAGCATCCGGCGTTTGCGCAAGACGGCCGTCGAAATGGACCTCGAGGAGCGCATGCGCCTGCCGGGACTCGATCCGAGGCGCGCCGATCTGATGGTGGCCGGAGCCGTGCTGCTCGACACGCTGCTGAAGGAGCTCGAGGCCGAGGAGATCACGCTCTGCGACCTGGCGCTGCGCGAAGGCGTGCTGCTCGATTACATCCGGC
>DASUSZ010000374.1:0-13979 GCA_036374815.1 Vicinamibacterales bacterium | reverse complement strand
ATGGGCGGACGCCCTGACATGGCGTTCCGCGCGCGCGGCGCCCGGCGGACTGACCGACGACCGCCTGAAATATCTGCTGCATCACATGCATCTCGTGCAGGAGGTGTATCTGCAGGCATGGCGCGGCGATCCGTTCAAGCTGACCGAGCTGACGGGGTTCTCGGATCTCGCCGCGATCGAAGCGTGGGCGACGCCGTACTACCGATTGGCTGCCGAGTACGCGGCCGCGGTCGACGCATCAAAATTTTCGCAGCCGGTCGACTTTCCCTGGTCGCAGTTGATCGCCGATCGTTATGGGAAAGTCGTTCCGGCGACGCTGAGCGAGAGCGCGTGGCAAGTCTTCTCGCATACGAGCTATCACCGCGGCCAGGTTGCGACGCGAATTCGGGAGTTGGGCGGCGAGCCGCCGCTCGTGGATTTCCTGGTGTGGGTGTGGAGCGGCAAGCCCGCGCCCGCCTGGGCAGCAGACTAGGTGTTTCAAATGGATTCGATCACGGTCCAGTATCTGATCGCGATTCTAGGCATCGGCCTTGGTCTCGCCGGCTTGCTTCTTCCGGAGCCGTACAACCCTCTGAAGATGAAAGGCGACTACGCGAAGCACGTGTCGCCCGGCGAGAACATGAAACTCGCGCGGATCTTTGGCGCGGTGATGCTGGCGACTGGTCTCCTGATCGGATTCGCTACGATGGCGTTTGGCGATCTCGATTTGCTTTAGATGATCTGCGCTATCTGCGGCCCTGGTATTGAAATCCGCGGCACCTCTGCTATAATCGCAAACTCTCTGCGGCGCATATCGCGTCACAGTGCACTAGAAGGCGGACCGATGTTCGGAATTGATACCCGAATGAATCCATCGAGCCTCGCCACCTTCGGCCGCTAGCTTCCTCGCTGGCCCGAAGCGGCCAGGCTCTCAACCAATTTCAACGTTTATCGACGCGCGATAGCGCGCGTGCGGATACCGCTGCGCTCGAGAGCGCGTCGCGGGGGAGGAAGGCCGTGTCAACGGTCACTGCTGTGAAGAAGAACGGCTACATCGCCATTGCCGCGGACTCGCTGGTATCGGTGGGCCCGATGAAGATGTCGGCGACCTACAACAAGACCTGCCAGAAGATCCTGCAGGTCGGCGATTCGTACCTTGGCCTGACCGGCTGGATGGTCAGCGTGCAGGTGCTGGACAGCCTGTTCCGTCTTGCCGGGACGCCGCCGCGGCTGTCGTCGCCCTCGGAGATCTTCGAGGTGTTTCGTGTCGTGCACGTCCGGCTGCGGGATGAGTACTTCATGAACCCGCGAACGGATGCGAGCGACGCGTACGAAATGACGCAGCTGAACGTGCTGATTGCCAACCCGCACGGCATCTTCACGGTCGGCGGCTATCGGACCGTCAGCGAGTACGACCGGTTCTGGGCGACAGGCTCGGGAACGGAGTACGCGCTCGGCGCGATGCACGCGCTCTACGACAAGAGCGACGATGTCGTGGCGATTGCCGAAGCCGGTGTGCGTGCCGCCGCCGACTTCGACGCCGCAACGGCGACGCCGCTCGAATCGCACCTCATTCGCCTGGCGCCGGCGACGGTAGAGGAATTCGACCTACCGCTGCATGTGTAAGGCGATCCAGCTGTCCTCGCTCAGTCGTTGTCGTTCGGTGAATGAAGCGAACGCGGCGAGGACACGGTCAACCTCGGTGTGATCGAATCCGCTGAGGATCACTTGACCGTGCGGACGGACGAGCGCGGCGATCGAGGCCGCGCTCGACGTCAGCATGCCGCCGGTAAGATTGGCCAGCACGAGATCCGCCGCCGGCGGCGGCGACTGCCGGAAATCCGAGACGTGAAACGCGATCGTGTCGGGAAGCGTGTTGAGCCTGGCGCTGGACTCCGCCGAATCGATCGCGTCCTGATCGATGTCGATGGCATCGACGCGCCGCGCGCCGCGCAGTGCCGCGGCCATTGCCAGCACGCCCGACCCGGTCCCGAGGTCGATCACGGTTGCATCCGCGACGTCGATCTCCGACAACAACCGCAGGCACATCCGCGTCGTCGCGTGATGGCCGGTGCCGAAGCCCATCGACGGTTCGATGACGATCACCGTGGCGTCGCCGGGATCCGCCGGGATGTCCCAGGGCGGCGCGACGATGAAGGCGCCGGCGTGAACGGCGGTCAGCGATTGCTGCGAACGCGCCGCCCAGTCTTCATCCGGAAGATCAACGGGCTCGATTGACATCGCCGGCACCGCCTCACGAATCGCCTCCGCTGCGCGATCGCGCTCGCCGGCATCGTTGAAGCACACGTTCCAATGGAGGGGTGTGGGCGGCGGATCAGGAATCGGCGGGTAGGTGGGATCCCACAATCCGCCCGGAGGTAACGGCCGTTCGGCGAGATCGTGAATCGCGACCGGAGAGAAATCGGTGAGGACGGCTGAGACGATGTCGTCGGAGTCGTCGACGACGCTTGCTCGCAGGACAAGCGCCGGCCAGCTCTTACCCAAAGATGTCTTTGACCTTGCCGAAGATGCCGCGATCGTTGTCTTCGTCGTCGCGCTCCTGCGGCTTCACCTTCTGCGTCGGCAGCGTCGCGGCAAGCTGCTCGAGCAACTTCCGCTGTTCTTTGGTCAGCTTCTTCGGCGTGATCGCCTGCACGGTCACGAGCAGATCGCCGCGGCCGCGGCCCGATACATCCGGCATGCCCTTGCCGCGCAGGCGGAAGGTGGTGCCCGTCTGCGTGCTTTCCGGAATCTTGACCGTTTCCTCGCCGTCGATGCCCGGCACCGTGATTTCATCGCCGAGCGCAAGCGTCGTGAAGGCGAGCGGCACGGTGCAGTGCAGGTTGTTGCCGTCACGCTGAAAGAACTCGTGCTCGCGCACGTAGATCACCACGTAAAGATCGCCCGGCGGTCCGCCAAGCGTCCCGGCTTCGCCTTCGCCGGCGAGGCGCAGCCGCTGCCCGGTCGCGATGCCCGCCGGAATCTTCACGGTGAGCTTGCGCGTTTGTTCCTTGGTGCCGGCGCCACGGCAATCGGGGCACGGTTTCGCGACGACCTTGCCGGAGCCGCGGCATTGTCCGCACGTCCGCGCCACCGTGAAGAAGCCTTGCTGGAAACGCTGCTGGCCGGTGCCGCGGCACTGCGGACACGGCGTCGGCGACGTCCCCGGCGCGGCGCCGTTGCCCTTGCAGCTCTCGCAGGTTTCGTGACGCGGGATCTGGATGTGCGTCTCGACACCCTTTGCGGCTTCGGTGAACTTGATCTCGAGGTCGTAGCGCAGATCGGCGCCGCGCTGCGGCCCGGCGCGGCGGCTCGAGCCGAAACCGAAGATGTCGCCGAGCCCGCCGAAGATGTCTTCGAAGCCGGTGAACTGCGACGGGTCGAAGCCCTGCGCGCCGCCGCCGACGCCGGCATGGCCGAAGCGGTCGTAGCGCGCGCGCTTATCGGCGTCGCTCAGGATCGCGTAAGCTTCGGCCGCTTCCTTGAATTTTTCTTCGGCCTTCTTGTCGCCCTGGTTGCGATCGGGATGATATTTGAGCGCGAGCTTGCGATACGAGCTCTTGATCTCCTGATCGGTCGCGGTCCGGGAGACCTCGAGGATCTCGTAGTAGTCGCGCTTGCTCACGATGCCTTGGCCACCTTCACCAGTGCGGGGCGCAGCAGGCGATCGCCAAGCTTGTAGCCCTTGGCCATCACGCCGACGACTTCGCCTTCGCGCGCGCCGGGCACTTCTTCGTAGGCCACGGCCTGGTGCACGTGCGGATCGAAGTCCGCGCCCATCGCCTCGATGGTGGAGACGCCGCGCTTCTTGAGCAGTTCCGCGAGCTGGCGCTGGATCAGCTCGAGGCCGGTCTTGTAACCCTGCGCCTCTGGCGGCGCCTCGGCGGCGAGCGCGCGATCGAAATCGTCGACGATGGCCAGCAGATCGCTCAACACCTCGGCCGAGGCGTAGTCGATCATGTCCTTGCGATCGCGCTCGACGCGCTTGCGGAAATTGTCGAACTCGGCGGTCTTGCGGAGCAGGCGATCGTACAGATCGTCGCGCTCCTTCTGCAGCGCGCTGGTGTCCTGCGGCGCTTCGGCCTCCGCGGCGGGCGCCGCGGCGCCGCCCTCATCAATGGGATCGATTGGCTGTTCGCTCATGACTTGAAAATGTGTTTGGTCCTGAGACCCTAAGACCCTCGGTCCCTGCGACCCTAATTCACGTCGCGCAGCACGCGTGCGACCGCAATGGCGGCGATGTCGACGGCACTGATCGCCTTCGAGTAGCGCATCCGCGTCGGGCCGATGATGCCGACCGTGCCGTTGCTGCGGCCATCGAAATACGTGGCGGCGATCAGGCTGAAGGGCCTCAGCTCGGGGTCGCTATGTTCGGCGCCGATCACGACCGTCAGGCCGGGACCGTCGATGTATTCGGTCAGCATGCGCACCAGGCGCTGTTTTTCTTCCACCATCCGCCACAACGCTTTCAGCGTGGCGGTCGAGATGCCGCTCGCCTGAACGACTTCTTCGAGCAAGGTCGTCGCGCCGTCGACGTACACCGCCGTCGGGCGATCGACGTTCTCGAAGGAGCTGCTCGCAAGGCGCAGCGCCAGTCCCAGCAGTTGATCGTACAACGACCGCTCTTCCTTGAGGCGATCGATTACGCCGGCTCGCACCTCATCCAGCGTGCGTCCGGAAAATTCGGAGTTCAGGAAATTCGCGGCCTGGACGAGCTCGCTGGCGCTGACGGCTTCGCCGATGTCGACGGTCTTCTGCGACACCTGGTTGCCGCTGGCCACCATCACCACGAGGATGCGGCTGCCGCTGAGCGGGACGAACTCGATCCGTTGAAACAGCGCTTGCGCGTTGGGCGGCGCGATCGCGAAGCCCACGCCTTTGCCGGCTTCCGAGAGGACGTGCGAAGTGGACGACAGCAAGTCGTCCATCAGCGGCGCGTCGCCGGCTTCCTGCCGCAGTCGCGCTTCGACGGCTGAGGCGTCCTTGGTGCCGCGTCGCGAGTCGAGCAGCATGTCCACGTAGCAGCGGTAGCCGGCGTCGGTCGGGACGCGGCCCGCCGAGGTGTGCGGCTGCCACACGTAGCCCATCTCTTCGAGCTGGGCCAGGACGTTCCTGACGGTGGCGGACGAAAGGTTCAGTCCCGCTTTCTGCGCAAGGGTGGCCGACGCAATTGGCTCACCCGTCTCGATATACGAGCGGACCAGGGTCGCGAGGATGCGGCGCGTGCGATCGGATAGGGCCGGTCCAGCCATGTTGTATTAGCAGTCGTGGCAGACGACTGCTAAGAGTGTATCATGCCGGGTCGTTCAGCGTCACCGCGGGGCTGTCCGAAACTGCCTGTCTGGCCGGGAGATAGGTGGCAATCGCGCACACCGCCAGCAGGCCAAGCCCAACCGTGGCAAACGTCCACGGGTCGCGAGACTTCACCTCGAAGAGCACCGACTCCAAGACGCTCGAGGCGGCAAAGGCGCCGGCGATACCAATCGCGACGCCGATGATCGCAGCGGTTAGTCCCTGCCGAACCACGAGCGTGATCAGACCGGCGCGGTTCGCGCCAATCGCCGCGCGGATCGCGAGCTCTCGCCGCCGTGCGGCCGTGGTCGCCGCCGTCACGCCGTAGACGCCAAGCGTCGAAATCAGCAGGGCCACGACCGCCGCAATCAGCAGCAGGCCGCTCAACGCGCGACGATCCGCCGTCGATGCGCTGATCAATTGCTCGAGCGTCCTGACGCGTTCGAGTGGACGCTCCGGATCGATTGCCTGGACCGCGGCCGGCAGGCTCGCAATGACGGCGCGCGGATCGCCCGCGGTGCGAACGAAGAAACTGGTGAAGCCCCACACGCGTTGCGCATGCGGAACGTACATCTGCGGCGCTTCCCGCTCCGCCATGCCGAACTGGCGAACGTCGGACACGACGCCGACGATCTCCGGCCGGGGCGGAGGAGGCGCATTCGGCGCGCTGCTGCCGTAATACTGCAGGCGTTGGCCGACGGCGCGCTGGCCGGGAAAATACTGCTTCGCGAACGACTCGCTGACCACGACGACGGGAGGCGAGTCGGGACGATCGCGTTCGCTGATCCAGCGGCCGTCGATCACGCGCAGGCCCATCACGCTCGCGTAGGTCGGGCCGGCGGGCAGATCGATCGCAAGCGGTTCGGTGCCCGGTTCAGGCAGCGGCTTGCCGGCGATCGCGAATCGGCGCGTGGCCCGTGTCGATCCCATCGGGGCGTATGCGCCGGAAGCGGCGTCGCTGACGCCGGGTAGGTTGCGCAGTTTGTCGACCACCGCTTCGACGAAGCGGATGCGCGGCAGCGGCCCCTCGTAGCGATTCATCGGCATGCCGATCTGGAAAGTGATCACGTTGCCGGCGCGAAAGCCTGGATCGATCGCCATCAATCGTGACGCGCTCTGGAGGAGCAGGCCGGCCGCGAGCAGCAACACCACCGCTGCTCCGACTTCGATGCCGACGAGCGCCTGCCGCAAACGGACGGTTTCGCGCGCTGCGCTGACCGTCCGTAAGCCAGGCGACAGCGCGATCCTCGCGGCGCGCCTCGAAACGACCCAGCCGAGCAGCACGCCGGTCAGGATCGTCAACGCGATCAAGAACGCAAACGGCGCCGCACCCGAGCCGGCCCGGTCGATCGCTTCCTGTGACATCAAGCGTCCGAGGACGAGCAGGCGCCGCAAGCCCACGAGCACGGCGATGGAGGCGACCGCGGCAAGCGCCGCCAGCGCCAGATTTTCGATCAGCAGTTGACGCGACAACCGCGCGGCGCTCGCGCCAAGCGCGGTGCGAACCGAGAATTCCGCCTGGCGGCCGGCGGTGCGGACCACCACCAGGCTCGCGATGTTGGTGCACGCCAGCAGGAAGATCGCGACCGCGGCAAGTCCCAGGACGGTGATGATGCGCCGCGCGCCGCGCGTGAACTGCTGCGCCGCCGGCTTGACCGACACCGTGTAGCCGGCGTTGCTCTCCGGATATTGCTTTGCGAGATCTTCGGCGATGCGGTTCATGTGTTGTTGCACGAGTTCGGGCGTGGCGCCGTCGGCAAGGCGTCCGATCGTGCGCAGATAGGTTTGCGCGCGGTTGCTGGTGGCGGGATTGATGATCAGAGGCTGCCAGAAGTTACCGTCGCCCTCGGGAAATCGCAGACCCTCGGGCAGCACGCCGATGATCTGGGTCGGGCGCCCGTCGACGATCAGCGATTGTCCGACCGCATCGCCTGCGGGAAATCGCGTCTGCGCGTACTCGTGCCCGAGGATGATCGTCGGCGCCGCGCCGGGCTGCGTGTCGGCGGCGGTGAACGGCCGTCCGCGTGCGACCGACACGCCGAGGACCTCGAACATGTCTTCGGAGACCCATGCGCCGGTAACCTGCTGCGGCGCGCTGCTCCCGATCGTGGCGCTGGTATCGATGAACGCGCCGAAGGCGGACAGCCCCTGCTTGCGGGCGCGGTGATCGGCGAAATTGAGCTCGCTCCAGGGAAATTCGAAACGGTTTCGTTCGGTGTTCTCCGAATAAGCCACCACCACCCGGTCCAGCGCCTTCGCTCCGGGCAACGGGTTGAGCAGCACTCCGTTGATGAGCGTCAACACGGCCGTCATCGGAGCGAGCGCGAGAGCGAGCGTCGCCACGGCGGTGATGGTGAAGGTCTTTTGTCGCAACAGGCCGCGTACTGAATGGCGGAGATCAGTGCGGAACTGGTCGAAGCGAAGTCGCGCCGAGAGGGCGACGACTTCGCTGATTGTGGCGAGCCAGAGGTGAATCACACCGCCTCCGTGAGCCCGCGCTCGCTGCTCGGCGAAGACAGCGGTCATTTCCTCCGTGAACTCGTCGCGAAAAGCGCGCGGCAAGATTTTCAGAAGCGCGCGATAAGCCCTCATGATGTCCTCGTTTTCGCGAGCAGCCTGACGCCGCGGGCGGCGTGGACCATTTTTTCGAGCCGCGTTGCTTCCGCCTCGGCGACCTCGCGGCCAAACGCGGTCAGCTTGTACGGCCGCCGCCGGTCGTCGTCCGGCCGTGTCTCGACGATCAACTCATCGTCCAGGAAACGCTTGATCAGGCCGTAGAGCGTTCCGGTGCTCAGCCGCACCTCGCCGCCGGTCCGGTCCTCCACGTCCTTGAGAATCAGGTAGCCGTGCTTCGGGCCGTCGGCAAGCGCCAGCAGGACGTGGAATGCCGCCGGCGTCAGCGGCAGGTAGGGGGCCGGGTCGCGTTTGATTGGTGTCATACGTCGGGGCACGATATGTCGTGCCACGACATAATAGACGGACGACGCTAAAAAAGGTTTGCCCGGGCCGCCAGGGCCGTGGCTTCGGCGCGCGCCGTCGCCGCTATCTCGTTGCAATCCCAGCGGGTTGGGCGGAAATCGTCGACCAGCACCTCGCCGTCCACGATCGTGGTCCTGACGTTGGTGCCGCGGCTGGCGTACACGATCGTCGAATACGGATCCGGCCCTTTCGCATCGACGAGGATCAGGTCCGCGCGCTTGCCGGGCTCGATGCTGCCGAGCTCGTGTTCGAGTCCAAGCGCGCGGGCGCCTTCACGCGTCGCCATCCCGATCGCGTCGCGCGCCGTCAGCGCTCCTGGTTTGTGGCGGACCGCCTGGAGGACCGCGGCCAGCCGCATCTCCTCGAACATGTCGAGATGGTTGTTGCAGGCGGCGCCGTCCGCGCCGAGCGATACGGAAATGCCCTTCGCGCGCATCTCAACGACGGGGGCGAGGCCTGAGCCGAGCTTCAAGTTGGACCCGGGGCAGTGCAGCACCTTGACGTCGCGCTCCGCCATCAGCGCCTGCTCGGCCTCGTCGACCCATACGCAGTGTGCGAGGCACAGGTGCTTTGATGTCAATCCGGTATCGGCGAGGTAATCGATGTTCTTGCGGCCGGTGCGCGATTTGATCAGCTCGATCTCGTCGCGATTCTCGGACGCGTGCGTGTGAATGACAAGGTTGTGCTCGACCGCGAGCTTCGCGACGGCCTCGAGCAGCTCGCGCGAGCACGACACCGCGAACCGCGGGGCGAACGCCGCGCGCAGCCGGCCGTTGGCGCGTCCGTGCCAGCGTTTCGCGATCGCCACGCTTTCGTCGATCGACGTCGCCGTTGCTTCCATCAATCGCGCCGGCACCGCCGCGTCGGCGTCCATCATGCACTTGCCGACGACGGCTCGCAGCCCCATCGGCTCGAGCGCCTCGAACACCGCATCAGTGTCGTGCACGGTCTCCATCGTCAGCACCGTGGTCGTACCCGACGCGAGCAGCTCGGATGCTGCTTGTTGCGCGGCTGCGGCCAGCGATTTCGGCGTGTGCGCGGCCTCCATCGGCCAGACGCGCGTCTTCAACCAGTCAAGCAGCGCGAGGTCATCGGCGTAGCCGCGGAACAGCGTCTGGCACAGATGAATGTGCGTCTGGATAAACCCCGGAAGCAGGTATGCGCCGTTGGCGTCGATGACGCGATCGACTCGGGCGGTCGGCGCAGAGCCAATCGATTCAATGCGGCCGCCGCGAACCACCACATCGCCTTCGATCACGTCGAAGGCGTCGTTCATGGTCAGGATGGTGGCGTTGCGGACGGCTATTGAGGAACTTTGAGCTTGGGGAACCATCGCAGCGAGGCGGACTTGAGCGCCTCCGCCTTGCCGCGGCGGACCGCGATCAGCTCGGCGGTGATGCTGACGGCGATCTCCTGCGGCGTCACCGCGCCGAGATCGAGGCCGATCGGCGCGTGGATGCGTTCGAGCAGCGCCGGATCGACATTGGATTCCGCCAGCAGTTGCTCGTAGAGGCGCGCCACTTTGGCGCGGCTGCCGATCAGGCCGATGTAGCGGAGATCGCGCGGCGCCAGCGCGCGCAGCGCATCAAGATCGTTGCGATGCCCGCGCGTCACGATCACGGCGTACGCGGTGGCCGGGATGTTCGCTTGCGCAAGCCACGCCGGGATGTCGTCGACGACCACCGACGCGGCGAAGGGGAAACGTTCCCTGTTTGCAAAGGCGGCACGATCGTCGATCACATGCACGCCGAAGCCGGCGTCGTGCGCCATCTTCGCCAGGTAGTAGCCGACGTGGCCGGCGCCGAAAATGTAAACCGCCGGCGAGGCTTCGATCGGCTCGATGAATACTTCCATCTGGCCGCCGCACACCAATCCGGTCTCTTCCGCGAAATCGTCGTTGAGGTCGTACTTGACGGTGGCGGCTTTGCGCGTCTTCAGCACCTGCTTCGCCTTGCCGATCGCATCGTGCTCGTAGCAGCCGCCGCCGACCGTGCCGACGATGCGGCCATCGGCGAAGACGAGCATCTTGGCGCCGACGCGCTGCGGCGTGGATCCGTTCGACGACACGATCGTCACGAGCGCGGCTTCTTCGCCGCGGGACAACGCTTCGCCGAGCGCCGCAAAAACTTCGTGATTCACTAGGACAAGTATCTAGTAGCTGGTAGCTAGTATCTAGAAAAATCTGGCCTTGTTCCAGCTGCTAGCTACTAGCTGCTAGCTACTATTGGACCCTGTGCAGTTCGCACTGCGCGAGGGGTTCCATGCCGGCGAGGAATGCCTCGTTGGTCAGTCGTGGGCAAATTGGTGTCGCGATCTTTCCGGTGTCGCGATCGATCTCCACGAAGCTGATGCCTTCGGGCGCGTCGAACGTCGAGGCGCCGCGCCCGGCGAGCGCGTTCTTCATGAACGCCGTCCAGATTGGCAGCGCCGCCTGGCTGCCGCTGAGGCCGAGCGGCTGGTTGTCGTCGAGCCCGACCCAGACCACGGTGAGGAGCTCCGGCGTGAAGCCGACGAACCACGCATCGCGCAGATCGTTCGTGGTCCCTGACTTGCCCGCCGCATCTGCCGTGAAGCCGTTGGCGCGCGCCGAGGCGCCGGTGCCCTCGTTGAGCACGCTCCGCATCATGTGCGTGACGAGAAAGGCGGTCGACGGTCTCGCGATGGTCGGCCCTTTCTCGATCTTCGGCTTGGCCACGTCCTCGCCGCTCGTCACGTTGATGATCGACCGCAGCGGCTTCAGCGTGCCGTGATTGGCGAACACGGTATAGGCCTGTGCGACCTCGAGCGGCGTCAGCTCGACGATGCCGAGCGCGACGGAGGGGTAGGGCTTCACTTGCTCGGCGTTGCCGACCCTGGCCTGCTTCCACAGCGAGACGATGCGCTCGTAGCCGGTCTGCTCGGCCAGCTTGACGGCCGCCACGTTGCGAGACATCGCGAGCGCCCGCCGCAGCGTGATCGCGCCGTCGTATTCGCCGTCGTAATTCCTCGGCGTCCATTCCTGGTTGTCGAAACTCCACGTCGTCGGCTCGTCGTAGACGATCGTCGCCGGCGAAATATCGGCCGTGCCCTCATCGGCGGCTTTCTCGAACGCGGCGAGGTAGACGAACGGCTTGAAGGTCGATCCGACCTGCCGACGCGCCGCGGCGGCGCGGTTGAATTGCGACTGGTTGTAGGAACGGCCGCCGATGAACGCGAGGATCTCGCCCGTACGCGGGTCGATGGCGACGAGCGCCGCCTGCGCGACGCGCCTGGGACCGCGCTTGCGGCGCGACAGGATGGTGTCGACGCTGGCGATGCCGGCGCTGACCGCTTCCTGCGCGTAGCGCTGCAGGTTCAAATCGAGGGTGGTGTAGATGTCGAGCGCGCCAGGGCGCGATACCGCACCGGGAAAGGTGGTGTCGATCGCCTCGCCGATGTAGTCGACGAAGTAGGGGGCTTCGTTGTCGACCGCGCGCGCGACGACGGCGATCGGTTCCTTCTGCGCGCGCTCGGCCGCATCGCTCGTGATGTAGCCGGCCTCCGCCATCGCGCGCAGCACGACGTTGCGGCGATCACGCGCGCGCTCCGGGTTGTTGAACGGCGAATGATTGAACGGCGATTGGATGATCCCCGCGATCAGCGCCGCTTCCGACAGCGTCAGGTTCCTGACGTCCTTGGCGAAATAAATCTTCGCCGCTTCCGCCACGCCGTGCAGGGCGAACGAGCCGCGGTTGCCGAGATAGACGTCGTTCAAATACAGCTCGAGGATCTCGTCCTTGGTCGCCTTGGTCTCGAGAATCAGCGACATGAACTGCTCGAGAATCTTGCGGCCGTAGGAGCGCTGCCGCGTCTGCTGCTCGATCTGCATCTGCTCGGTGAGGAAGAAATTCCGCGCGAGCTGCTGCGTGATGGTGCTGCCGCCGACGAGGTAGGGGCGGTCGCCGAACATATTGGTGAGCATCGCGCCGACCATCCGGATCGGATCGACGCCGGGGTGGTAATAAAAACGCCGGTCTTCGATCGCCAGCACCGCCTCCTGCATGCGGGGCGGAATCGTTTCGAGCGCGACGCGGCGGCGTTTTTCCCGCGAGCCGGTCATCATCGCCGTCAGCAGCGGCGCATCGAGCGTCACGCGGTCGAGCGTCTTGGTCGGGGTATGAATCCTGACGATGCGCTGCGGCGGCGGTGGCGGCGGCTTTGCCGATTTCTTGCGAGCCACCGGCGGTTCGGGGAAGGAGACGGTGACGACCTTGCCGGCCTGATCGCCGCCGCGCGACAGCAACACCACTTGCGTGCGCACGATGGCGAAGTCGCCGGCGCGCTCGACGCGCGAGCGTTGCGCGTAGCCGACGTCGTTGAGCCGCGCGACGAGCTCGCTCTGGCTCAGGCTCTGGCCGACCTGCAGTGTCAACGGCCGCGCGAAAATGCGCGGCACCGCGCGGGCCCGCTCGCCGTGCAGCCGCGCGTCGATGATGCGCCCGTACGACACGTAGAGATAGGCGAGCGTCGCCAACATGACCGCCGCCGTCACGCCAAGGCCAACCAGGATCTTGCGCTTATGCGGCGCGAGGATCTTCGGCCAGCGCAGCTTGGGCAGGCGTACCCGCCACCCGGCTTTTTTCTTCTTCAACTCAGATCGTCAGTACCCAGTGGTTGCCCATCGGCAGCGGCAATTCTTCCATCAGGCGATCGACCAGCGCCGGCCCGTAGCGGTTGAGGAACCACACGAAGCCGACTTCGCGTTCCTGCGGGTGGCCCTGGGGGAAGGTGAGGGCCTGCGCGCGCTGGAACTGGCGCCGAAGCGTGTCGTCACGGCGCTTCGCCGCCTGTATGACCTTGTTGTGCAGCGTCTGGACTTCGTGCTGCATCTTGCCGAGGGTGGATTTCACCGCGCCTTCGAGCGTTGGGTCGATTTGCGGCACGGCGGCGGCCACCGCGGCCATCCGCTCGTCCACCAATGACGACATAGACGTCAGCGCCTGCTCGACGGTCGGCGGCAGCTGGCTTTCGAGCAGCTGGTTGAGCGCGGATTCGTCCTGCGCGCGAAGCGCGGTGATCGGCAGATCGTACTTGCCGAGAAAGCGCAGCGTCGCCGAATCCGCGAGCGTCGCGGTGCCGCGCTGGTAGAACAGCGGCATCGGCACGCCGAAGTGCGCGTAGACGTCTTTCAGCTGGCCGAGATACGCCAGCTCGTTCGGTCCGGCGACGTAACAGATCGTCGGGAACACCGTGTCCTGCACCAGCGGACGCAGCAGGACGTTCGGGCTGAAGTGCTCCGGATGGGTCGTGGCTTCCTCGAGCAGCTCGGCGACGGTCATCGAATGCTCGCCGACCGTGGCGGTGTTGCCGGTGATGCGAATCGGCGCGCGCTCGGCGTTGAGATGAAACACCGACACGGTGCCGTCGGCAAGATGCGCCTGCGCGTGATACCCCTTGGCGACGAGCGCCTCGCCGGCCTTCGACGCAATCCGCGCCGTGTGGCCGGGCTGACTGATTTCTTTCACGAACACGTCGCGGGCGAGCGCTTTCGTCGACGGATCGGACGAGTCGTAGACCACCAGTCCGTGCGGTCCGAGCACGTGCTCGAGCCACACGCCGAACGCGGCCGCCATGCTGCGCCCCGGCGTATACGCCTGGCGCAGCGCGGCCATCAGGTCACTTTTGAATTCGGTGTCGGGAAGCGCGGCGTTGAGTTGATCGAGCGCGGTGTGAATGCCGTCGTTCAGCGACAGACGGGCGATCGGCTGCGA
>DASUSZ010000373.1:0-18533 GCA_036374815.1 Vicinamibacterales bacterium | reverse complement strand
GTCCCGCCGAAGCCTGGCGAAGGCGGAAATCGCATCGACATCGTCACGCCGACGGCGCCGGAGCTGGCCGCGTTCGGATCGCACGACATCGGCGTTCGCACCATCACCGTCACCGACAAGAACCGCCCCGACATCCTCAATATCAAGGAAGGCGGCCCGATCGTCCGTTACGACCGCCCGCTGACGCTCGAAGTCTGGTATCCCGCGGCGTTCGAGCCGCAACAGAAGGCCGGCGGCGAATACCGGGTCGTGACGCGCGAGCCTTCAATCATCACCACGCTCCATGGCCGCGCCGTCAGAGATGCCCGTCCGCGGTCAGGCGGTGGTTCCGGCGCGCCGTATCCGCTTGTCATCATCTCGCACGGCTATCCCGGCAACCGCTTCCTGATGTCGCACATCGGCGAGAACCTGGCGAGCAAGGGATTTGTCGCCGTCTCGATCGACCACAAGGACAGCACCTACGACGATCAGAAGGCATTTGCCTCCACGCTCTACAACCGGCCATTCGATCAGCTGTTCGTGCTGAACGAGATCGATCGCCTCAGCAGGCCCGGCGCCGCCAGCTTCCTCGCCGGGCTCGTCGATGCGTCGCGCACCGGCATCATCGGCTATTCAATGGGCGGCTACGGCGTGCTCAACGTGATCGGCGGCGGCTACAGCGATGCGAGCGCGACGTTCGCAAGCGCGCCGCCGAACAAGCTGCTGGCCGAGCGTGGCGCAGGCAATGCCGCGTATCAGCACGCGCGCGATCCGCGCATCAAGGCGGCGATCGCGATCGGGCCCTGGGGCATGCAGGGCGGATATTGGGATGCCGAGGGGTTGAAAGGGATTCGCACGCCCGTGATGTTCGTGGCCGGCAGCGCCGATGATGTGTCCGGGTATGAAAAAGGCACGCGCGCGCTCTACCAGGCCGCGGTGAACGCCGATCGGTATCTGCTGACGTTCATCAACGCGAACCATAATGCCGCCGCGCCGATTCCAGCGCCGGCCGAGATGTATCAGTTCCAGACTGCCGATCGCGCCAACCCGTTCACGCATTACGCCGATGCGGTTTGGGACACGACGCGGATGAACAACATCTTCAATCACTTCGCGACCGCGTACTTCGCCGTGCACCTCAAAGGCGAACGCGACAAGCAGGCGTACCTGGATGTGGTTCCACACGGCAAGGATGCGGTGTGGGCCGTCGATCGCGACGGCAAACCGCAGCCCACGCACACCTACTGGAAAGGATTCAAGCGGGCCACGGCGGTCGGCCTGATCCTCGAGCACGCCGCAGCGGCTCGATAAGCGCATGTTCATCGGCCACTACGCGCTCGCGTTCGGCGCCAAGAAAGCCGCACCGATGGTGTCGCTCGGCACGCTGTTCCTGGCGTGCCAGTTTGCCGACCTGCTGTGGCCCACGCTGCTCGTTGCCGGCGTCGAGCAGGTCGAGATCGATCCCGGCAATACGCTGGTGACGCCGCTGAACTTCATCAGCTATCCGTATTCCCACAGCCTCGTCGCGCTCATCGGATGGGCCGCGTTATTCGCAATCGCCTATCGCGCCATTCGCGGATGGCATCCGATCGCGATCGGCACCATCGCCGCGTTGGTGTTGAGCCACTACCTCCTCGACGTCATTACTCACCGGCCGGACATGCCGATCACGCTGCAGGGATCGCGGCGGCTCGGCCTCGGCTTGTGGAACCATCCGGGGACGACGCTCGCGCTGGAGTCGGCGATGTTCATCATCGGCGCGACGCTGTATATGAGCGCGACGCGAGCACGAGATCGGATTGGGCGCATCGCCCTCTACGCACTGATCGTCGTCGTCGTGGCGATCTACTTCGCGGCGCTGTACGGCCCGCCGCCTCCCAGCGCGGGCGCTGTTGCCACGGCCGGACATTTGTCGTGGTTATTTGTGATCTGGGCGTACTGGGTGGACCGGCATCGTACGGCCCGCGCTACGATCGATACATGAAGCTGTTCGTAATTGCTGCTGCGATTACCCTCGTCGCCGCGCAACCGCAGCCAATCGCCTTTCCGCGGCCGGCGGAAGCGCCGGAGGTCGTCAGCACCACCCAGAACTTTCCGTTCCTGCCGCCGCTGCCGGGCGCGCGTCTGGTTCACACGTCGCGCATCGACAGCGCGCTCGAGCTGAAGTCCGCCACCGCGGACGACGAAGCGATCCTGGCGGGAATGTCGTACGTGAAGAAGAGCTACGAGCGGACCGCGCCAATCAGCTCGCTTCGATTCGTGACGAGCTATCGCGACGCGTTGTTTGCGGCAGGCTGGAAGCTGATCGACGTCACCAAGGTCGACGAAAAGATGACGCTGGCCGAAACCGTCACCGTGTCGGCGCATTACATGACGAACGGCCGCAACATCTACGCGCGCGTGACGCAGGAGCCTGACGGCCCGTACGAGATCAACGTCGCCGACGTCGGCGCGGAAGACTGGCGAGCGGCGCTGGCGCGCGAGTGCCGAATCCGGATTCCCAGCCTGCACTTCGATCTCGATCGCCCGACGCTGCGCGAGTTCGAATCCGAACCTTCATTGCGGAAACTCGCCGATGTACTGAAAGCGAAAACTGCGCCGGCCGTTGAGATCCAAGGGCATGCCGACAACATCGGCGAAGCCGGCGCCCCTGCCCGTCAATCGCTGTCGGCGGGCCGCGCCAAGATCGTGGCGTCGTGGCTGGTGGCGCACGGCGTGCCGGCCGCGAAAGTCACGTCGAAGGGGTACGGAAAAACGCGGCCGATCGCTGATAACGACAGCGATCTCGGCCGCGCCCTGAATCGTCGAATTGACGTCGTTTGCGTTAAGCCCAAGCCGTAATCTGTGAATCCTCCGTGGCTTACGCCGCTGACGACTCGTACTCTTCGTAAGCGCCCTTGAAGTCTTCGATCTTGCCGTGATCGAAGTGCCACACGCGCGTGCCGACTTCTTCGAGCAGGTCCTGGTCGTGCGTGACCAGCAGCACCGTGCCCTCGAACTTCTGCAGCGCGATGTTGAGCGCGTTGATCGCCTCCAGATCGAGGTGGTTGGTCGGCTCGTCGAGGATCAGCACGTTCGGCTTCTGCAGCATGATGCGGCAGAACAGCAGCCGCGCGGTCTCGCCGCCCGACAGCGCGTCGGTCGGCTTCAAGCCTTCCTCGCCGCTGAACAGCATTTGCCCGAGCAAGCCGTGGATGTCCTGGCGCGACGCGTCGGGATCGAACTGGTGCAGCCAGTCGACCGCGGTCATCCCCTTCTTGATCAGGCCGGTGTGGTCCTGCGGGAAGTACCCGATCGCCACCTCGTGACCCCAACGCATTTTTCCGGCATCGAGATCCGCGGGTGACGGGGCAAATCCCGGAGCATCCGACAACAACGCCTTCAACATCGTCGTCTTGCCCGCGCCGTTGCGGCCAACCAGGACGATCTTTTCACCGCGATTGATGACGCCGGTGAATTTCGAAAAGATCTGCTGGCTGCCGAAAGCCTTCGACAACCCTTCGAACTCGAGCGCGGTGCGGCCCGACGGCCGATTCATCGAAAATTTGATGTACGGGCGCTGAATGTTCGACCGCGCCAGCTCGGTGGTCTGCAGCCGCTCGACTTCCTTGCGGCGCGACTGCACCTGGCTCGAACGGGTGCCGGCCGAGAAGCGGGCGATGAAGTCGTTGAGCTGCGCGATCTTCTTCTCGCGCTGCTCGTTGTCGGCCTCGGCGCGCGACCGGATCTGCGTCTTGGCCATCACCATGTCGTCGTAGCCGCCGGTGTACGTGATGATGGTCTGGTAGTCGATGTCCGCCGTGTGCGTGCAGACCGCGTTCAGGAAGTGACGGTCGTGCGAGATCACGATCAGCGTGCCTTCGTAGCGGGTCAGGAAATCCTCGAGCCAGTGAATCGAGTCGAGGTCGAGGTGGTTGGTCGGCTCGTCGAGCAGCAGCGCCTGCGGATTGCCGAACAGCGCCTGCGCGAGCAGCACGCGCACCTTTTGTCCGCCCTGGATCTCGCCCATCAGCCGGTGATGGAGCTCGTCAGGGATATCGAGGCCCTGCAGCAGGATCGCGGCGTTGCTCTCGGCTTCGTAACCGTCCTCTTCGCCGACGATGCCCTCGAGCTCGCCGAGGCGCATGCCGTCTTCATCGGTCATTTCCGGCTTGGCGTAGAGGAAGTCGCGCTCCTCGAGCGCGCTCCACAGCCGCTGGTTGCCCATGATCACGGTGTCGATGACGCGGAACTTGTCGAACGCGAACTGGTCCTGCTTCAGGACGCCGAGCTTCTTCGGCCGCGTCACTTCGCCCTTCTGGGGCGGCTGCTCGCCGGTCAGCAGCTTCATGAAGGTCGACTTGCCGGCGCCATTCGGTCCGGTGAGGCCATAGCGGCGCCCCGGCAGGAAGCTGGTCGTTACTTCGTCGAACAGCACCTTCGAACCGAAGCGCATGGAGACGTTATTGACGCTAATCACAACCCTTCATTGTAGCATCCGGCCTCGCTATCACCGCCGCCTTTCCAAACTGCTTCAAGATCTGCACACGGCTTCTAACTTCATCGGGCAGTAGATTGAGATCAGCGAGGGCGTAGCGCCGCCCTTCTGCCGTGATCCACGGCGACATCGCCCGGCGCGGATCGTACCGATCGAGCTCGATCATGCGCTCGCCCGATCGCGGATTGCCGAGCACCGCCAGGTGAAGCCAGTAGGCGGTTTCGGCCTCGGCTACCAGGTAATCGGCACACGCAGCTCCGTCGTTCTGGCGCAGCCACTGACCTGCCGCGTGGAGATCGAGATCGACGATCGGCACCTCGCGCGGCGCCGACAGCGCCGGCCTGACGACCAGCACCAGCAACGCTGCCGCAATCAACCAGCCGAGCGGTTCGTGCGCGCGCCCGACCCGCGAAAAATGCGCGAGCGCGTATGCCGCGAGAACCGCGAGCGGATAGAACGCGAGATACATCATCTTGAAGGCCATGTAAGGCGTATCCGCGCCCTGTGACTTTGCGATGCCGTACAAGCTGGCGGCCTGCAGCGCGATCACCGCGAGCAACACCATCGTCACGCGGGCGCGCCGATCGTTGGCGGCCACCGCGATGCCGACGAGCGCCAGCAGCGGCAGCTGAAAGCCAA
The DNA here is from genome assembly GCA_036374815.1 of Vicinamibacterales bacterium. Taxonomy (GTDB): domain Bacteria; phylum Acidobacteriota; class Vicinamibacteria; order Vicinamibacterales; family UBA2999; genus 12-FULL-67-14b. Next base: position 13,438 of record DASUSZ010000373.1, on the reverse strand, counting down.
CGGTTTCGAGCGAGGGTCGCAATACCGCGCCGCTGGTGCGCACGATCACCATCCAGCCCCAGCGATCCCACGAGTGCAACAGGACAATGGCGAGCAGCGGAAGCGCGACGATTGCCACATGCGCGATCCGATCGCGCTCGCATCGCAACACCAGCGCCGCGAACACCACCAGCGGCGGACCAATCCAGATCGGCCACGAAAGAAACGACGCCGCGAGAAACACCGCAATCGCGCGAGCCGCCTCGTACGATGGCCGATCGTCCCACTGCGTGAGCGCCCACCATGCCGCAACGGCGAAGAGGGTCGATACCGTCTGCGCGAGGAACGCGTCATGCGTGAATGCGCCGAAGAAGTATTGGGCCGGCAGGAACAGCAGGATCACCGCCGCGACCGAGTACGGCACGGCGATCTGAATGCGGCGGCCGATCAGGAACACGAATCCAGCAGTGAGCGCCGCACACGCGACGACGAGCGGAAAGAACGTGCGGAGACCGTCAACCCCGAGCAACCCGCCAACGATCACCGCGAGCAGGTGTGCGGCGGGCGTGTAGTGCGCCATCTCGCCCATCGCGCCGTCGAGCGAGGGATCGTGCACGAGGTGTCCGGTCTGCTGGATGTAATCGACGAGCAGCAGGTGATGCGTGAGATCCGGCCCGCGGCCCGGCGGCACGAGGGACGGCCACGACATGCGAAGCAGGATCGCGATCAGGACCAGCACGATGCCGGCCCACGCGAGCAGATCCGCGGATTGCGGGCCCGTGGCACGCACGCGCCGCATCGCCGCGGCGGTGGTCAGGGCAAGCGCGATTGGCGCCGCGAACCACGGTTGGACACCGAAGCCGAGACGGTCAATCAGATAGCCGGCAATGGCACACAACGCCAGCCAGCCGGTGATCGATCTTGCGATCGTTTCGGCGACGGTCATCCGGCGCTAGGTGGCCACGGCCAGCCTGGCGTCCTTGAACGGCAGCTCGCGCACGCGAATGCCGATCGCCGCGAAGATCGCGTTCGCGACCGCGGCCGCGATTGGCGGCACCGCCGGCTCGCCGAGCCCGCCCGGATGCGCGCCCGAGATGATGAAGTCGACGTGCACCGACGGCGCGTCCTTCAGGATCATCGTCTGGAAATCGTTGAAGTTGCTCTGCTCGACCTTGCCGTCCTTGATGGTGATCGCGCCCAGCAGCGCCGCCGATAGCCCGAACATCACGCCGCCTTCAACCTGCGCCGTCGCGGTGTCGGTGTTCACCACGTCGCCGCAATCCGCCACCGCGTAGACGTCTTTCACTTTCAGCACGCCTTCGGGCGACACCGCGACGTGCGCGACCTGGCCGACGATCGATCCGAAGCTTTCGCAGATCGCGATGCCGCGGCCTTCGCGCGGCGGCAGCGGCTTGCCCCACCCCGCCATCTGCGCCACGCGCTCGAGCACCGCCTTGAAGCGCGGGTGATCGGTCATCAACTCGCGGCGGAACTCGAACGGATCTTTCTTCGCGGCGTGCGCCATCTCGTCGATGAACGACTCCTTGAAGAAGCCGTGCTGCGAATTGAGCACCGATCGCCACGGCCCGGTGCGGATCGGGTGCTCCGCATCGCGCGCCGCATATTTCTGATCGTCGACCGCATACGGCATGAACGTCGATTCGCGATCGCCGCCGCCGGCGTAGAACGATCGCATGGCGATTGGCCTGCCCGATGCGTCGAGCGCGCCGGCAAAGCGCGTCATGCCGGCGGGACGATAGTAGCCGTGCTGCATGTCGGTCTCGCGGCTCCAGATCATCTTCACCGGCGCCGGCGACATCTCCTTCGCGATGCGCGCGCTGATGCCGACGAAGTCGAGATAATTCGGCAGCTTCCTGCCGAAGCCGCCGCCGAGGGCGAGGTTGGTGTACTGCACGTTCTCGGGACTGATGCCCAGCGCGTCCGCCGCGGTCTTGCGCGCATTGAGCGGATCCTGAGTGCCCGCCCACACTTCCGCCTTGTCGCCGGTGACTCGCGCGGTGCACGCCATCGGCTCCATCGTCGCGTGCGGAAGGAACGGCACCTTGTAGTCGGCCTTGATCACCGTAGCGGCGTCCGCGGGCATGCTGGGAACCTCGCCAAGCGACTTGTCGAACGCGGCGAAGATCGATGCGGTCGACACCGCGCCATGGCCCGCATCGTCGTACTGCGGCTTCAAGGCAGCCAGCGCGTTGCAGGCGCGCCAGTAACTATCGGCCACGACAGCGACGGCTTCCTCGAGTCGAACGACTTTCTTCACGCCGGGCATCATCTCCGCGGCGGTGGTGTCGACGGAAACCAGCTTGCCGCCAAAGACCGGCGCGATATCAACAGCGGCGTGCAGCATCCCCGCGGTCGTGAAGTCGATGCCGTAGATCGCGCTGCCATCGACCTTCGATCGCAGATCGAAGCGCTGCTGCGGGCGGCGCCGAATCTTGTAGTCCTTGTAGCCTTTCAGTGCCGGATGCGTCGGAACCGGCTGGCGCGCGGCGGCCTTTGCCAACTCACCGAATGTTGCAACCCGGCCCAGGGCCGCCGCCGTGACGTGGGAATTGCCCGCTGCGCACGCGCCGCGGTCAACGTCCCACATGTCGGCGGCCGCGCCGATCAGCATCTCGCGCGCGGCGGCGCCGGCGACGCGCATGCCGTGATGGCCGGTGCCGCGCACCGACATCGATCCGCCGGTGACCTGCAGGCCAAACCATCGCGCGAGACGATACGTGCCGTAGTCGAAGCCGCGCTCGAACGGACCGGGCACGTCGTTGACGAACGCGCGGACGATGTAGGCGTTCGCATAGGCATCGAGCGCCGGCGCCTCCTTGACGCGCACCAGCTTCCAGTCGGCCTCCATCTCCTCCGCCGCCATCATGGCGAGCGCCGTCTGCGCGCCCTGCCCCATTTCGCAGTGCGGCACGAGCACGGTGACGAGATTGTCCGGGGTGATCAAAATCCACGTCGTGAGCTGGCCGATGTTCTCCGGATCGTCTTCGCGTAAGCCATGACGCGCGGGCGACAACGCCGCGCCGGTCACGCCAAGCACGAGGCCGCCGCCGACGAGCACGCCGGCGCCGATGAAGCCGCGTCGTGTCCACTTGCCCACTAGGCACCTCCTGCTTCAACAGCAGCGAGGGAGTGAATCGCCTTGCGAATTCGCGCGAACGTTCCGCAGCGGCAAATGTTGGTAATGGCGTCGTCGACTTCTGCATCGGTGGCATGCGGCTTCTCCGCGAGGAGCGCCGAGACCGCCATGATCATCCCCGACTGGCAATAGCCGCACTGCGGCACCTGTTGATCGAGCCACGCCTGCTGCACGCGGTTCAGCGCGCCGTTGGCCGCAAGACCTTCGATGGTCGTGATCGACGCGCCCTCGATCGCGGACACCGGGATCGAGCAGGAGCGCTCGGCCTTGCCGTTGATGTGCACGGTGCACGCCCCGCAGGCCGCCACGCCACACCCGAATTTCGTCCCTGTCAGCCCCAGCGTGTCCCTGATCGCCCACAGCAGCGGCGTATCGGGCTCCACGTCCAGCGAACGGACCTGTCCGTTGACGGTGAGAGTGATTGCCATGCGCGCCATTCTGTACCAGGATTAGCTATGCCGAATGTGCGTTTAGTCGTGGCCCTCGTCTGCATGACCGGGCTTGGAGTCGCGTTGCGGGCTGCGGACTCGTCCACCGTAGCTTTAGCGGAGGCGGAGAATTGGGCGCGTTTCCGAGGCCCCAACGGCACCGGCGTATCGACCGCGACGAACCTGCCGGTGGAATTCGGGCCTGAGAAAAGCGTGAAGTGGAAGACGTCGCTGCCGCCCGGCCACTCGTCGCCGGTGTTCACCAACACGCACATCTTCCTGACCGCGCATTCGCCGGAGAAGGATGCCTACAAGCTGTTCGTGCTCGCGCTCGATCGCAAGAACGGCAAGGAACTGTGGCGCCACGAAATCGAGCGGCGCAACAAGGGACGGCTCGAGCTCGTGAATGGACCCGCGTCGCCGAGTCCGGTCACCGACGGCACCAACGTTTATTTCTTCTTCCAGGAATACGGGCTGATCAGCTACACCGCCGACGGCAAGGAACGCTGGCGCATGCCGCTCGGTCCGTTCACGATGTTCTACGGATTCGGCGCGTCACCGATCCTGGAAGACGGCCTGCTGATTCTTCCTGTCGATCAGGACCTGACCGCGTATCTGCTCGCCGTCGATGCGCGCACCGGCAAGGAGCGCTGGCGCGTGCAGCGCCCGCACGTGATCTCCGGTTATTCGACGCCGACCATCTGGCGTCCGAAGTCCGGCGGCCCGGCGCAGATCCTCATTCCCGAATCGTTCCAACTGACGTCCTATTCGCTCGAGAGCGGCAAGCAGCTGTGGCACGTGCGCGGGCTCGCGTGCGAGATGAAGTCGGTCGCGAGCATCGACGACGACACGCTCTATATCAACGGGTGGGGCTTCGGCGCCAACCAGGCCGGCACGCAGATTCCGACGGTCGATTTCAAGACGGGCCTCGCGCGTCTCGACGCGAACAAGGACGGCCTCATCAGCCGCGAAGAGATGATCGCGCATACGCCGGCCGATCGCATGGAGCGTATGCTGAAGCCCGAAGCCGGCTTCGATGCGTTCGACGGCAATCGCGATGGCAAGCTCGACGCGAAGGACTGGGAGATCTTCCGCTCGATGCTGGCGGCGGAAAACGGCCTGATGGCAATCAAGCTGGGCGGCTCCGGCGACATGACGGCGTCGGCGTTGAAGTGGAAGTACCTGCGTCCGGTGCCGCAAGTGCCGTCGACCGTGCTCTACCAGGGCGTGCTCTACATGGTGAACGACAGCGGCATCCTGATCTCGTTCGATCCCGCGACCGGCAACGTGATCAAGCAGGGACGCTTGAAGGGCGCCATCGACAAGTACTTCGCGTCGCCGATCGGCGCCGATGGAAAGATCTGGCTCGTCAGCCAGGACGGCACCGTCTCGGTGGTTTCGGCGAAGGGCGACTGGGAAGTGCTGCAGGTCAACACGCTCGACGATGAAGTGTTTGCAACGCCGGTGCCGGCCGATGGCGAGCTGTTCATCCGGACACGAAGCGCGCTCTACAACTTTGCGAAATAATTTCGCCTTCGTCCTGGCACTAAGCGTGCTGGTTTTCGGCCAACTTGCCCTGAGCGAGAACCGAATTGCCGAAGGCAAAGCGGTCCGAGTCGAAGGGCAAAAGGTCGACGCTCGCGGCCAACGTCCGTTCCGCGCGGCGTCGGAGCTCGTGACGACGGCGGTGACCGTCCGCGACAACGAAGGCCGCCTGGTCACCACGCTCCAGCAATCCGATTTCATCGTCGAGGAAGACGGCGTGCCGCAGCCGATTACGCAGTTCACCAAAGACCGCGTGCCGGTCAGCCTGTCCCTGACGCTCGACATCAGCGACAGCATGCGCGGCAAGCGCATGGCCGATGCCCGCACGGCGCTCGCGCATTTCCTCGACAAGCTGCTGGCCGCCGAAGACGAAGCGTCGCTGCTCGGCTTCAATCACGAGACGCGCATGTTCGGGCAGTGGACCACCGAGCGGGCCGGGCTGCGCGCCAGGCTCGAAGCGATTCGTCCGTCAGGCGGCACGGCGATGCTCGACGCGATCGACGCGGCGCTGCCGCTGTTCGAGGCGCGCCAGCATCCGCGCGCGGCGCTGCTGCTCGTGTCGGACGGCCGCGACACCGCCAGCGACATGACCTCGACGGAGCTCAAGCAGAAACTCGTGCGCAGCGACGTGTTCCTCTACGCCATCGGCATCGATTCGATCGACGCGCGCAACTCGACCCGCATCAACCCGTTCATGCTGCAGGAGCTGACCAGCCAGGGCGGCGGCTACACCGAGATCATCAAGGACGCGTCGGAGCTCGGCCCGGCGACGGAGCGGATCGCCGAGGAGCTGAATCACCAGTACATGATCGGCTACACGCCGGCGACCCGCGCCGACGGGCGGTATCACAGCGTCCGCGTCCGCGTGACCAACAAGGCCTACACCGTCCGCGCCCGCCGCGGCGTCGTTCGGTAGGACCGAATCCTGAGGTAGGCTTACCGGGCTATGCGCAAACTTGTCCTGCTCTTCGCCCTCGCCGCATCGACGTCACTCGGGGCACAGACACCCCAGCCCAATTGGAGCGCGATCGAGGCCGAGACGCTCAAGCACTTCCAGGCCATCATCCAGATGGACACCACCGACCCTCCCGGCGGCGAGAAGCCGGTCGCCGATTACCTCAAGAAGGCGCTCGAGGCCGAAGGCATCCCGGTGCAGGTGTTCTCGAAGGAACCGAACCGCCCGAACATCGTCGCGCGCATCAAGGGCAGCGGCAAGGCGCGGCCGCTGCTGCTGATGGCGCACACCGATACCGTCAACGTCGATCCGAAGAAGTGGACGCATCCGCCGTTTTCCGCCGCCCGCGCCGACGGCTACATCTACGGGCGCGGCACCGTCGACGACAAGGACAACGTCGCGGCGACGCTGATGGTGATGCTGACGCTGAAGCGCATGAACGTGGCGCTCGATCGCGACGTCATCGCGCTGTTCGAGGCGGGCGAGGAAGGCTCGTCGAGCCTCGGCATCCAGTTCGTCGCCAACGAGCACTTCGACGCGATCGACGCGGAGTTCTGCTACGCGGAAGGCGGCGGCGTGACCCGCACCGGCGGCGTGGTGAAGTTTGCGTCGGTGCAGACCGTGGAAAAGATCCCGCGCGCCATCACCGTGACGTCGCGCGGCGTGGCCGGCCACGGCTCGGTGCCGCTCGAGAACAACGCGCTCGCCCACCTCGGCGAAGCCGTCGGCAAGATCGCGGCGTGGACGCCGCCGATGCGCATCAACGAGACGACCGCCGCGTACTTCAAGCGGCTCGCGTCGGTGTCGTCGCCCGAAGATGCGAAGCGCTACCAGGCGCTGCTCAGCCCCGATCCGAAAGTGTCGGGTCCCGCCAACGACTACATGCGGAAGAACGAGCCGCGTCACTGGTCGATGCTGCGGACGTCGCTCTCGCCGACGATCATCGGCGGCGGCTATCGCACCAACGTCATCCCGTCGGAAGGCACCGCGACCATCGACACGCGGCTGGCGCCCGATGAGGATCCGGCGAAGTTCCTCGAGCTGGTCAGGCAGGTCGTCAACGATCCGCAGGTCGAAGTCAGCTACGGCGCGCGCGACACGCGGCCGCCGACGCCGCCCGCGAAGCTCGACTCCGACGCCTTCAAGGCGCTCGAAGCCAACATCACCAAGCACTACAAGGCGATCACGCTGCCGACGATGAGCACGGGCGCCACGGACATGGCGTTCCTGCGGCGCAAGGGCATCCAGTGCTACGGCATCGGTCCTGCGACCGACAGCGAAGACGGCCCGAAAGGCTTCGGCGCGCACAGCGATCAGGAGCGCATCCTTGAAAGCGAGCTCCATCGATTCGTGCGCTTCAACTGGGACGCAGTGATCGACCTCGCGCGCGCCAGGTAGTGCGGTATCCGGAGACGCGCAAAGGCGACGTCGTCGATCAGTACGGCAGCGTCCGTATCGCCGATCCGTACCGCTGGCTCGAGGACCTCGACGCACCTGAAGTCGCCGAATGGGTGGCCGCGCAAAACGCGGTCACCTTCGCCCACCTTGATTCGCTGCCGCTGCGCGATCGCCTGAAGGAGCGGCTGACCGAGCTCTGGGACTACCCACGCACCAGTCTGCCGGTCGTCGAGAACGGGCGGCTGTTCTACTCGCGCAATACCGGCCTGCAGCGCCAGTCACCGATCTACGTCCGCACCGGGCACTTCGATCCGCCGTCGATCGTCATCGATCCGAATGCGCTCTCGCCGGACGGATCGATTTCGCTGGCGCAATACGCGCCGTCGCCCGATGCGAAGCTGGTGGTGTACGGCACTTCGGAGGGCGGCGCTGATTGGGAGACGCTGCGCATTCGCAACGTCGCGACCGGCGCCGATCTCAACGATGTGGTGTCGTGGGTGCGCTTCTCGGACCTGGCGTGGACGCACGATTCGCGCGGCTTTTTCTATTCGCGATATCCGCAGCCTCCGGAGGGAAAAGTTCTCGAGGCGGCGCTGTCGCACCAGGCGATCTACTACCACGTTGCCGGGACGCCGCAGTCCGACGACATCCTGATCTACCAGCGGCAGGATCATCCGTCGTGGATCGTGAACGCCAGGGTGAGTGATGACGGCCGCTACGTGTTCATCCGCACCTATCGCGGCGCCGACAACAACAACCAGCTGCACTTCATCAATCTGGGCAATGCGACGCGCCCGAACGTGACGGCGGAGATCAAACCAATCGTCGAAACGATCGACTCCGAATACCTGCCGATCGGCAACTACGGCACGCGCGTCTATCTGCGCTCGGACAAGGACGCGCCGAAGCGCCGCATCATCGCGATCGATCTCGAAAACACGGACCCTGCGGCGTGGAAGATCGTGATCCCCGAACAGGATTACGCGATTGAAGATGCCGCGGTAATCGGCGGACGGATCGTCCTGCATTCGCTCGCCGACGTGCAGAGCCGCATCGACTTGTTCAATCTCGATGGTGCCCGCGAAGGTGTGATTCCGCTGCCTGGCATCGGTGCCGTGACGGAGTTGTACGGACGGTCCGATTCGTACGACGTGTGGTTCCTGTTCAGCTCGCCGCTGTCGCCTGCCACCGTCTATCGCTACGATCTCGTATCGCGATCGCGCATCCCGTTCGAGGCCCCGGTCGCGCCGATCGATGCGGCCGGGTTCGAGACACGCGCGATGTTCGCCACCTCGAAAGACGGCACGCGGGTGCCGTTCTTCATGACCTGCAGGAAAGGCATCAGGCAGGATGGCCGCAATCCCACGATGCTGTACGGATACGGCGGCTTCTCGATCAGCGTGCTGCCGTTCTATCGCCCGGACGTGCCGGCATGGCTCGAGCTCGGCGGCGTGTTCGTCACGGTCAACATGCGCGGCGGCGCCGAGTACGGCGAGGCGTGGCACAAGGCCGGATATCTCGACAAGAAGCAGAACGTGTTCGACGACTTCATCGCCGTCGCCGAACATCTCGTCAGGGAGAACTACACGTCGCCCGATCGCCTCGGCATCATGGGCGGTTCGAACGGCGGCCTGCTGGTTGGCGCGGTGATGGAACAGCGGCCGGACCTTTTTGCCGTCGCCATTCCCGCGGTCGGCGTGATGGACATGCTGCGCTACGACCGCTTCACCGGCGGGAAGCTGTGGGCCACCGAATACGGATCGTCATCCGATCCGAAGCAGTTCGCGTACCTGATCAAGTATTCGCCGCTGCACAACGTGCGCGCGGGCACGTGCTATCCGGCGACGCTGGTGACGACGGCCGATCACGACGATCGCGTCGTGCCGAGCCACTCGTTCAAGTTCATCGCGGCGCTGCAGGCGGCGCAGGCCTGCGAGCGGCCGGCCCTCATTCGCGTGGAAACTCGAGGCTCGCACGCCTATCGGCCAACGGATCGCCTGATTGCCGAAAAGGCGGATCAATGGGCGTTTGCCGCCCACCATCTGGACGTCCGGCCTTAGCCTTTCGAGCGATCGGCGCTATGTGTTGCGCCGGCCGCTCCTCATCAGATCGAACAGCTCGATGTGCATCGAGACGATGCGCTCGCGCTCCTTCTCGTTGACGGTCATCGACCAGTCGTCGCGCAGCGATGTGCCGCCGAGGACGATGCCGTCGGTTCTCGGCATCATGTGGATGAAGCCGGCTCCCGGCGGGAGCTGGCGCGCGGCGCCGCTGGTTGAATAGTTGATCTCGGGCTGCGGCATCAGCACCGTGAGCTGGCCCTTGAGCGGCATCAGCTCGGCGTCGTTGAAGATCGCCTTTGCGCCGAGGCCGGTGCAATTCACGATCACGTTCTCCGGCAGCGCCGCGATGTCGCGCGGCGTGTCGAACTTGCGAATCACGACCTTGCCGCCCCACAACAGGAAGTCGTTCATCAGCGCGTCGAGATAGATCGACGGCTCGATGCGCATCTCGTGGCGCTCGATGGCGTACTTGGTTGGGAACGGATGTTCGCCTGGCTCGAGAACCAGCCGCGGATTCGTGATGCTCGCGGGCATCAGCGGACCGCGGGGATTCTGCGGCTGGTTGCCGCCCGGCGCGGGTGTCGCGAATTCCGTTGGTGAGTAATTCGCAATCCACGAAATGCCGTACTTCGGACCGGTCAGCAGCTGCAAACGCCGATAGGCGATCTCAACGGCCTGGCGGAACTGCGCGTCCCATTCGGCCGTGCGCTTGTCGTTATCGACGAGACCCGAGGTCGGCGTCCAACCGGCGAGCGACATGTTCGAGGTCGTGTCGGGCGGCACGGTCGCCGCGTAGATCGTCACCTCGAACCCATGACGCTGCAGCTCGCGGGCGGACGTGAGTCCGACGACCCCCGATCCCAGCACCGCGGCCTTGCGCTCCGCATGCGGCAGCGCGAGGTCGGTGGCCATCGACGCGGTGCCCCACGACAGCGACATGCCCGAGCCGCCATGACCGAAGTTGTGAATCAGCGTCTTGCCGTCCAGCTTGTCGGCCCGCAGCACGAAGCCCGAAGGCCGATGCGGCCGCAATCCAATCGTCGTGCGAATGACGCGATCCCACGCCACGTTGACGGGAGGAAGCACGCGCCGCGCCTGCGGCGCCCGCGCCGTCAGCCGCGGTGCAGCCGACTTCGGCGCGCAACCTTCGACGGCAAAACCAACCGCCGCCATCCCACCCAACTTCAACAACGACCTGCGATCCATTGCCGGGATAATACACCGGCCCCGTCCGTGTCGGGCGCTAACTAATCGTCCCTCAGCACCACGTTGGGATCCACTCTCGACGCCCGCCACGCCGGCAACAGGCACGCGATCGCGGCGACGAGGGTGATCGTCGCGACGACGGCGACGATCGTCACCGTGTCGGTCGGCTGCACGCCGAACAGCAGCGACGCGATCAAGCGATTGAGCGCGAGGGCGCCGGCAAGGCCGGCGACGATGCCGATCGTGGTCAACGTCAGGCCCTGCTTCATCACGCCGCCAAGCACGCTGCTTTGATCCGCGCCAAGCGCCATGCGGATGCCGATCTCGCGCCGGCGTTCGGCAACCATGTACGACAGCACACCGTAAGTGCCGATCGCGGCAAGCAGCAGGGCGAGTCCGGCAAAGCCGCCGAGCAGCTGTGCCAGCAGGCGCGGACGCGTGATCGATTCTTCGAACACGCTGTTCATCTCGCGGAGCCGGACGATCGGCACCGACGGATCGGCTTCGCGCACCGCCGCTTCGACCGCGGTGCGAAGCGATGCGGCCGGCAGCGTCGTGCGCAGCACCACGTTCATCGTCCCCGGCGCCTGGTTGAATGGCGGCGGCGCCGCCGCAGTCTGATCGACGAGGAAATACGTCTCGGTGCCGGTCTTCTTGTCGACGCCGCCTTGCTTCACGTCTTTCGCAACGCCGATCACGGTGAACCACGGCGGATCCTTCTGATTCGTGCTCGGCCGCAGACGCTGGCCGATCGGATTGAGATCCTTCCAGAACGTGTTGACCAGCGTTTCGTTGACGACGGCGACGAGACCCGGTGATGCGGCATCGGCCGGCTGGAATCCGCGGCCCGCCACGATCGGGATGCCCATCGTCTCGAAGTAGTCGGTCATCACCTGCTGGTAGTAGTCGATGTTCTCGAACGGCCCTTCCTGCGGGGCTGTGTAGTTGTCGATGTCGGTGTCGTTGGCGTTGAGCGGGCGATTCGGCGGCAGGCCCGACATCGCGCTCGCCGCCTCGATGCCGGCGACGCCACGAAGTTTTTCGAGCAGACGCTGATACAGCTGCGCGCGCGCGCCAGGCTGCGGGTAATCCGCCGCGGCGAGCGACATCTGGAACGTGACCAGCCGGGCGCGATCGAATCCGGCGTCGACGACCGACAGGTTGTAGACGGTGCGAATCAACAGGCCCGCGCCGATCACCAGCATCACCGCGAGCGCCACTTCCGCCATCACCAATCCGCGTCGAATGTGATGACGGGCGGCGCCGGTGGCGCCCCTCGCCCCGCCTTCCTTCAACGCCAGCGCGAGACCCTTGACGCGCGTGTGCGCGAGCGGCGCGAGGCCAAACACGAGACCGGTGCCGACGGCGATCGCGAACGTGAAGATCAACACCACCGGGTCGACCGTCACCTCCGCGGTGCGGGGCAGGCTGTTGGGATACAACCGGATCAACGCCTGCACGCCGGCGCGCGCCAGCAGCAGGCCAAGGACGCCGCCGATCACCGACAGCAGCACGCCTTCGGTCATGAACTGCCGCAGCAGCCGGCCGCGGCCGGCGCCAAGCGCAGTGCGGACCGCGAATTCGCGATGGCGCGTTTCGGCGCGCGCGAGCAGCAGGTTCGCGAGGTTCGCGCAGGCGATCAGCAAAACGAATCCGACCGCCGCCTGCAGCACCCAGATGGCGCGGCTAGCGCCGCCGACGATCTGTTCCTGCACCGGATGCATCTGCAGGATGTGGCCAAAGTTGGTCTTGCGCTCCTCGGCGGTCTTCGGCAGGGGTGCGAACACGTGATTCTTCTGCCCGGTGCGCTCACCCCACGTGGCGATTAACTGCGCGAGCTCCGCCTGCGCGGCTTCAGGCGTGACGCCGTCTTTCAGGCGGCCGACGAGATACAGGAAGTGGCTGCCGCGATTCTGACGATTCGAGGGATTGAGCCCGATCGGCATCCAGATCTCGGTGCGGTTGTCCATCACGTCGGTGCCGGGCGGCATGATGCCGATCACTTCGCGGCGCAGTCCGTTGATCTCCACCATCTGGCCAAGGATGTTGCTCTGCCCGCCGAACGCGCTCTGCCACAACTCGTACGAGAGGATGCAGAACGGCGGCAGCGGCACCGGGCCTGTCGGGTTGGGCGGCGGCACCACGTCGGTTTCGCCCTTCGAGAAGAAGCGGCCCTGCAGCGGCTGCACGCCGAGCGCGGCGAGCAGGTGCTCGTCGACCGACGCCGATCGCACGCGCAGCGGACGATCGCCGGCGCTGAGGTTGACCTCGCCGGTGGTGTAGGCGCCGACCGCGGCGAACGACTGGTTCAACTCGCGGAATTCGAAATATTCCGGGGGCGACACCCAGAACTGATCGAATCCGAACGCCGGGAACTGCGTGGTGAAGTACATGAGCTGCTCGGGCTTGGGATACCCGAGCGGCCGCAGGATCACGCCGTTCACGATCGAGAAAATCGCCGTATTTGCGCCGATTCCAAGCGCGAGCGTAAGAATGGTGACGGCCGCAAACGCCGGCGCGCGCAGCAGGCCGCGTGCAGCCAGGCGGATGTCCTGGCGAAGGTTGTCGAAGGTCATGGGGGCTTTGACGGGCTGGAAGGGCGAAGGGTTTGAAGTATAAGTTGATGCCTTGATTCGCGTGCTGCTCGCGGCGCTCGTCATCTTGTTCATCACCGACGAGCGGACACCGGTTCCCGGTTTCTTCGACC
>DASUSZ010000372.1:0-13251 GCA_036374815.1 Vicinamibacterales bacterium | reverse complement strand
TGCCCCCCTGCCCCCCTGCCCCCCTGCCCCCCTGACCCCCTGACCCCCTGACTCACCCCTTCGGCTTCTCCATCGTCGACACGGTGAACCGCCGGAACTTGCCGTAAGTGGCACGCCCGTCGATGCGCATATCCGTTCGTCGAATGATGTAGATCTCTCTCATCTCGCCGGGAACCAGCAGGTCGAGGCCCGGTTCTGCTCGATACGTGACATCGACCTCGGCACGCACGTCGGTGTCGGTGCTGACCATTTCCGTCTGCAGCACGCGGCCGGTGGCGCTGTCCAGCCAGATGCGTCCGTGCGACGGGATGTCGCGTTTGTTGACGCCCTTGACCAGCGTGCCTGGTTCATCCTCCTGGAATTCAATCATCCAGATCGCGCCGGCGCTGGCCAGGCCTTCGAAACGCTTCACGTTGCCGGCCTTGCCCCTCTTGAACGTGATCACCGGCTGGACCTCGCGCTCGAGGAACAGCAGCGCCATGATCGGCACGTTGATCGTGCGCATCAGCGGCCCGAGGTTGTAGCGCGAGCTTTCCTGCTGGATGTTCTCCGCCTGCTCGCGCGCGTCAGCCTTCGGCTCGATGAACAGCTTGTAGAGCCGCTCGTCGCGATCGCGCACGGGCCTGCGATCGACCTCGAACGTATCGCGGAACTGCATCCAGAAATTATCGTTGGCGAGCTTGACGATCAGCAGATCCGACTTGAGCTCGCGGCCCTCGCGCGCCCGGCCCCTCGCGCCGGTGCCGGCCGTCCTGCCAGGCGCGACGGAAACCATGTTCTGGCGGTAATGCTCTTCGAGGACGATGCCGCGCAGCTGCGTTCGATACTGCGCGACGTAATCGGCGGCCCGCGCCATCACTACGGGGAAGGCGGGCTCCTGCGCGGAGACGGCGCCTGCGGCCAGCATCGCGGTGAGGACAGCCCTCAGCATGCCGCAACTATAATCAAAAGGCGGAAGGCGAAAGGCAAAAGGCGAAAGAACAAATGGAACGCATCATCGTTACGGCGAAGTTCCACACCGGTCACCGCCAGCTGGGTTACCCGGGGAAGTGCAAGTTCGTCCACGGGCACACGTGGCAGGGCAAGGTGGCGATTTCGGCGGAGGAATTTCCGCGCGACGACATCGACATGTCGCTCGAGTTTGGCGACATCAAGAACGTGATGCGCTTCATGGATCACAAGATGCTGGTGGTCGAGTCGGACAAGACGTTTCTCGACTCGAAGCTGTTCGAGCCCGAAGGCGTCGTGATCCTGAAAGGGAAGGGGCCGAGCGTCGAGAACGTCGCCTATTACGTCTACGACGGCGTCGTCGACGTCATCCGCAAGCAGTATCCCGGCCGGAACGTCCGCTACACGATCGAGGTCACGATCCAGGAGACCGAGAACAACATCTTCCAGGTCGAGAAGACCGTGACGATTTAGCCGGCCGTCCTTCCGTCAGAACTTGACGTTGGCGACCAGCGCGGCCGAGCGGCCGGGCGCGAGGATGGCGCGCACGTCCTGGCTCGCGAACCACTCCTCGTTCAGAAGATTGCGCGCGACGAGCCGCAGCTCGAGCTGCCGCGTGATGCGATAGCCGGCGCCGGCATCGACCATGGTGTAACCGGGAACCGCGCGCTCGGTTGGACCAAAGTGATCATCCGCGGCGTATCGGGCCACGCGCACGTGCGCGAAGGCGCGTTCGCCGAACTGCTTCCGCATCGTCGCGCCGAGGATTACCGGCGACATGTCGTCGAGGTAGGTGTCGTCGTCGAGAGCGCGGCCTTCCGAGACCTGTCCCGACAGATCGATGGAGAACTGCGCCGGCAGCGAGACCTGGCCTTCGACCTCGAAGCCGCGCACCCGGGCGCGCCCGCGGTTGCGGAAGAAGAAGAAATCCGTCTCGGTCGAGTAACGCTCGATCAGATCGTTGATTCGGTAGTGATAGAAGAACACGCCGACGCGGACACGCGGCGCGGTGTAGCGAGCCGCAAGATCGAGCTGCGTGCTGGTTTCGGGATCGAGATCGGGATTTCCCGTGATGAAGCCGCGGCCGGTCGGTCCGCGATAGTAGCGATCCGACAGCACCGGATCGCGGAAGCCGCGCGCGATCTGCGCCGTCAGGCTGAAGCCGGCGTTGCTGCCGAGGGTGACCGAACCGTATCCGGACCCCGCGCCGTTGCTCGTCGAGCGATCGCCAAAATAGCCGCCGCTGTTTGTTGTCGTCACGTAATCGCCGCGGACGCCGGCGCCGACCGAGAGCAGCGGCGTCACTGCCGCGTCAATCGACGCGAACAGACCGGTATCGGTACGCGACGCCGAATCGACCGACACGTTGGGCCGTGTGCTGATCATGTCGCCGGCAAGGTCATGGGCGATCAGATCGTCGACGGCGTTCAGGCCGAAGCGGCCGTTCACATCGATGCCGACCTCGAGGCGCGACTTGCCGAACAGGCGCTCGCCCGAGCCGCGCACGTGGAAATCCTTTGCGGAGAGGTCGCCGCGCTCGATGGTCCGGCCGGCCGTCGCCGTCGCGAAGCGGTCCTGGTCGGTGCGTTGCTCGAACGTGCCGGCGAAGCCGGTGAACAGCATGCGCTGAAAGCCCGCGATGTCCAACGCTTCGTAGCCGACCGTGAAGCGGTGCGAATCCTCGAACGGATAGAAGAAGCGCACCGTGCGCGAGTTGTTGCGCGGCCGCTCGATGTCGCGGCCGAAATCGCTTTGCCAGCCGACAGAGAACGAGCCGGGCCCGGCCTCGTGCTCGAAGCGCGCCATGAAGCCGTGATCGCTGTAACCCGAGTTGAACACCTCGCCGACGGCGCTGTCCCAGTCGCCGGTGTCGCGCGTGTGCGCGGCGATCAGCACGCCGCCACGCGACAGCCCCTTCGCAATCTCGATCGACCCGCGCTTCTCCGGGATGCCCGTCCCGATCGTGCCGCTGAAATTCACCGACAGCGGCGAGCCGGCCGGGACGCGCCGCGTCCTCACCGCGATGACGCCGCCGAAGGCGTCGGAGCCGTACGCGACCGACCCGGGACCGCGCGACACTTCCACGCTTTCGACGACGGACGGATCCATGAACGTCGCACTTGGCCCGGCTCGACGCTCGGAGCTCACGCGCGCGCCGTCGATCAGGATCAACGTGCGCCCGCGCGCGAGGCCGCGGATCGCCGGCACCGCCGCCTGGCCTTCGGAGACCTGGTTGACGCCGGCGACATTTTCGATCGCCTGCATCAGGTTCGACGGCTGCCGCACGGCAACGTCCCGGCCGCTGATCGTGGTCGTGCCCGAGGCGGGTGTGGATTCAATGCTCGGTGCCGAGCCGGTGACGGTCACCGACTCGTTCACGAGCGGTGTAATAGTCACCAGCAGCTCGCCCGCAGCATCAAGCGTTTCGATGAGGACCGGCCGCGCATAGGTGCCGCCGGAGTCGATCACCAGGATTTCAAACGGCGGCGGCGGATCGGGCCGCCATTCGAATCGGCCGTCGGCGTCGGTGATTGCTTCACCGGTGCGGCCGAGGATGGTGATCGTCGCGCCGGCGACCGGGTTGCCTTGCTGATCGACAACGCGGGCCTTGAAGGCGAAGACAGGCGAAGCGAAGAACAGCAGGCCAAGCAGCGAAAGGCAAAGACGGCGCATCAAAGCGAAGCTACAAACTTGCGGCGATTACCAGCAGCCGCCGTTTCGAGCGGCCGTGCCGGAGTGTTCTTCCCGGGCATGAGACAGACAGTCTATAGTCGTTCAATCGATGTCGCCAAATTCGATCGAGACCGTTTTCCTGGATGCCGGCGGTGTGTTGTGCCATCCGTCGTGGACCCGCGTGGCTGACGCGCTGGTGCGCCACGGCGCGCCGGCGACGGCCGCGGCGCTCGCCGCCGCCGAACAAAAGGCCACGCGCGACATCGACGATGCCCACACCATCGGCAGCACCGACGATCGCAAGCGCGGCTGGCTGTATTTCAATCTGGTGCTGCACCACGCCGGTGTCGAACAGAGCGCCGCCACCGATGCGGCCCTTGCCGAGCTGCGCGAATATCACCGCGTCGACAATCTGTGGGAGCACGTCGAGCCCGACGTCGCCCCGGCGCTGGCGGCGCTCAAAGATCGCGGCTTGCGGCTGGTGGTGGTGTCGAACGCCAACGGACGCCTCAAGCACCTCTTCGATCGCGTCGACCTGACCAAGTGGTTCGATCACGTGCTCGATTCGCACGAGTGGGGCGTCGAGAAACCGGATCCGCGCCTGTTCCAGCTGGCGCTCGAACAATCACGCGCCGACGCCGCGCGGACCGTGCACGTCGGCGACCTGTATCACGTCGATGTGGTCGGCGCGCGCAAGGCCGGACTGCGCGAGGGCATCCTGTTCGATATGGCGGGACTCTACGAAGACGTCGACTGCCCGCGCGTCACATCGCTCGCGTCGCTGGTCGAATGGATCGACAAGCCGAGCGGGAACCAGACGCGGAACCGCGTGCCCTGACCTTTCGCCGACGTGACGCGCAGCGCCGCGCGGTGGCTGCGCACGATGCCGCGCACCGCCGCCATGCCGAGGCCGCGTCCCTGATCCTTGGTCGAGTAAAACGGATCGAACATCCGCGCCATCGTGTGCTCGTCCATGCCGACGCCGTTGTCGACGACGTCGATGAAGACGTAGCGGCCGACCGAGACGTTGTCGCCGAAGGTCATCCTCTTCAGCATTTCGCGATCGAGCGTTTCTTCGCCGGTCTCCACCGTGATCACGCCGTGGTCGTCGACCGCCTCCGACGCGTTGACGATCAGGTTGAGGACGACCTGCCGGATTTGCGTCGGATCGGTTTCGACCAGCGGCAGCGGGCCGGGGCTGTTGTAGATCAGCGTGCAATGGCGCGCGACCGACGCCGACAGCAGGTCGACCATTTCCCTGACGAGCTCGTCGAGGTTGACATGCTGCGCCACGACGCGGCCGCCGCCGGAGTAGGCGAGCATCTTCGACACGAGATCCGCGGCCCGCTGCGCGCCGATGACGATCGCTTCCGCGGCTCGCCGCTGATCGGATTCCGGCGGCGACAGGATGGCCAGCAGATCGGCGTTGCCGAGAATGCCGGTCAGCAGGTTGTTGAAGTCATGCGCGACGCCGCCGGCCAGCACCATCAGGCTTTCGCTCTTCTGCTGCTCCTGCAGCCGCCGCTCGAATGCCCATCGCTCCGCTTCATTGCGGCGCCGGTTCGAGATGTCGTGAACCATCACCAGCCAGCCGACGAAGCGGCGCTCCGAATCGCGAACGGCCGACACTTTGACTTCGAAATAGCGCGGCCCCGGCTCCACCTTGACGATCGCCGGCTGCCCGTCGGCGCGCGGCCGCGCCTCATCGATCGCCTCGGTCCACCACGACACCACTTCATCGATCGGCCGGCCCAGGCTGGCGGGCGTGCAGCCGGTGAACCGCTCCGCGGCCGCGTTCAAATCGACGAGCCGGCGCTGCGCATCGAGCACGATCACGCCGTCATCCATGCTGTCGACCACCATGTCGCGCGCGACGGGCACCAGCCCGAACAACCGGTAGCGATAGATGCCCCACGTGAAACATGCGCCCGAGACCGTGAACGCAATCGGCGTCGGATCGAGGCCGGTGATCGGCAGGGCGCGGCTGAGATACAGGAGATTGCCGACCCACGGCACGATCGCGCCAATGATGATCAACGCCGTTTGCAGGCGGTAGGGCGGCGGGAAGCGGCGCAATCCCCGCACCAGCGTTGCGGTGCCGATCAGCACCAGGAAATAGCTATACGCGACGTGCACCCAGTACCAGCTGCCGCCGCGATACGCGAGCCGCGTGCCCGCCGGTGTCGCCACTTCATCGATCGAGGCCCACTGCAGATGATGCTGTTCGTTGGTTGCCGCCAGCAGCAGCGTGATGACCGGGACGATCCACACGATGACGCGCGTCAGCCGCGGTGACGGCCAGGCCACGCGGCTGTACTGAGTGGTGAAGAGCAGCCACAGCACGCCGATTGGCGCGACGCCGAGATACTGGAATTTCGAGATCACGACGCGCGTGCCGTAATCGTCGATCAGGGTGTGCATCGCGCTGGCGAAGCTCCACCATGCGATCGCCAGCATCATCCAGCCGAACGCGGCGCCGCCCGGCACGCCGCGGCGTGTGCGCGCGATCACCGCGGCCCAGATCGACAGTCCGGTCGACGCAAACAGCGCCACCGCCTGCAAGGTTGTTGGCCAGAACACGAGAAATCTCATTATCAACCGAAGTGTCAGTAACGGCCGTCGATGACCATGGAGTCCTTTCGTGAAAGCGCTTGATGAGGTGCCTGTGGTTGGGATAGGTGGCTGACTATTTCTGGTAGGATCGAAGGTGCTGTAGGGGAAGGCCGCCCAGAGGCGGCCTTCCGTGTTTCAGGGTCCGGTAGAGACAGCTGCAGCGAGATGAGGAGAAGGACGATGGGTCGGAAGTTGTATGTGGGAAATCTTCCCTACAGCGCGGCAGAGCAGGATCTTCAGGAATTGTTCGAGCGCGTCGCCCCGGTGGAATCGGTCACGGTGATGCGTGACATGGCTACCGGCCGCGCGCGTGGTTTTGGCTTCGTCGAGATGGCCACCGATGAAGGCGCGCAGAAGGCGATCACCGAACTGCACGAGTCGCAGCTCGGCGGCCGCACGCTGACGGTCAACGAAGCGCGGCCCAAGGAAGCGCGCGGACCCGGCGGTGGTGGCGGCTTCGGCGGCGGCGGTGGCCGCGGCGGTGGCGGCTTTGGCGGCAATCGTGGTGGCGGCGGCGGCGGTGGCGGGCGCCGCGAACCTCGCTGGTAACGGCAGGTTCACGCTGAATGGCCACACGAGGACCACTCGGACGAGGCAAACGCGAACGCGAGCGCGCACGCGTCGAAAAACAGAAGGCCAAGGCGGTGCGGCGCGAAGAAGCCAAGCAGCGCCGCAACGAAGGCGGGCCTGATTCGCCGCCGGGCGTCGATCCCGACATCGCGGGTATCGTTCCCGGACCGCAGCCCAATCCGTGGCTCGACGATCTCGAGGACGAGGGCGGCGACGCGAAAGACGACAAAGAAAGTTAGCAACCACAACAACAAAAGGGGGCCCCAGGGCCCCCTTTTCTGATTGCTGATTGCTGATTGCTGATCGCTACTTCACGCGCGCGTTCGTCAACTGCGCGACCGCGGCCAGCGTGGTCTGCGCCGCATTCAATCCAAGCCTGAAGTCCTTGTCGCTGAACGTCGCGAAGACGTCGATCGGCTGATGCCACGTCGGGTTCCACCCGGCGCCGGTGTGCATGCCGCGCTCGTTTTCGCGCAGGCTGATCGCCGGAACGATGTCCATGAACGGCGTCGAGTCGGTGTTGGTCATGTGATTGCCGACGGCGGCCGGATAATCGGTGGCGTATTTCTCGTTGGCGTCGCGGAAGAAGAACGCCAGCTTCATCGCTTCATCGGCGCGCTTCGCCGTCGACTGGAACTCGATGTTGACGTCGGCCTCGGGCCGCTGCTCCGGGTTCCAGGTGCCATCGGCGCGCGGCATGCCGTGATCCCACATCATCATGTCGTGCTGGATCATCGCCAGCCACTTCGGCTCGGGATAGCGTCCTGATCCCGGCGGATCTTCCTTGCCCTGCAGCGGTGCGCGCTGCTCGACATACGCGCGGGCGCCGTTGAGACCGGTCTCCTCGTTGTTCCAGAGCGCGAAGCGGATCGTGCGATCGGTCTGCACGTCGGGCATGCTGAAGATGCGCGCCAGCTCCATCACCAGCGCGGTGCCGGAGCCGTTGTCGTTGGCCGCCTCGCCCCAGCCGTGGCCATCCATGTGCGCGCCGACGATGTACATTTCGTCGGGGCGCGTCGTGCCGACCTTGGTGCAGTAGACCTGCTCGCGCGGGCCCGGCTTCGACGGCTCGCGATTGAGCTCGCGCAGCTTTACATCGGGCTGCGCGTTCGGATCGTTGTTGACGCCGGTGCGCCGCGTGATGCCGCGATAGCGGGAGCCGCCCGGACCGGATCGCACTTCGCCGCTGGCGATCACCGGGGCCGGCGGTTTCTGCCCTGCGCCCTGGCCGCCGCCGCCCCCGCCGGTGCGCGGCGCCGGGTTGTGCTCGTATCGAACCCGCTCCGTCGGGCAGCCGTAACTCTTGAGTTGCGCCTCGATCCAGTCGACGGCCTTGCGATTCCGCTCGGTGCCTTCGCGGCGATCGCCAAATGCGGTCAATCCCTTAATGGTGGCCTTGTATTTTTCAAGGTCGAGGCGGCTGACCAGCGTCTGCACGGGGTCGGGGCCCGCCGGTTTGGCGGCCGGCTGCTGTGCATCGAGCGACACCGCCGCCGCGAGAATGGTGATTCCCAGGAACGCGTATTTCATGGGGCGCAGTATACTGAGCCAGCCTCTACATGCGAATCCATTTGATCAATCCAAGCGATGTTTCCTTCGGAGTCGCTGTCATAACGCCGCGCTGGCTCTACGTCCTGGCCGCGGCAACGCCCCGGCAATACGGCGATCCGCACATCGTCGACGAAACGCTCGAGCAGCTTGATTTCGACGAGATCAAGGCCGGCGATATCGTCGGCATCGGCATTCACACGCTCAACGCGCTGCGCGGCTATGAAGTCGGCCGCGCCGCGAAGGAGCGCGGCGCCCACGTGATCTACGGCGGCATTCACGCCACGCTGTATCCGGACGAGATGTTCGAGTACGGCGGCGCCACCGCGATCGTCAAAGGCGACGGCGATCGGATGTGGCCGGTGGCGATCGCGGACGTGCTCGCGGGCACGCCGCAGCGCGTCTACGACGGCGGCCGCATCGAGGGTGGAGCGATGGTGTCGGCGCGATGGGATCTGCTGCCGAAGGGCCGCTACATGATGGCGTCGGTGCAGACGGTGCGCGGCTGCCCGAAGCACTGCTCGTTCTGCTCGGTGTGGCGCACCGATGGCCAGAAGCCGCGCGTGCGCTCATCGGACGCGCTGATCGAAGAGATGGTGCAGCTGCGGCGGCTCGGGTTCCGCTTCCTCACGCTGGCCGACGACAACTTCTACCCGGTGACGCTCGAAGATCTGCGGATGGCGGATCGCCGCGTCGACAAGAGCACCTACAACCGCCTGAAGGCGATCCGCGACGAGCGGTTCGAGCTGATGGAGCAGATGTCGAAGCTGCCGTCGGACATGAACTTCTTCACGCAGATCACGATGGAAGCGGCGGAAGATCCGGAATACCTGGCAGCGATGCGCAAGGCGCGCATCAAGGGCGCGCTGGTCGGCATCGAGTCGGTGACGCCGGAAGGCCTGAAGGACGTCTACAAGGACTTCAACCTCGCCGGCGATGCGCTGGCGCAGCGGCTGCAGCAGTTCCAGAAGGCCGGCGTGCACGTGCTCGGCTCGTTCATCTTCGGGTTGCCGAGCGACAAGCCGTCGACGTTCGACGCCACCGCCGCGCTCGCGCAGCAGGCGCGCGTCACGCTCGCGCAGTTCGTGATGCTGACGCCGTTCCCCGGCACGCTCGACTTCCAGAAGTGGGAAGCCTCGGTCGGCGATGAGGCGCAGAAGGTCGACGGCATCCCGGTGACGCGCCACTGGTTGATCCCGAAGCACCGGCGGCCGAAGGTTTACACGCCGCACCCGGTGATGTCGGCGGAAGAAATCCGCAACCGCACGCAGGGCGTATGGGACGAGTTCTACCAGCTGGCGC
This sequence comes from Vicinamibacterales bacterium, assembly GCA_036374815.1. GTDB lineage: Bacteria > Acidobacteriota > Vicinamibacteria > Vicinamibacterales > UBA2999 > 12-FULL-67-14b. The sequence goes on along the minus strand of DASUSZ010000372.1, from coordinate 3,597 downwards.
ACGTGTGGGAGCGCGCGCAGTGCGTGAAGTCGATGAAGGCCAAGCTCGCGTTCGTGCTGATCTCGAAGTTGTACCGCCAGATGTACGCGAACACCGGCATTTCAACCGACAGCGCGCGCCACTCGCGCGCGAACAACATGGCGCGGCTGCTCGCCAAGCCGCTCGTGAAGCTGTTCTCAGCCGAGCCGATGCCACAACTGCAAGTGCCCTGAAAGTTGGCAGTTGACAGTTTGCCGGTTACCAGTGAGTTGCAAGTGAGCAGTTAGGATGCCAACCGGAAGACTGCCAACCGCCATCTTCATGCGCGTCGTTGTCATCGCCGCGCTCGTCGTCGCGGGCGCGGCAAGCCTCGACGCGCAGCGGCGTGGCGGACGCGGTGGCTTCAGCATCCGGCCAGCCGAACCCCAGGACTTCGACGGATCGTGGCAGTTCTGCCGCGTGGCGTTTCGCGGCAATCGCGCCGGCGACGGCGGCGGGTGGAGCGTTGATTTCCCGCGCGCCGACATCAACATGTCGATTCGCTTGTCGGAGCTGACGAAGACGACGGTCAGCTTCGCCGGCGATCAGGAGCCGAATCACGTCGTGATCAGGCTCACCGATCCGACACTGTTCCAGTGCCCGTTCATCATGATGACGGAAGTCGGCGCCGCCTACATGGACGATGCGGAGGCGGAGGCGCTGCGCAACTACCTGCTCAAGGGCGGCTTCCTGTGGGCCGATGATTTCTGGGGCGAGTGGGCGTGGCAGGCGTGGATGGAGCAGTTCGGCAAGGCGTTGCCTGCCGCGACGCATCCTGTGAAGGATCTGCCGCCGGATCATCCGCTGTTCCGTACCATCTTCGACACCGGCGGCGTGCCGCAGATCTCATCGATCGGCAACTGGCTCGGCACGGGGAGTACCTCGGAACGCGGCGCGGAGAGCGCGGTGCCGCACGCGCGCGCCGTGTTCGACGAGTCGGGTCGCTTGATGGCGCTCATGACGCACAACACCGACATCGGCGATTCGTGGGAAGAGGAAGCGTCGAACCCGCAGTACTTCTACGAGTTCTCGACGAAGGGCTACGCGTTCGGGATCAACGCGATCGTCTACGGCATGACGCACTAGACAGGCGGTCGGGCCGTCAGGGCGTCGGGCAGTCAGGTCACTCCAGCGCCGCTTGCAGTGCGCGCAGCCAGGTCAGCAAGCGTTCCACATTTGCCGGTCCCATTCGCAGCAGCTGCTTCTGCGTCGGCGGCCGTCCTTCGAGCTCTTCATCGGCGTACAGCCACGCGCCTTCGTCTGCGACGATCGGGATCGGATCCTTCAGCAGCGGCGTATCGAGCAGGATGTCGAGGACGCGCGCCATCGCGCGATCGACGTCGCCATCGGGGTTCCCCATGCGGCGATACGCTTCGTTGAGGCGCGGGCGAATCGTCTTGTAGATCACCGCGACGCGCGTCGCGTCGGTGGACGTCACGGTTTGCACGAGGCTGTCGTAGCGCCGATAACTGGAGGGGTCGATGAAGCGCTGATTGCCGCGTCCGCTGGTGTCGAATGGGCCCGCGGGTTTGATCACCTTGAAGTCGCGCGCGGGTGAGTTGCCGGCGGCGGCTTGATCGATCGCGGACGCCAGCTGGCCGACGAGATCATCGGTCGCGAGCCAATCCGCAAGCTCGGGCCGCGATGACAACGCCGCCAGGAGAGGACGCAGGAACGCGTCCATGTCCTCCATCGGCGGCAGCTTGACCGGCAGCGCCTCGGTTTTGGGAACCGCTGCTTCGGTCGCGGTCACGCCCTGCACCGGCGATGCATTTGCGGCGGCGGGTGGCGCCTTGGTGTCGCGCGACATCCACCATGCCCCGCCGGCCAGCAACACGACCATCGCGACAGCGATGATCGCGATCGGTTTGCGGTCGTCCATGGATGATTAGACGGACGTTACGGCATTCCGGGCGGCGGCACGCGGCGCTTCGTCGCCTGCTCGAAGGCATAGGCCAGTTCGATCAGCCGCGGCTCGCTGCAGGCGGTAGCCGTGAAGCTGACGCCGTACGGCGCCGGCGCCAGCTTGAATCCATCGGGATATGGCGCGGGAGCCGGGCCCGGCCCGCCGGGCGGCGGCGGTTGCGGCACGAATAGTCCGAACGGCACGATGACCGTCGGGTAACCGGGTTTCGCGGCGATCGCGGCACCGCTCGCGCCCGGGAAGAGCAACGCATCGAGCTTCTGCGCCTTCAATACGGCGTCGATGCCGTTCGTCGCGGCAAGGCGGATGTCCTTGTCGCGATCGGCCTGCCACTTCGCGCGGTCCTTTTCGATGTCCAGCAGATCGGAGCTATCGAGGTTGGCCTGCGCATACTTGATGGCATTGCGGTTGGAGTGCGCGGTGTTGAAGGCGCGCAGCTCGGCGAGCGTCTTGACCGGCGCGGCCGCGCCCAGCGAATTGAGGAACGCGTTGAAGTCGCGCTTCATGCCGTACCACAACACCGACGAGCAGTTCGGATCGCTCGGGCCTTTATCGCAGCCGCCGCCCCACAGCAGGAAATTGTTTGCGGGATCCTTCTCGATGATGCTCGGGATGTCGGCGTCGATGACGATCGCGCCTTCCTTTTTCAGGAACTCGATCGCCTCGGCCATTGATTTCGCCTGCGCATCATTGAGGCCGCCGCGCGGCTGTTTCTCTCCCGGCAGCGTGATGCGATCGTAGAAATTCGCGCGCGGGATGCCGATGCGGGCGCCCTTCAATCCGTCGCGTTTGAGGAACGGCGTGTAGTCGCGATTCGGCGGCGCCTGGCACGTCTTCGTCGCCGGATCGTTGGGATCGGGCGATGCGCTTTCGAGCGCGCCCATCAGGACCGCCGCGTCGGTCACCGTCTTCGCCATCGGTCCCGCGGTGTCCTGATCGGCGGTGATCGGAATGACCCCATAGCGGCTGATGCGGCCGACGGTGGGTTTGATCGCGGCGAGCATGTTTTGATTTGCGGGGCTGAGGATCGATCCCGACGTTTCGGTGCCGACGTTGGCGGCCCAGAAGTTTGCGGCGGTGCCCGTGCCGGAGCTCGAGCCTCCGGTGTTGAGGACCGGCCGCCCATCCGCGGTCGCCTGCCGCGGGTCGCGGCGCGGGTCGTACGGATTCATGCCGTATCCCTGCACCGCGTTGTAGTTGCCCGGCATGCCGTTGGCTACGAAGTTGGCGAGCTCCGTCAGCGTGGTCTTGGCGATGATCACTGCACCGGCATCGCGCAGATTTTTTGTCAGCGTCGCGTCGTAGGGCGACATCAGGTTCTCGAACGCGATCGCGCCGCCGGTGGTGCGCATGTCGGTGGTGAGAATGTTGTCCTTGAGCGCGATCGGGATGCCGTGCAGCGGTCCGCGCACCTTGCCGGAGCGGCGTTCGCGATCGAGTCGATCGGCCTCCTCGAGCGCCTTCGGGTTGACCGTGATCACTGCATTGATCTTGTCGTTGTAGAGCGCGATGCGGATCAGGTACTGCTCGACGAGCTGCCGCGACGTGACGCGCTTCTCCCGCATCGCCCGTTGCATGTCGGGGATCGACGCTTCGACCACCGTGAAGCTGCGGTTTTGCCCGGATAACGTGGCGGCGGACAACAGCAGAACGAA
>DASUSZ010000371.1:0-6832 GCA_036374815.1 Vicinamibacterales bacterium | reverse complement strand
TGAAGCAGATCGTGCAGACACCGGTTGCCGACAACGTGCCGAACGGCGGCGTGATGCCAGGACCGCGCAGCTTCCAGTGGCAGCCGCTCGCGCCGGCGACCGTGGTGTGGTCCGAAGCGCTCGACAACGGCGATCCCAAAGCCAAGGTGCCGCATCGCGACAAGGTGATGACGATGAGCGCGCCGTTCACTGCGGCGCCGTCCGAGCTCGCGCGCACCGAGTATCGCGTCGGCAACGTGTCGTGGACGCAGGGCGGCGCGGTTCTGTTGACGGAAAACGATCGCGCGCGCCGATGGACGCGCACCTGGGTGATCGACAGGCCCGGCGCCGCGCCTCGCAAGCTGTGGGACCGCAGCCAGGAAGATTCGTACGGCAATCCGGGGACGCCGCAGCGCGCCGATGGCGCGTCGGGCGTGTCGGCGATCCAGCAGAACGCGAATTCGATCTTCCTCGCCGGCACCGGCGCCGCGCCTGAAGGCGCGCGGCCGTTCATCGATCGCCTCGACCTGACGACGCTCAAGAGCGAGCGCCTGTTCCAGACGCAGGGCCGTTCGTACGAGACGGTGATCGGCGTGCTCTCCGACGACGGCTCGAAGATCCTGACGCGTTACGAGACGCGCAGCGATCCGCCGAACGTCTTCGTGCGCGATCTCAAGGCCAACACGCGCCGGGCGATCACCAACTACGCCGATCCCGCGCCGCAGCTGCGCGGCATCCAGAAGCAGCTGGTGACCTACAAGCGCAGCGACGGTGTCGAGCTGTCGGCCACGATCATCACCCCGCCGGGCTGGACGCCGGCGCAGGGCCCGCTGCCCACGCTGCTGTGGGCCTATCCGCGTGAGTTCACCGATCCGGCGATGGCCGGGCAGGTCACCGGGTCCAGCGACCGCTACACCGGCATCAGCGGCGCGTCGCACCTGCTGTTCCTCACCCAGGGCTACGCGATCATCGATGACCCGACGATGCCGATCGTCGGGCCGGGCGAGACGGCGAACGATACCTACGTGCAGCAGCTGGTGGCCAGCGCGCAGGCCGCGGTCGATCGCGCGGTCAGCCTCGGCGTCACGGATCGCAATCGCGTCGTCGTCGGCGGCCACAGCTACGGCGGCTTCATGACCGCGAACCTGCTCGCGCACTCCGATATTTTCCGCGCCGGCCTGGCGCGCAGCGGCGCCTACAACCGCACGCTGACGCCGTTCGGCTTCCAGAACGAGCAGCGCACGTTCTGGGAGGTGCCGCAGATCTACGCGAACATGTCGCCGTTCTACTACGCGCACAAGATCAACGAGCCGATCCTGCTGATCCACGGCGAGGCCGACGACAACAGCGGCACGTTCCCGATCCAGTCTGAGCGCCTCTACATGGCCCTGAAGGGTCATGGCGCGACCGTCCGCTACGTCACGCTGCCGCACGAAGCGCACGGCTACGCCGCGCGCGAATCGGTGCTGCATACCATTGCGGAGATGTTGAATTGGGCGAACGAGTGGACGAAGGACGCGAAACCTCGCACCACCAGCGCGCAGCAGCAATTCTGAAATGCGCCATCTCGGATCTAAAATGGGCATTCCCCCGTTGGAGACACTGTGATGAAGCGTTCGATCCTTGTCGCGCTCTTTAGCATCGCGCTCGCGGCGCCGTCCTTCGCCGATGTGACGCTCAAGTCGTCCGGCACCGGCAAGGGCCTCGGCATGTCGGGCAACATGACCACGACGACCTACATCAAGGGCAACAAGATGCGCACCGACACCGTGATGGGCGATCGCACGCTCACCATGATTTTCGACGTCGATGCGCAGCGCCTCTACTCGTGGGACTCGAAGAAGAAGGAAGCCGATGCATGGGACATGCAGGCGTTCGGCAACAACGTCAACCAGAGCGTCGACACCGCCGGCATCAAGTCATCGATCAAGCCCAACGGCCAGACCAGGCAGATCGCCGGCAAAGCCGCGACCGGATACGACATGGAAATGTCGGTGCCGGCGATGATGGGCGGCAAGGGCGGTCCGCAGATGACGATGATGTTGAGCGGCCCGATCTGGATCGTGAAGGGCGCTCCGGGCACCGCCGACTTCATCAACTTCTACAAGGGCGCTGTCGAGAAGGGCTGGATCTTCAGCGATCCGCGCGGCGCGAAAGGCAACCCGGGTCAGGCCAAGGCGATGGCGGAGATGTACCGCCAGCTCGCGTCGACGGGCGGCATTCCCTACGAGCAGGAGATGAACTTCAAGATCGGCGGCGACGGCCCGATGGCCGGCATGATGGCGAAGATGGGCAACATGAGCATGACCACGACCGTCACCTCGGTGGAAACCGGCACGCTCGCCGCGGATCTCTTCGCCGTTCCCGCGGGCTACAAGGTCAAGGAACAGAAGTAATTTTTGTCCTCTTACCTCTCGCTGCTTAAGAGCGAGTCGACCAGCGTCGTTGCCGTGGAGCTCCGCCCGCCAAGGGCGGAGCTCGAAGCGGCGGAAGGCATGGACGCGTGGATCGACACCTACCACGCGATCCGATCGTTGACGCGCCATGACGTGCGCGTCATGGTCACCGACAGCGCCGTCGGCGCGCAGGAAGAGAACAACCTGCGCCACCTCGTCGCCAATCTCGGCGACGCGGTCAACCGCCATCGCATCATTCCGTTCCTCACGACCAAGCACTCGCTCGCGTTCTGCCTGCAATACGCGGATCAGGTCGTGCACAACGGGTTTCCGTCGCTGGTCGTGCTCGGCGGCGACAAGCACGTCGGCCGGGCGCGCGCGCTCGAGCATGCGTGGCAGCTGCGCCAGCTGATTCGCGAGCGGCATCCGGATTTGGAGCTGGGCGGCTGGGCCAATCCGATCGCCGATCCGCTCAAGCAGGTGGAGTTCCTGCTGCGGCCCGACGTATACGCGGATTTCTACCTGACCCAGATCGTGTCGCACCACCAGGCCGATCGCGTCCGCGCGTTTCTCGACGCCGGCCGCGCCGGCGGCCTGGCCATGCCCGGCGTCTTCGGCGTGTTCTATTACCGCAGCGCCAATCCGAAAACGCTCGAGATGCTGAAGGAGTTCCTGCCGGTGCCCGTCGAAGAGCTGAAGCAGGAGTTCGCCGCCGGCGCCACCCCAATCGACGTCTGCGCGCGAACGATCCGATTCCTACTCGATGCCGGCGCGAGACACTTCTACGTGAGTAACCTGCCGGCCAAAAGAACCGCGCACACGCTGAACGCGATCCTCGACAAAGCGGGTGTCAACCTGAACTCCAACTTGAACTCAAACTCCAACTTCAAACTTTCGACTCAACTTTAAACTTTCAACTTTAAACTTTAAACTTCTACCTACCATGGGCAAGTTCTACGACTCCGTTCCCGTCTCCGCCATCGTCCGCATCCGCGACATGATGTACACCGTCAAGGATCCGTTCCGCCTCGATCAAGGCGACGTTTCCTTCGACGCGCCCGACACCTTCAAGCAGGCGGTCGCGAAGGCGATGGCCGAGAATCGCACCCACTACCTGCCGACCGCGGGCATCCCGCCGCTGCGCAAGGCGTTCGCGGAAAAGATGCGGACCAAGAACCGCATCCCGGTCGAATCCGACGAAGAGATTCTCGTCACCAACGGCGGCACGCACGGCCTCTACGCCGTCTTCCACGCGCTGCTCGAGCCGGGCGATGAAGTGATCATTCCCGACCCCGAGTGGCCGCCGACGATGGCGATGGTGCAGGCGGCGGGCGGCCGCGCCGTGCAGGTGCCGCTGCGCGAGGAGCTGCGCTTCCGCTGGAACATCGATGACGTCGAAAAGGCGATCACGCCGAAGACGCGCGTGCTGTATCTCAACTCGCCGAACAACCCTTCCGGCGGCGTGCTGACCAGGGAAGATCTCGAGCGCCTCGCGGCGATCGCCAAGGCGAAGAACCTGTGGGTCGTGTCGGACGAGGCTTACGAGGACGTCGTCTATCACGGCGAGCACATCAGCATTGCGTCGCTGCCCGGGATGTACGACCGCACCATTCCGGTCTACACCTTGAGCAAGTCCTACGCGATCACCGGCGTGCGGGTCGGCTATTTCGCGATCAAGGACAAGGCGCTGCGCGATCGCGCGCTGAAGATCGTGCTCTACACGACCAGCAACGTCTCGTCGATCGCGCAGTACGGCGCGGTCGGCGCGATGGAGGGATCGCAGCAGTGCATCGCCGACTTCAAGAAGGAGCTGCTGTTCCGCCGCGACATGTTCTACAAGGGGCTGCAGGAAGCGGCGCCCGGCATGTTCTCGGGCACGCCGCCCGACGGGGCGTTCTACGCGTTCGTGAAGATCAATCCGGAAGCGGCGAAGAACGCCGGCATCACCGGCGATTCGCTGTCGTGGGCGATGGCGGAGTATCTGATCAAGAACGCGCGCATCGGCTGCGTTCCGGGCGTGGACTTCGGCGCGAACAGCGAAGGCTACCTGCGCTTCTGCACCTGCCGCTCGCGCGAAGAGCTCACCGGCGCGCTGCAGTCGATGAAGGACGCACTATCGCGCGTGGCCGCGCGATAACAGACTCAGCGCGCGTCGCCGCGCGGTAACGGAAACGCTTTCGCGCGCGACCGCGCGAGCAGCACGCCGTTGCGCCAGTGGAGCGGGCCCTGGAGCGCATACACGGGGCCCGCGACCCAGAACCAGTTGACCGGCAGGATCCACGCCAGCGCCAGCGACACCAGGCCGACGCTGACGCTCACCGCGTGGGTCCGCGCGCCGGCATACGCGTCAAAGGTTTCTTCCGCGCTCAGCCCGAGCGCGTCCCGCCGGCGATACACGTTCCAGTACAGCAGCACGAACACCAGCATGATGCCGACGAAGCCGGCGCTGTAGACCGACAGCAGCAGCCGGTTATCGGCGACCGACATTTCGCGGAAGGCGAACGGCTGGCCCGACATCAACTTGACGACGTTCGAGAACACGAACTTCAGCGGGTAGACGAAGAAGACCACGATGAACAGCAGCACGCAGTTGAGCGTGATGGTGAGCGGGTCCTCCGCGTCGAAGCGGCGGAAGAAGGCGTAGTGCTCGTACCAGATCCAGCACATCAGCGCGAACATCAGCGCGAACGGCACGAACCCCGCGAGGATGGCCTTCATGTCGCCGAAGGATTCCGGCACTTCGAGCGACACCACGAGCAGCGTCAGCGCGAATCCGAAGACGGCGTCGCTGAACCCCTCGACGCGTGACACCTCCCGTCCGGATCGCGGAATCATCTACACCCCGAACTGCCGCAGATGGTGATCGGTGTGTTTGGCGATCAGCGCGCCGTATTCGTCGTACGACAAGTCGCCGAAGGCGGGATGCGGAGCCATCGCCGCGCCCCGCGGCAGCGCGGCGATGCGCTCGATCAGGCCGGCGAAGGTTTTCTTCTCGTCATCCAGCACCGCGTTCGCGCATCGAGCGATCAGCTCCGGCGCCGTCGGCGCGCCTTTCGGCATCGGCAGGTAGTAGATGAACAGTGTGCGGATCGGTTTGTAGCGCAGCGGCAGGTTCTTCGACTTCACCGGCAGGTCGCCGAGCGCCATGCGCAGCGAATCGTTGATGTGCGCCATCATCGCGCCCGCATTCATTTTTCCCCAAGCGGGCCTCGCATCGGCGCTCACCCGCTGCGCCCGTTCGGCAATCGCCGCGCGCACCGAGGAGTTCCAAATCGTCACTGCCACTTGAACTCCAACTTAAACTTCAACTTGAACTCCAACTTGAAACTCAACTTGAACTCCAACTTGAAACTCAACTGGAAACTTCAAACTTTCAACTTTCAACTTACCTGACGTGCCTCCCTCCATCCACGCGGATGGTTTCGCCGGTCACGAAATCCGAGTGGACGAGAAACATCACCGTCTTCGCGATCTCGTCCTCGCCGCCCCATCGGCCAAGCGGCGTGCTCTTCACCACCGCGTCGCTTTCCTCTTTCGACATGTCCGGCGGCGCGAGGATCGGCCCGGGCGCGATGGCGTTGACGAGGATCTGATCGGCCGCGAGCTCGAGCGCGAGCGCCTCGGTGAGCGCTTTCACGCCGGCCTTCGCGACGTAGTACGGCACGTAGCCCGGGTAGCGCGGCCGCGCGCTGGCGGCGATCCAGTCGGAAAAGTTGATGATGCGCCCGCCGCCGGCCTGCTTCATCGCCGGCGCCGCCGCGTGCGAGAACAGGAACGCCGCGCGCAGATCGATCGCGAGCTGCCGGTCCCAGTCCGCGGCCGTCAATTGATCGAACGGCTTCGCCGAATAGAGCGACGCCATGTTGATCAGGATGTCGAGCCGTCCGAGCGTGTTGATCGTTTCGCTTACCGCGTGGAGGCACGCCTGCTCGCTCGCCACGTCGGCCTGCACGGCGAGCGCACGCCGGCCGATCGCCTGCACCGCGGCTTCGGTTTCCGAGGCTTCAGCGAGCGAGCGGTTGTAGACGAGCGCGATGTCGGCGCCGGCCTTTGCAAGCGTCTCCGCAACGACCGCGCCGATGCGCTTGCCGCCGGTAATCAGGGCAACTTTGCTGGCAGGATTCACGGAACAGCCAGAGGTTATCAGAGCACGCGTCCATACGGCCCGCGTAATTGATTTCGCGCGGCGAAACCCGCGCGGTGCGCAACCGCCGGTTTCTTGCGCGTGCAACACGCGATCGGTTGGCGCGCATCCTGCTTACCCCCGGAACCTGCGCCGCGCCAATCGGTTGGGCGCCTTACAAGGAGTTTTCCAAGATGCGACGTCTTTCACTGGCTCTCGCGGGCCTCTTCGTTCTGTTCGTATCGGCCACCCAGGCCCAGGCCCAGACCATCACCTTGAACGCAAACCTGAGCGGCGGCAACGAAGTGCCGGCCGTCGCCACCGGATCGGCGGG
>DASUSZ010000370.1:0-23534 GCA_036374815.1 Vicinamibacterales bacterium | reverse complement strand
CGGTGAGCGTCAGCGTGTCGCGCTGGCGCGGGCGCTGATGTCGAAGCCCGACGTGCTGCTGCTCGACGAGCCGATGGCCGCCGTCGACATCCCGCGTCGTCGGCGGATCCTGGATGCGCTGCTGCGGATCCGCGATGAGTTGCACGTGCCGCTCGTCTATGTGGCGCATTCACCCGACGAAGTCGTTCGGATTGCGGATTGGGTGTTGGTGATGGACGGCGGCCGCGTCACGGCGCGCGGCGTCCCCGGCGACGTCATCGGCGCCCCATAAAGGGTCGCCCTCCCGGCGTCGTCGTGCGCCCGACGAACAATCGTTGGCACGGCCGGCGTTTACGGCCCGCCGGATCCGCCGGCAATCAACGCGCCCGAAGCGCCGACCCACTCCAGGTTCTTGTTGTGATCGACGCCCATCATCTTGCCGCGGCCCATGCGCAGCAGCGGCAGCACCGGCCGCAAGCGTGAGCCTGCTCGCACATACATGATGCGAATCTCCGCCTGCGCGGGGCCTTCGGGGGTCTCGATCACCGGCGTGAAGTTGATGCGCTCCTGCAGGATGTAGTTCTTCCGCTCGCGCATCGGGATCGCCGCGATCTGCGCGTCGGTCGGGGCGAAGACGATGCCGCCGCCGGCGAATGAGAACAGCGGCTTCAACAGATAGTTCTCGCGATCCGTGGGCAGGCTCTCGATGCCGTCGAGGAAGCGTGTCTCGGGCACCGACGGATGCCGCAGGAACGGAATCGAGAACTTGCTGATCCGGAAATACCACGCCGGATGCCCGGCCCACTGCACGTCGAGCTCGTCGCCGTAGCCGAAAGGCAATTGCAGATGCTTGCGTTCGAGCTCGTCGGGAATGACACGGTTGTAGATGCGCTTGATTTGCGTTGCCTTGCCGTCGCGGCGGTAATACAGCCGGCGCCCTTCGCGGCGCACCTCGGAGATGTCCACCGCGCGCACGCCCCACATCTGCTCGGTGACCACGAAGTCGGGCCACGTTTTCTGCGTTCGCGGATCGATCTCCATCAACACCACTTCGTTGGGATCGTGGTTGGCGACGATCGCGTCCTTCACGATCGCGTGGTACGCCGCCTCGTCAAGGCCGTCGAGATAGACCGACAGCGACGCCGGCAGGGAAAACGCGTCGCGATACGCTTCCGCCATCGCCACCTGGAATCCGTAGAGCGATGCAAATGCCTGCAGCTCGACGAGCTTCGGCTGGATTGACCCATCGGCTGCGCGCACCAGGCCGAAGTCGACCTGCAGAAACGTCGGCAGCGCCTCGCCGTCGAGCCCGCCGGTGCCGAATGCAGTCGACGCTCGAAAGCGCTCGGGCACCGCCGCGTTGGCGGCGGCCATTGTCTCGGGATTGTCGAGAATCTGGTTGACCAGATCGAGGCCCGCGGCCGCGAGCGAATCCATCAGCGACCGCGGAAAGAAGCAGGGAGTCTCGCTGATCGGAAAGCCGAGCGTTGCGCCCGTCCGCAGCTCCAATCGCCGGACGAGGTCTCGATATTGCTCCTCGGTCCACGAGGCGTTGAAAGCCTGCCGAAGCGAAGGAATCAAGACCTCAAGACCTCAAGGCCTCAAGACCTACTCGATGAGGAACTTGCCATCGGCCATGATCTGCCGATCGTCGACCCAGATGTCGAACCGCGTCGCCACCACGTCGATATGCGTCGTCGACGTCCAGTCCGCGCCGGTATGCGCGCCGTATGGATCGCCGAACGCGACGTGGATGCCGGGGAACTTCTCGTCCTGCAGGATGTGGCCGATCACCTGCGTCAGCTCGATGTTGGTGCCGATGGCGAATTCGCCGACGCGATCCGAGTTCGCATCGGTGTGCGTGTACTTCCAGAAATCGTTCTCGAGCTCCTTGTTCTCGCTGTGCGCCTCGACCAGCCGGTTGTCCTTGACGCGCAGCGTCAGCGGCGAGCGCTCGAGGCTGTGATACTTCTCGCACAGGTAATCGCCGACCACGCCGTCGATCACCAGCGTGCCGTCGACGTTCTCCGGCGTGGTGAACACTTCGCCGCCGGGCAGGTTGCCCCACTTGTCCGGGCTGATCAGGCCGCTCGTCTTCAGCCACTTGTAGTTCGGGTTGAGCGTGGTCGTGAAGTTGCTGCCACCCTTCGTCGTCGCGCGCACCTCGCGCGCGTTGCGGACGATGTCGATCACCTTCGAGCTGAGGCGATCGACCTTCCGGAAATCCGCGCGCATCCCCTCGACCATCATCTGGCGGTTGATGTTGACCATGTGCCCATGGCGCATCCTCCGGCGGTTGACGATGTCGGTCAGCTGCATGCGGGAGCGGAGCTCGTTGGGCTGCACGTGCACGGCGAGGATGCTGACCTGGCTCTGCTCCATGTCATCCGCAATCACGCGCGGCAGATCGATCAGCGGCCGCTGCGCGACGTCTTCGAGGATGAACGCCCGGTAGGGCGCGCCGACCTCCTCGATCTCGTGGACCAGGCTGGCGGCGATGTCCTCGCAGTCGCGATCCGAGATCACCGTGACGCGCTCGTGCGGCTGAACGTTCAGGCAGACGCGAATGGCGTTCCGCGCGCCCGGGGCGAGCTCCTTGTCGTACGCAGCAATCATCCTTTTGAATTCTAACCCTTGAACAGCTTGGACTCTGAACGTCTTGAACCTGCGGCTAGAGTCCGGCCTGCGTCTCGGAAACCATGTACTGGACGACCTGCTTCAGGTCGCCTGTCTTCGCGAAAACCTCGAGCTGGCGCTCGGCGCCGTTGCCGCGTTCGAGCATGGTGCGGACGTATTCGACTTCCTTGCGGCTATCGAGCTCGTCGAGCACATCGTCGACGAACTCGAGGTACTCGAGCATCAGCTCCTTGATCGGCACTTCCGTCTCGCGCCCGAAATCGATCAACTTGCCTTCGAGGCCGTAGCGCGCGGCGCGCCACTTGTTCTCCATGATCAGCGCGCGGCTGTACATGCGGAAGCCCTGGTTGCGCGAATGCAGCTTGTACAACTTCGCCATCGTCGCCTGGATCAACGCCGCGAGCGCCAGCGATTCGTCGGCGCGCATCGGGATGTCGCAGATGCGCACTTCGAGCGTCGAAAAGAACGGATGCGGCCGCACGTCCCACCAGATCTTCTTGGCGTTGTCCATGCTGTTGGTCTTGACCAGCAGGTTGACGAAGCTCTCGAAGTCCGCCCAGCTCGTGAAGGTGTCGGGAATGTTGGTGCGCGGGAACTTGTCGAACACCTTGCAGCGGTACGACTTCAATCCGGTCTTGAGGCCGATCCAGAACGGCGAGTTCGCCGAGAGCGCCAGCAGATGCGGCAGGAAGTAGCGCATCTGGTTCATCAGGTGGATCGCGACTTCGCGGTCCTCGATGCCGACGTGCACGTGCAGCCCGAAGATCAGGTTCGAGCGCGCCACCAGCTGCATGTCTTCGACGACCTGCAGGTATCGCTCGTCCGGATAAATGTCCTGCTCGCGCCAGTCGGCAAATGGATGCGTGGCGCCGGCGCACAGCAGCAGGCCGTTGTCGTTGGCCAGCTTCACCATCGCGCGCCGCAGGTTGATGATGTCGGCGCGCGCCTCCTTCATGTTGCGGCACACGCCGGTGCCGACCTCGACGACCGACTGGTGCATCTCGGCCTTGATGCGCTCGTCGAGCTGACGCTTGCCCTTGGAAATGATCTCGGCGTTGATGTGCGAGCGCAGATCGAACGTGACGGGATCGATCGTTTGGTACTCTTCTTCGATACCGATCGTGAAGGAAGGCTTCATGACAGTTGGCAGTGGCCGGTTTGCCGGTTGCCAGTTGAGTTGCCGGTGGACAGTTTCAGTTACCCCGCAAGAGCGAATCCCATCGGTACGTCGCAGGCGGTGCCGGGTCGGTCGCCTTTTTTACCGCGAGCTCGGCGACGGCATTCACAATCCAGTCGAAGTTCTGCTGGCCGACGGAATGCAGATCCGCGTCCGGCGCCGGGTTCATGAAGTCGATCGCGTAGGGCACGCCGTCCTCGCACGCGAACTCGACGGTGTTCAGGTCGTAGCCGAGGGCGCGGCAGAGCGTACGCGCATCGCGCTCGACGCGCTCCAGCAGCTCCTTCGGATACGGAGGAGGATTGCGCACGTAGCGCTCGTGAAACGGCGCGCGCGGATCGTAGGGCATGATGTGCACTTTTTCCTGCCCGACGACGTAGCAGCGGAAGTATTCCTTGAAGTTCACCGCGCGCTGCAGCGTCATGCAGAGCGTGCGCGTCTGGTCGTAGGCCTTGAAGAAGCCATCCTTGTCGTTGATCTTGTAGACGTCGCGCCAGCCGCCGCCGTCGAACGGCTTCAGATAGGCGGGGAAGCCCACGTACTCGAAGATCGCATCCCAGTTGAGCGGGTAGTGCAGGTTGCGCATCGACCGCTCGGTCGTGCCGGTCGGATGTTCCTTGTGCGGCAGCAGCACGGTCGGCGGGATCGCGACACCGAGCTTGGTGGCCAGCGCGTAGTTGAAGAACTTGTCGTCGGCGCTCCACCAGAACGGGTTGTTGATGATCTTCGAGCCGCACAGCGCCGAGTTCTTGAGCCACGCCCGGTAGAACGGGATGTCGTGCGAGATGCGATCGACGATCACGTCGTAGCCGCAGCCTTCCGCCATTCGCACGTCGCCGATCTGCACGAACTCGGCGGCGACGTCCGTGACCTTCATCGCGTTGATGCGCTCGACGAGCGCCGCGGGGAAGGTGTTCTCCATGCCGAACAGCACGCCAATTTTCTTCATTGCCACCTGAAGCTTACTCCGGTTCCCGGCTCCCAGCTCCCGCTACGGAAGATAAGCCTGCGCCATCGGCCGCCAGTACGGCCAGTCGTGCTTCGAATCGTTCCAGACGTGCAAACTGTGATGGATGCCCTTGGCCTTGAGCAGCGCCGAGAACTGTTCGTTCGGCGCGCGGCAGATGTCGTGATCGCCGGTGACCAGCACCCACTTGTTGCGGCGGAACTGATCCAGGTAATAGCGGTCGGCCAGGTTGGGCAGGAACGACGGCGGATTCAGGAAATAGCAATCCTCGTCGAAGTAGCCGTCGAGGAACTGCGACACGTCGAACGCGCCGCCCATCGTCACGCAGAAGGTGAAGACGTAGGGATTGCGCAGCGCCAGCGCCATCGCGTGATACGCGCCGAAGCTGCAGCCGGTGACGCCGATCGCATCCTGCCGCGTCAGGTGCTTGACGAGCGGCACCGCTTCGTTGAGCACGTAGTCCTCGTAGTGCAGATGCCGCTCGACGCGCTGACGCGGATGAATCTTCTTGCAGTACCAGCTCTCGTTGTCCACCGACGACACGCAGAACAAGCGGAGCTTGCCGTGTTCGAGCTTGTCGGCGAGCGCCGACACCATGCCGCGATCCTCGTACTCGAAGAAGGCGCCCATCGACGTTGGAAACACGATCATCGGCGGCCCGTCGTGGCCGAACGCGAGCAGCTCCATGTCGCGGTTGAGCGAGCGCGAGAACCACTTGTGGTGGTCGCGAACCATAGGCTACGAAGCCTATACTGTGAACTTGCCCGAGGCCAAGCTCCACCGTCACGAGCAGTTCCGTTCCACCTTCCTCGAGCACGACCGCGACGTTCTCGTCTGGCTGCCGCCGGGCTACGAAAACGACGATGGTTCCAGCGAGGGTTCGGGACAGCCGTTCGCCACGCAGGTTCAGGACGAGGGTTCACGAACCGCCGCGCTGAACCATCGTGACGAACCGTCGTCGCGAACCGCCGCGCTGAACCATCGTGACGAACCGTCGTCGCGAACCACCGGGCCGAACCATCGTGACGAACCGTCGTCGCGAACCACCGGGCCGAACCCTCGTTATCCCGTGTTCTATATGCACGACGGGCAGAACCTGTTCGATCCAGACACGGCGTTTCAACCGGGCGAACACTGGCGCGTTGGTGAAACGGCGGCGCGGTTGATCGAGGAAGGCGCGATCGAGCCGCTGATCATCGTCGGCATCTACAACACCGGCGATGCGCGCATCGACGAGTACACGCCGATCGGCGACAAGAAGCTCGGCGGCGGCCACGCCGACGACTACGGCCGGATGATCATCGAAGAGCTGAAGCCGCTGATCGATCGCAGCTATCGCACCCGGCCCGATGCCGCCAACACCGGCATCGGCGGATCGTCATTGGGCGGACTGGTGTCGCTGCACCTGGGCTTCACCCACCCGGCGGTGTTCACGAAGATCGCGGCGCTGTCGCCGTCGGTGTGGTGGGGACGCAAGGCGATTTTAAGAACCGTGCGCGAAGCGCGGTCGAAGCCGCCGATTCGGTTGTGGGTGGACATGGGCACCGCGGAAGGGCGCAGGGGGCTCGAAGACGCGCGGCTGTTGAAGGCCGCGCTCGTCGGTCTGGGCTTTTCGCCGGGCGCCGACTTGCACTACGCCGAATACGAAGGCGCGACGCACTCCGAACAGGCGTGGTCGGAGCGCGTCGGGCCCATGCTCCGATACTTGTTTCCGAAAGTGTCACAGATCGCCGGGGTTCCACAGGTTCCAAGGGTTCCAGGGGTTCCATAGGCGTCGTCGGAACCGACCTGTGGAACCTTTGGAACCTATGGAACCCGGAACCCGCTCAGCGGCTATTCGTTAATACGTGAACATCCGATCGTGCTCGAGCGCGAGCTTCAGCAGGATCGCCGGCGGCGCCAGCTCGGCGGGCTTGCCTTGCAGATCGGCCGCGGTCACGCCGCGCGCGCTGCTCGACATCCCGGACAGGTAAAACTTGCCGCCGCCTTTGGTGATGATGTCGAAATGCTCGCGCAGCTTGCCGGTGCCGAGGCCCGCGACGTTGTCGAGCGCCCCGTCGCGCAGCAGCGGGACCGCGTCGCCGGCGAGAAACATTGAAACGGCGTGCCCCTGCTCGATCGCGGTGCGCGCGACGAGGAAGGCGAGCGCGGCCTTGGTCGGGTTTTCCGGCCCGCTGGTCAGGTGAACGAGGATCGACGGCTTCGCCGTTTGCGCGCGATCGGCGCCGGTGGGCATGGTCATGGCGGCAGTGATCAGAATGGCGAGAACGGCGGCCTTCATGCCGGCTTTGCCATCGCGAGCGCCTGCTCGCGGCTCAGATCCATCTGGTGCACCTGCTTGGCGTGCGCCTGCGCCTTCTTGACGACGTCTTCGTCCGAGTCGCCTTTGAGCACGAACCCGCACGGGCAGTTGATTACCTTCTGCATGACTCCTCCTTGTCCCGCCAAAGCTTCAGCGAAGGCGGACGCGCGTAAGATATGCGCCGCGCCTTGGGGCGGCGTTGTCGCGACCTTGGACGAACCTTGGAGATACCACGAATCTACCTGACGGGCTCGGTGATCATCGAGCACGGCGAGCGGCTGGTGCGCGAGCGTCAGTTTCCGGGCCGGCAGGGGCGTATAGCGTTCGTCTTTCTCGCAGTCAACCGCGGCCGGCCGGTGCATCGCGAAGAGCTGCTCGGCGCGATCTGGCCGGGCGACGCGCCGGCGCAGACTGACAGCAGCCTCGATGCGATCCTGTCGAAGCTGCGCAGCATGATGAAGTCCGTGGGCCTCGGCAGCGATGCGAGCATCAGCGTGTCGTCGGGATCGATCGCCTTGCGGCTGCCGTCCGACACATGGATCGATCTCGAGGCCGGCGCCAATGCGCTGGATGAAGCGGAAGGCGCGCTACGGCGCCAGGACGTGAGCAGCGCGTGGAGCCTGGCGAACGTCGCCGTCGTGATCTCGCGCCGCCCGTTTCTGCCCGACGCCGAAGCGCCGTGGATCGAATCGCAGCGCAATACGCTGCGCACGATGCAGATGCGAGCGCTGCAGTGCCTGGTCGCCGTCAGCGCGAACAACGGCGAACCGCTGCTGGCCATCCAGCACGCCCAGGAGATGCTGGCGCTCGATCCGTTCAAGGAAACGGCGTATCAGCTGTTGATGAAAATGCACGCCGCCGCCGGCGATCGCGCCGAGGCGTTGCGCGTGTTCGCGAAATGCCGGGAGTTGCTGCGCGACGAGCTCGGCGTGAGCCCGTCGCCGCAAACGGAGGCCGTCTATCTCGAAATACTGAGGGCGGTATAGCGAGCAGCGACGAGCCGGTTAGAACGAGGGCTCTGGAACTCCTGGAACCCCTGGAACCCCTTGGAACCTCGTTCTACTTGTGCGACGCGAAGACGGTTTTCTTGCCGTCCTTCGTGAACGCGATCGTGTCGAACGGCTGCTTGCGTCCGCCCTGCTCCATGCCGGGCGACCCCATCGGCATGCCGGGCACCGCGATGCCGGCGACGGCCGGCTTTTCCTTGAGCAGCTTCTTGATGTCGTCGGCGGGCACGTGGCCCTCGATCGCGTAGTTGCCGATCTTGCCGGTGTGGCACGACGACAGCTCCTGCGACACGCCGGCCTGCTGGCTGAGGGCCGTCAACTGCTCTTGAGGGATGTCCTTGGTTTCCACCTGGAAACCGTGCGTCTGGAGATGCTTCACCCAGGCGCCACAGCACCCTCAAGTCGGGGTTTTATAAACGGTGATCGTATTCGCAGCCGAGGTCGTCGCCCTCTGCTGCGCGAACACCACCGCGCCGAGTGCGGCTGCCAGCACGGCGGCCGCCAGTGTGATTTTCTTCATGGCTGAATCGTACCTCATTGCGGCGTCGTTGTCCTGCCGCCGGGAGTGGACACCGAGCCCGGCAGCGAGGCCTGGCCCCGGCGTGCTTCGTCGAGCGAGAGCGAGAGCACCCGCACCGCTTCCTGGTCGGCGTGGAACCCCATCGAGTTCTCAGCCTCGATGAAATCCAGCAGGAATTGCGCTCTTCGCTGGTGATTGCGCGACGCCGCCAGCTGCGGCTCGGTGGCGCCGCGCTGCTGCGCCGCCTTCAAATCGGCGATCAACGCCATCAGCGCGTCCATCGCGACATTCCTGACCTGCTGGGTGCGATCTTGAATCGCGTAAACGCGCGAGCGCAGCTCGTCTTCCGGCCAGCGGTGGCAGGTCTGGCATGACTTGTTGATGTTGAGCAGCGGGCTGCGCACGTGATGATCGCTGACCTTCATCGCGCCGACGCGCTGATAGGGCATGTGGCAATCCGCGCACGCCACGCCGGACCGCGCGTGCACGCCCTGGTTCCACATCTCGAATTCCGGATGCTGCGCCTTGAGTGCCGGCGCGCCGGTCTCCGCGTGCGTCCAGTCCTTGAACCCGTTCTCCTCGTAGTAGGCGAGGATCTCGTCGGCCTTGAGGCCCTTGTCCCACGGATACGTCAGCCGCTTTTCGGGGCCCTTGAAGTAGTACTCGACGTGGCACTGCCCGCACACGAACGCGCGCATTTCCTGTCGCGTCGCCTGCCTGTTGACGTCGTAGTTGGCGATGCCTTGCGCCGCTTTCACTTTCTGGATGCCCTCGAGAAAACCCGGCCTGGTCACTCGCAGCTGCATCGTCTTCGGATCGTGGCAGTCGATGCACGCCACCGGATGCGTGACGAGCTTGCGCGCTTCCGGATACTTCATCTGGTTCATCGCCTCGAAGCCCTTGATCAGGTCGCCGCCGCCGAGTTTCCGGTACGGGCCGTAGACCGACGCGTGGCAATGCATGCACGTGCCCGGCTGCTGCGTCACGGCCTGCCGCTCGGTGAAGGTCTGATCGTCGAGCATGTAGGCGTGGCCGCGCTCCTCGCGGAAATCCTTCGAGAAGGCGTAGCCGGCCCACATCGTGCGCAGCCGCGGATCTTCCTCGAGTCTCGATTGCGCCACGATCGATCGCGGATCGGCGTTGGTCGGCGTGCGCGGCACCGCTTCACTGCCGCCGTAGCGCGTCCGCTCCTGATCGACCGTGCGCAGGTAGCCGTCGTATTGAATCGGGAAGTTCTGCCCCCACACCGCCGGGTCGTCGGTGTCTTCCGTCAGCTCGACGACGCGGTGGAATGGATCGCGGGCTTCCTGCTGGCGCTGAAAAATGTTGACGAGAAGCGCCGTGATGCCGGCGGCGGCGATCGCGGCGAACAACGCGATGAGAACGGTGAAGCGAAACGTGACGCGCGTCGGAGAGGCCATGGCTGCTACTCGATATGTCCGACGTCGTTATGACACTTCGTGCACGACAACCCGCCTTGCGGCGCGCTTGCATGCGAGGCATCGATCGACGCGGTGATGTCGGCGTGGCACTTGCGGCACGCCATCTCGGTGATGTCGTGGTTGCGAGGCGTGATCTGGATCGGATCGGGAAATCGCCCGGTCGTGAAATAGAACGAGTGCCAGAAGCCGTTCTGTGTTTTGGTGACGTATTTCGGCACCAGCCCCGGAGGCGTGTGGCAGTCGTTGCAGACGGCCACGGCGCGGTGACTGGCGCGCGTCCACGCGTCGTAGTGGGCGCGCATGATGTGGCAGTTGGCGCAGGCCTGCGGATCGTTGGTGAGGTACGAATACCCGCGCGCGTAGGCAAACGTGTAAGTGCCGACGCCGACCGTGATGCCGGCCATGATCGCGATGAGGATGAGCCAGCGCGAACCGCTCACGGATCTACGTTACTTCGGAATGTGCCGCGGCGCAGTTCAGAAACCAGGCGGAAATTTCCCCACGACTCAGGATTTTTGCCGAACTGCTGTCGCCGGATGCGGTGATGGCGGCGAGCTCGACGGGCACGTGCCTTGCTCCTTCGCTCATCGCGCCGAGTGCGGCTGCGGAGGAATCATGTTCAAGAAAGTCCCGCCACCAGTTTCCGGATTCGTCATTCGTGGATTCGAGGGCGTCCGCAATGCCTTCGTCGAAAACTTCGTTCGCCGCCGCGAGTTGGGCGGCGCCTGCGCTGTCTATCATCACGGCACGGCAAGCGTCGACCTGTGGGGCGGCGTGCGCAACAAGCAGACTGGAGAACCGTGGGATCACGACACCATGGTCGTGGTGCATTCGGCGACCAAGGGTCTTGCGGCCATGACGCTCGCGATCGCGCATTCGCGCGGCTGGCTCGATTACGAAGAGCGCGTCAGCACCTACTGGCCCGAGTTCGCGCAGCACGGCAAGGAGCGCATCACCGTTCGCCAGCTGCTCGCGCACCAGGCGGGACTGTTTGCGATCGATGAGCCCGTCGATCGCAGCACCGTCGCCGATCTCGATCGGCTCGCCGTGATCCTGGCGCGCCAGAAGCCGGCATGGGAGCCGGGGACGCGGCAGGGGTACCACGCGATCACGCTCGGCTTCTACCAGGGCGAGCTGCTGCGCCGCATCGACCCGAAGCATCGCAGCCTCGGCAAGTTCTTCCAGGATGAGATCGCGACGCCGCTCGGCATCGACGCCTACATCAACCTGCCGGAAGACATCCCCAACGAGCGGTTGGCGACGCTCACGCCGGCGGGACGATTCAGGATGTTGTGGGACTTTCCGATCAGCCTGACGCTGGACTCGATGAACAAGAAGTCGAACATCTATCGCGCGCTCGCGATCAATCCAGGTTCAGGCGTCTACCTCGATCGCGAGCGTATCTACGCGCGCAACCTCGAAGTGCCTTCGGGCGGCGGGGTGTGCACGGCGCGCGCCATTGCCCGCGCGTACTCGGCATTCGCCAACGGCGGCCGCGAGCTTGGGCTGCTGCCGAAGACCCTCGACCTGCTCGCCGCTCCCGCAATTCCCTCGGCGAACGGTTTTTACGACGACTGCATGAAAGGCGAGGCGTGTTTCTCCCTGGGCTTCATGAAACCTGGCGCAACGTGGAAGTTCGGTGGCCCCCGTTCGTACGGCGGACCGGGAGCCGGCGGCGCGATGGGCTACGCGGATCCCGACGCCGGCATCGGCTACGGCTATGTGACGAGCCGGGGCGGAACCACTTTGACGGGCGATCCGCGCGATGCCGCGCTGCAAAAAGCAGTGGACGCCGCACTGGCCCGGCTGTCGGGCGCCGCGGGGCGGCTCGTGGCGTGAGGCAGGACGGTATGCTGTCGGCGTGAACATCGAACTCGGCACCTTCGCCGGCGTGATCGTCGCCATCATCGGCGGCGCCGCGGTCGGTGTGGAGCGGCAGCGTTCGGGTCACGCCACCGGACCCGACGCGCGGCTCGGCGGCATTCGCACGTTCACGCTGCTCGGCACGCTTGCCGGCATCGCCGGCCATCTCACGGCCGCCGGTCTCGTGATTCCGGCAGCGTTACTGGTCTCCGGCGGCCTCGCGCTCGTCGTCGCCGGCTACGTCCGGGCGAGCAAGAACGATATCGACGCAACGACGGAAGTCGCGGCGCTGGTGGTGATCGGCGCGGGCGTGCTGGCGGGACTGGGTCAACTGGGCCTGTCGGCGGCGCTCACCACCATCACCGTGCTGCTCCTCGCGGAGAAGCCGCGTCTGCATGGCCTGGTCGCGCGGCTCGACGAGCCGACCATGCTTGCGGCAGCGCGTTTCGCGGTGATGTCGATCGTCATCCTGCCGCTGCTGCCGGAAGGACCGTTCGGTCCAGGGCCAGGCATCAAGCCGCGCGAGCTGTGGATCCTCGTGCTGCTCTTCTCCGGCATGAGCTTCGTGGGGTTCATCGCCCAACGCATGAGCGGCGCCGCGGGTTACCCGCTGACGGGGCTGCTCGGCGGTTTGGTGTCGTCGACGAGCGTGACGCTGAATTTCGCACGGCTCAGCAAAACGCATCAGCAGCAGGAAGCGCCGCTGGCAACCGGCGCGGTGGCGGCGAGCACCGTGCTGTTCTTGCGCGTGATGACTGCGGTCGCCATTCTCGATGCGACGCTGCTCCCGGTGCTGGCGCGGTATCTCGCCGTGCCGTTCGTGACCGGGCTGGTTGCGGTCGCACTGTCGTGGCGATCGCTGCGCGACGATCATCATGACGGCGGCGACGTCGGCAATCCATTGCAGCTCAAGAACGCGATCGAGCTCACGCTGTTGTTCCAGGGCGTCCTCTACGTCGTGTACTACGTGCGCCAATGGGTCGGCGAGTCAGGTTTGATGGTGACGGGATTCGTGCTGGGACTGACTGACGTCGACGCGCTGACGCTGTCGATGACGCGGAACGTCGCGACCGGCATTTCCATCGAGACCGCGTGCCGCGCGATCCTGATGGGCATCATCGCCAACTCGATCCTGAAGGCAATCATCGCCGTCGCCATCGGCACGCGCCGCTTCGGCTGGCACGCCGGCGCGGCGCTGCTTGCGATTGCCGGTAGCGGCGCGGCCGCGATGTTCTTCTGAGCGCATTTCCGGCCGTTTTACGGCGAGCACGACCGGCATCGATTGTGCAAATCGCCACGCTGGAGGCGATCCATGCAAAACAGAACTCCTACCGTCATCGTGGCGATCCTTGCCGCGGCCGTCCTGATCGCGCCGCGGGCTGCGTTCGCGCACTGTGACAGCCTCGATGGTCCCGTGGTCAAAGCCGCCGAGCGAGCGCTCGACTCCGCGGACGTTGCCTACGTATTGGTCTGGGTGCAAGCCGATGGTGAAGCGGAAGTGCGCGCCGCATTCGCCCAGGCCCTTGCGGTGCGCGCCTTGAACGCGCAGGCGCGCGCCCTGGCCGATCGCTATTTCTTCGAAACCGTCGTCCGCATTCATCGCGCCGGAGAAGGCGCGCCGTTTACCGGTCTACAACCCGCCGGGGCTGCCGGTCCCGTGATCACGATGGCCGACCGTGCATTGACTGCCGGATCGGTGAACACCCTCGCCGCTTCGCTGTCTGCAGAGCTGTCCGAAGGCCTGCACCGGCACTTCGAGGCGGCCGCGGAAGCGCGCGCTTACGATGCGCGCGACATTTCCGCGGGCCGCAGGTATGTCAAGGCATACGTCGAGTACCTGCATTTCATCGAGCGACTGCACGAGGCGATGCAGGCGGCGCCTCACCACTCGAAGCACTGAGGTCGGTCGACGCGCTTGCTTGAACCTTGAGCGTTCCCTTCATGCCGGCCTGGTAGTGGCCCGCGAAGGTGCACAGGTACGGGTAGTCGCCCTCGGTTTCGGGCACCCTGAATTTCACCTGCACGACTTCGCCCGGGCCGGCAAAGCTGGTCTTCGCAATGACCTGCTTCATCATCGGCGGTGGAATGAAGTCGTTCTCCCGGAAGGGAGCGCCTTCTTTCAACAGCGCGTCGATGTCGGTGGCGAGATGGAGCACGACCACGTTGTGTGCCATCGCCACTTTCGGGATCACGCCCTTCGATCGAAGCCGGATGCGAATTTCCTCGCCGGGCGCGGCGACGATCGAGTTGACGCTGTATTTCATGTCGTCGGTGCCGACGATGTCGATGGTTCTGACCGGATCTTCGGCCGCGCGCACCGTCCAGCGCTCTTCAGCAGATGCCTTGATCGCCAGCAGCATGCGCCGCTGCGTGACGAAATCCGGCAGCTCCGACACGAAGAGGTTCGCGGCCGCCTGCCACACCGGCATGCCGTGATCGCCGCGCATCGTGCGGAAGATCAGCCGCGTTTGTTCATCGGTCGCCGACTTCAGGAAGAACGTGCCCTGGTTTTCCAACACCAGTTCCTGTTGCGGCGCAGCAGGGACGCTGTCGCCGATGCGATCACGCAGCGCCTGCCAGACGTCTTCGGCGGGCGCGTTGATGGTCACCGCGCGCTGGATCTCACACGAGCGATCGCGTGACTGGTCATCGCCCGGCATCGCCGTCTTCAATTCGGCGCGCGTTGAGCCCCAGGTCCGGTTCGCCGGGTAGCTGAACGCCGCGACCCCGACATAGGCCAGGAATGTGAAGCCCGCGGTTACCGCGGCGACATGCCAGATGCGCCGGCGGGACGGATGCGACGGCCATCCAAGGAACGCGCGCCACAAGCCGACGAGAAGAAGGGCGACGTCGCTTGCCGCGCCGAGCCACAAGCCGGCATCGCCGAGACGGAAGATCGCGACCAGCGACCACGCCGACGCCAGCACCAGCAGCGGGCTGATGAACCGGTCGAGCGGCCGTATGCCGAGCAGGCCGAGGCCGGCGGCAACAAAGCCGACGACCGCGACGCCGTAGAGCGCGATCGGCATCCAGTCGCCGTAGAGCGTGGGTGCCAGGGACCCTCGCATCGGCAACACGGCATGCGACAAGCCGTGCGCGATCACGAGCCAGCCAAGGATTCGGACCATCGTGAGTGCCATCGCCAACTCCCGCCGTTTTCTAGGTGAACGGCTACTGGTCGAAACCGTAGCAGCACGGAAATTCGCGCGGTATGACGCCCGTCATGGAACCGATGCCGCGGCGGCGGAATACTCCGGATCCAGCACTGGATGGGAGGATTGGGATGAAGAAGATTCTGCTCGTGGCGGTGCCGCTCGCGTTCATAGTGGCGGCAGCATTCGGCGCGTGTGGCGGCCTGCGCAGCGGCGGGCAAGCCGGGCTGCTCGAGCTTGCGCAGTCGCGGGGGCTCAGCCCCGAAGACGCGGCTCGGGCCATCAAGACGTTCGTGGCGCCCGGCGGGCGCGACGAGTACATGCTGTTCGCATCTGGCGGACATTCGGGCCAGGTGCACGTCATCGGCGTGCCGTCGATGCGCCTGTTGAAGACGATCGCCGTGTTCACGCCGGAACCGTGGCAGGGCTACGGCTACGGCGCCGACTGGTCGGAGAGCGCGCTCGGCGAAGGCCGCGTGCACGGACCGAACGCCGGAGATCACGGCAACGACGGTCAGAATCGCGCGCCGAACAACAACGACCTGCGCTGGGGCGACTCGCATCATCCCGCCCTGAGTGAAACCGACGGCAAGTACGACGGGCGCTGGCTCTACATCAACGATCGCGCGCACGGCCGCATCGGCATGATCGACCTCGGCGACTTCAGGACCAAACAGATCCTGCAGGTCCCGAATCTCCAAACCTCGCACGGCGGCATCTTCGCCACGCCCGACACCAAGTACGTGCACATCTCCTCGAAGGTGCCGGCGCTCAAAGCGTGGAACTCGAGCAAGGGACAGTCGGCGTCGCTCGACGATCACCTCAATCGCTACGCAGACATCTATCGCGGCTATTCGACGTTCGTTGCCGTCGATCCGAAGAGCGGCCGGATGGACCTGAAGAAGAGCTTCCAGATCGAGCTGCCGCCGTACACGCAGGACCTTGCCGATTCGGGCAAGGGCGCGAGCTACGGCTACGCGTTCATCAATTCCTACAACGTGGAGATGGCGACCGGCGGCATCCAGCAGGGCAAGCCGCCGCTCGAAGTCGGCGCCTCCCAGCTCGATTTCGATTACCTCCACATCATCAACTGGCAGAAGGCGGAGCAGGTGATTGCCGCCGGCAAGTTCACCGAGCTGAACGGCATCCGCGTCATCTCGCTCGAGACGGCGATTGCCGAAGGCCTGCTGCATCTCGCGCCCGAGCCGCGCAGCCCGCACGGGGTCGATATCGCGCCGAAGGGCGACTACATCACCGTCGCCGGCAAGCTCGATCCGCATGCGACCGTCTACGGTTTCGATCGCATCAAGAAGGCGATCGAATCGAAGAACTACGAGGGCAAGGATCGCTACGGCATTCCGATCCTGAAGTTCGACGCGGTCGTCGCCGGCAAGGTCGAACTCGGCGCCGGCCCGCTGCACACGCAGTACGACAACCAGGGCAACGCCTACACCAGCCTGTACCTCGAGAGCGCCGTCGCCAAGTGGACTCTCGGCGAGCCGTACAACACCGCCGACAAGGCCTTCAAGGTCGTCGACAAGGTCTCGATCCACTACAACATCGGCCACCTCGCAACCACGCACGGCGACACGATGGAGCCGCAAGGCAAGTACCTGATCGCGATGAACAAGTGGTCGATCGATCGGCACAGCAACGTCGGCCCGCTGCATCCGCAGAACTTCCAGTTGATCGACATCTCCGGCCCGAAGATGGAGCTGATTGCGGACATGCCGATTGGCTTCGGCGAGCCGCACTACGCCCAGATGGTCAAGGCCGACGTGATCAAGGCGCACGCGGTCTACGCGCTCGGCACCGCGCCGGGATCCAACGAGAAGAGCCCGAACGCGATCGCCAGCGAGAAGGAAGCGCGCATCGTGCATCGGCCGGGCGTCACCGAAGTCTGGATGAACGTGGTGCGCAGCCACTTCACGCCTGACATCGTCACCGCGAAGGTCGGCGACAAGGTGATCGTCCACCTGACCAACACCGAGCAGACGGCGGACGCCACGCACGGCTTCGCGGTGCCGACGAAGAACGTGATGTTGAGCCTCGACCCCGGAGAGTCGACGACCGTCGAGTTCGTCGCCGACAAGCCGGGCACCTACAGCTTCTATTGCACCGAGTTCTGTTCGGCGCTGCACCTCGAGATGCAGGGCTGGCTGATCGTCGAGAAGTAAGTCAACGGGGAGGGTGTCGTCATGCCGACTCCAAAGCTGGTGATCGTCGTCTTCGCGCTGCTGTCGGCCTCATGCAGCGCGCGGGCGGCGGGTCATCCGGAGATCGTCGTCGATCAGACCGCGTGCAGCCATTGCGGAATGCTGGTGTCCGAACCGGCATATGCCGCCGCGTATCACGCGCCGGGCGGCGACCCGCGCGTGTTCGACGACATTGGCTGCATGCTCGACGCGTTGCGGCAGGAAACATCCTCCCCGCTCACCGTCTGGCTGCAGGACGCCGCCGGCGGCGGCTGGATCGACGCGCACCAGGCGGTGTTCGTCACGGCGCCGAACCTGCGGACGCCGATGAACGGCGGCGTGCTGGCGTACCGCGATGTCGCGGCCGCAGACAAAACCGCCGCCGCCAATGGCGGCCGCGTGTTGCGGTCGCTGCGAGAGCTGATGACGTCGAAGGGAGTTGCGCAATGACGCGCCCGCGTTTGACTCGAACGGCTGCGGGAGTGATCGCGGCGGCGCTTGCGGCGCTGAGCTCGACGCTGCCGCTCTGGAGCATGGAGATGGAGGCGCCGCAGTATCCGCGCGGCCTTCATCTGTATGCATACGGAACGGGGCTGAGCGGCGACGTCCACGAGATCAACATTCTCAATCACTACATCGGCATGCCGCCGATCGAGGCGCCGGCGCTCGAGACAGCGATGTTCCCCGCGGGCATTGCCGCGCTCGTCCTGATTTGCCTGCTGTCGCCGTTGCATGACTGGCTGCGGCGGATCGCGATCGCCGCCACGCTGAGCGTGCCGATCGTGGTTCTCGTGGATCTGCAGTGGCGGCTCTATACGTTCGGCCACAGTCTCAATCCGAAGGCGCCGATTCGCCTGAAGCCGTTTACGCCGCTGGTCATCGGCGAGACGGAGATGGGCAACTTCGAATCGACCGGCATGGTGTCGTGGGGCTTTGCCTGCCTGGCCGGCGCCGCCATCGTGCTGTTGCTCGGCGCCCGTCTCGGCAAGCGATGGTCGCGCGAGGCAGCTGCGGTTCGAATCAAGCCGGCGATCGCGGCGTTGATGCTGTCTCTGTTCGTCGTTCCCCAATCGCAGGCAGCGGAGCTGAAGAACCTGCAGGCCACGATCGATGCCGCACCGCGCGGCAGCACGTTGACGGTTCCCGCCGGGACCTACGGCCCGATTGTCGTGCGCGGCCCGTTGACCATCGTTGCCGGGCCCGGCGTCACGATCGACGGCGGCGGGCGCGGCAGCGTCGTCACGATTTCCGGCAACAACGTCGTGTTCCGCGGCTTCACCGTCAGGAACAGCGGCCGCGACGTGACGGAGGAAGCGGCGGGGATTCGCGTTTCCGGCAACGGCCACCGCATCGAGTCGAACGAAGTCGTCGACGTGTATTTCGGGATTCATATCGGCGACGGTTCCGGAGCGGTGATCGAAGACAACCACATCCGCCCCGGCAAACAGCACGGCGCGCGTCCCGGCCACGCCATCAATGCGTGGAACCTGCGCGACAGCCGCATTGCCCGCAATCGCATCGCGGACGCGCGCGACGGCATCTATCTTTCGTTCACCGAGCGCATCACCGTCACGGAAAACATCGTCGCCGACTGCCGTTACGGTCTGCACTCGATGTACTCGCAGGATGCGCGCTTCGAACGAAATGAAGTGACGCGAAACCTGCTCGGCGCGGCGCTGATGATGTCGGATCGGCTGGTGCTCAGGCGCAACCAGATTCGCCAGCAGCGCGAGGGCGTCGCCGCTTACGGCGTGTTGCTGAAGGACATCGGCAACCTGGTCGCGGAGGAGAACGAGATCACTTCGAACCGCATCGGCATTTACGCGGAGGCTGTGCCGTCGAATCCGCTGCACCAGGCGGTGCTGCG
Source organism: Vicinamibacterales bacterium (assembly GCA_036374815.1). Lineage (GTDB taxonomy): Bacteria > Acidobacteriota > Vicinamibacteria > Vicinamibacterales > UBA2999 > 12-FULL-67-14b. The sequence goes on along the minus strand of DASUSZ010000370.1, from coordinate 4,426 downwards.
TGGCAACGTCATTGCCGGCAACGAAGTGGGGCTCGCGCTGCAGAGCACGGCGCGCTTGACGGTGACCGGAAACCGCATCGCCGAAAACCTCGCCGACGTCCGCGCCCTCGGCCGCACGCTCTCGCCCGGGATGCGCTGGTCGATCGACGGGCGCGGCAATTCGTGGGGCCAGTATCGCGGTTACGACGCCGACGGCGACGGCGTCGGCGACCTGCCGCATCGCGTCGAGGACGCGATGGACGCGCTGATGCGCCGCAACCCGCTGATCCAGGCGCTGCTCTACACGCCCGCGCACCTGGCGCTCGAAGCGGCGGCGCGGATGTTCCCGCTCTACCGCCAACCGCCGCTGCTCGTCGACGAGCAGCCGCTGATGTCGTTTGCGTTTGGAGGCGGACGATGATCGCGATTCGAAACGTGACCAAGCGGTACGGCCGGCGCATCGCGCTGGAAGATGTGTCGCTGACGATTATGCCCGGTGAAGTGACGCTGCTTCTTGGCGCCAACGGCGCAGGAAAGTCGACGCTGCTGCGGTGCCTGCTGGGCATGATCGATTACGAAGGATCGATCTCGATCGACGGTCTCGAACCGATCGCCGATGGATGCGCGGTGCGGTCGGCCATCGGCTACATGCCGCAGAGCGGAGGGCTGCACGTCGATCTGACCGTCCGCGAAACGATGAACCTGTTCGCGGAGATCCGGCAGGCATCTACGGAACGCGGCGCAGCGCTGCTGCACGAAGCGGGGCTCGCGCCGCATCTCGACACGCTGGTCGGCGAGCTCTCCGGAGGCATGCGCCAGCGACTCGGCTTCGCGCTCGCGCTGCTGCCGGATCCGCCGGTGCTGGTGCTCGACGAGCCGAGCTCGAGTCTCGACGCCGCCAGCCGCAAGTGGCTGGCCGGGCGGCTGCAGGCGGCGGCCCGGGAAGGCCGCACCGTCATCGTGTCGACGCACGCCGGGCAGGAACTGCTCAACGCCGGTCATCACGCGATCACGCTCGACGCCGGCCGCGTCGTCGAGCAGCGGCTGATGGTGGGGGAAGATGCGCCGGCCGGCGAGACGTCGATCGCCGCCGCGGCAGCGTCGCTCACCACCGGCTGGCGCGGCCGCGTCCGGCGCGTCACGCCGATTGCGCGCAAGGAAGTCCGCGACGGCTTCACCAATCGCTGGTTGATCGCGTATTCGATTCTGCTGGGCGGGCTCGGCCTGGCGGCGACGGCGACCGGGTTCGACAGCGCAGCAGGTCTTGCGATCCAGGCATTCGGCCGGACCACGGCCACGCTCATGAACCTGTGCCTGTTGCTCTCGCCGCTGGTGGCGGTCGTGATGGGCGCGGCGCTGATTGCCGGCGAACAGGACCGCGGCACGCTGGAGCATCTGCTCGCGCAGCCGCTGACGCGAGCGGAGCTGCTGCTCGGCAAGTACTTCGGCCTGCTTGCGGCATTGACCGCGGCAACCGTGGCGGGTTTTGTTCCCGCCGGCCTTGCGATCACCGCGGCCGCCGGCCCGGAAATGCTCGCGCACTACGCGCTCTTCCCGGCGATCGCAGTACTGGCCGGGGCGGCGATGGCAGCGATCGGCGTGTTGATATCGGTGACGAGTCGATCGGCGATTCATGCGCAGGGCCTGGCGATGGTCGCGTGGTTCGCATTCGTGCTTCTCTACGACCTCGTGTTGATGGGCTCGCTTGCCGTCAGCGGCATGCCCGCGCAGTGGCTCGCCGCCGCGCTCGTCGGCAACCCCGTGGATGCGGCACGCGTCCTTGGCGTGCTCGCGCTCGAGCCCGATCTGTATCTGCTCGGACCGGCCGGCGCATTTCTCACCACGCGATTGTCCGCGACCGGCACGGCAGCCGTGCTGCTGGGCGCGCTCGTGTTGTGGGGCGTGCTGCCGGTGGGCGCGGCCGCCATCAAGTTTTCTATTCGCAGGAGGGGACATTCATATGCGGAAAATAACGTTCGGTCTGCTGCTGTCAACGAGCGCGTTGGTCGCGGCGATCGCGTGCGGGGGGAGCGACGGGTCGTCCGGGTCCAAGGCTAGCGGCTCGGTGGCGTCGAGCAGCGGTTCGGCGAAGCCGGGGCGTGGCCGCGAGATCTATAAAGCCAATTGCGTCGCGTGCCACGGTGAAACCGGCAAGGGCGACGGCCCGGGCGCGGGCGTGTTGAAGCCGCCGCCGCGCGACCACACCGACCGCGCGTATATGAGCACGCTGTCCGACAAGGAGATCGCCGACATCATCCGCATGGGCGGCGCGATCAAGGGCAAGCCGCTGATGCCGAGCCACCCGCAGATCAACGGCGCGGATCTCGAGTCGCTGGTCGGTTACGTCCGCTCGCTCAGTGAGCCACGAACCGGCGGTTAACCGGCCCCTGATGCCGTCTTCGGCGTTGCCGCTCGCGTACTACTTCCTCGGGTACGCGAGCTTCGGTGCCGCGATGCTCGCGCTCGCGATCGATCCGTCGATCCCGGGCGCATCGTTCTATCAGCCGCGCTTCGTCGCGCTGGTGCACCTCGTGACGCTCGGCTGGCTGACGGGCTCGATCCTCGGCTCGCTCTACATCGTCGCTCCGCTGGCGCTCGGCGTGCCGCTGCCGGTTCGAAAGGCGGACTGGTTTGCATTCGCGGCGTTCGTGCTCGGCGCGAGCGGGATGGTCGCTCACTTCTGGATCAACACCTACGACGGCATGGCCTGGTCGGCGGTCCTCGCGGTTGGCGCCGTGGCCCGGGTCGGCAGCCGCGTTGTCCGGGGTCTGCGCGATTCGAGGGTTCCCTGGGGCGTACGCCTGCACATCGTGCTGGCCTTTACCAACATCGTCGCGGCCGCCGTCCTCGGCATGGTGATCGGCTTCGATCGGTCGCGCGGCTTTCTCGCGATCTCGCCGCTGGCCACGACGTTCGCGCACGCGCACATTGCCGCGGTTGGTTTCGTGATGATGCTCGTGATCGGTCTTTCATACCGGCTGATCCCGATGATGCTGCCGGCCGCGATGCCATCCGGCCGGTCGATCGCGTGGAGCGCGATCCTTCTGGAGAGCGGAGTCGCGACGGTCGCCGTGAGCCTGATGATCGATTCATCCGCCGTCGTCGCGGGCGCCCTGCTGATCGCGGCAGGAGTAGTGTCGTTCGTCCGGCACGTCCGCGCGATGCTGGGCCGGCGGCTGCCGCGGCCACCCGCGCTGCCGGCGCGGGACTGGTCCACCTGGCAGGTCCACATGGCGTTCGGTTGCCTGGTGGTCACGGTTGCGGCCGGTCTCGTGCTGAGCTTCGGCGCATCGGCCGACCGGCGTCTGTCGTTGATGTGGATTTACGGCATCGCGGGCCTGATCGGCTTCCTGGCGCAGATGGTGGCCGGGATGCAGGGCCGTCTCGTGCCGCTCTATGCGTGGTATCGCGCCTACGCCGCGATCGGCGCGCCGCCATTGCGCCCGGCGAACGCGCTGCCGTCTCCGTTCTTCGCGCGATCGATCTTTCTCTGCTGGGCGGCGGCGGTTCCGCTGCTGTTGTGGGGGCTGCCCTTCGCGAATCAGTTCGTCATTCGCACCGGTGCGCTGTGTCTGCTCGCCGGCGTCACCCTCGGCGCGAGTTACGTCCGGCACCTCTTGCGCGAAGCTCGCCGCGTATGACGGCCGTCATGGCGGCCCCCCGGCCGGCGGGTTACGGTGAGGCGACGTTCGATTCCAGGAAGGAGAAAAGCCTATGCCGTCTCGAATCATTCTCGGATCGGTCCTCGTCGCCGCCGTGATGACGATCGGCTCCGTCGCCCAGACCGGCGCCGACCCCGCGATCAAGTGGGCGGCCATCAACCTTCGCGACACCACGATGATTGCCGGCACCTTCGTCTCGGGTCCGGTGGTGTTCGTGCATGACGACGCGAAGATGGCGCGTGGCCTGCCGTGCACGAGCGTGCATCGCTTCGAGCCCGGCAAGGGCGCGGGCGAAGAGCTGGTTGCGTTCCACTGCACGCCGCGCTGGGGCAAGGCGCCAGAGCGCTTTACTCAGGCGGTCACGACCGCGCCGGATGGCCTGCGCGTGATGACCGAATACCAGTTTGCCGGCGACCAGGAGGCGCACGCCATCCCGAAGACGGCCCGTTGAAACGCGTCGCGACTAGATGAAAGGACCGGTATGGACCGCATCGACGCTGCCACCACTCCTCTCGACGTGCTCTGCGGAGACATCGTCGAGCGGTACCATGCCGCGCTGCATCGGTCGCTGCCCAGAATTCGCAGCGAGCTTGCCGCACTCTGCGCCACCAGCGGCAGCACGGCGCTGCGCAACGTGCGCATCGCGTTCGATCATCTCGCCGATCAGATCGAAGGACACCTCGCCAAGGAGGAGCACCTGTTGTTCCCGGCGCTGGCCGCGCTGGCCGACGCCAAGCGCGAGGGCAATCGCAATCCGTCGATGCCGTTCGTCGAGCTGGTTCATC
>DASUSZ010000369.1:0-2063 GCA_036374815.1 Vicinamibacterales bacterium | reverse complement strand
CGAAATCGAAATCTCGGGCGGCGTCACCCTCGAACGCATTCCCGAGCTGGCGACTACCGGCGCCAATTACGTGTCGGTTGGCGCGCTGACGCATTCCGCTCCCGCCGCCGATCTCAGCTTCGAGCTCGAGCCCGCGTAATGCAGCCCGACGCGCGTTTCGACGTGCGCCGCCATCCGACGTTGCCATCGACGATGGACGCCGCAGTCGGCCTGGCGCAGCAGGGCGCCCGCCACGGCGTGGTGGTCGTTGCCGACGAGCAAACCGCGGGGCGCGGCCGGCGCGGCGCGACGTGGCAATCACCCTCCGGTGCGGGACTGTACTTGTCGTTCATCGCGCGCCCGCGCGACGCGGCAGCGACCTCGCTGCTGACGCTGGCGGCCGGCGTCGCGGTTCGGGACGGAATCAAGAACAGCACGGCGCTCACCGCCGATTTGAAATGGCCGAACGATCTGATCGTCGGCCGGCGAAAGCTTGCGGGCATTCTTGCCGAGGGCGTTGGCATCGGCTCGCCCGGCGCCGCCGTGATCATCGGGATCGGCGTGAATGTGCAGCCCGCCGCGTATTCGCCCGACGTCGCCGCACGTGCGACATCGATCGAAGGTGAGTTGGGCAGGGCGGTCGACCGCGAGCAGGTGCTGTCCGCCATCCTGGCGGCCTTGTGGGATTGGCTCGCGGCGCTCGAACAGAAGCCGGGTGATATCCTGCAGGCGTGGCGCGCGGCTTCTCCGAATGCGAACGGCACGCGCGTGGAGTGGGACGGCAGGCACGGAACGACCGCCGGGATCGACGATCATGGCGCGCTGCTGGTCACAACCGCTTCCGGCATTGAGCGGATCGTTGCCGGGGAACTGCGATGGATGCTGTAGATGCTGCTCGCAATTGATGTCGGCAACACGAACATCGTCATCGGCGTGTTTCGCGGCGAGACGCTGATTCACAGCTGGCGCCTGACGACGATCCGCGAACGAACCGCCGACGAGCTCGGCATCCTGCTGTCCGATTTGTGCGACCGGCACGAAGTGCGTCAAAGCGAAATTTCAGGCATCGTCATCGCTTCGGTCGTGCCGCCGCTGACCGGCACGCTGATTACGATGGTGACGCAGTATTTCGGCCGCGTGCCGCTGCTGTTCGAACCCGCGGTCAACGGCGGCATCCCGATCCTGATCGACAACCCTGCCGAAGTCGGCGCCGATCGCGTCGTCAACAGCATCGCGGCGTTTGCAACCTACGGCAAAGGCCTGCCGATCATCGTCATCGACTTCGGCACGGCGACGACGTTCGATGCGGTGTCGGCGAAGGGTGAGTACCTGGGCGGCGTGATCTGCCCGGGCCCGCAGGTCTCCGCGGATGCGCTCGTGCAGCGCACCGCGAAACTGCCGCGCATCGACGTTCGCAAGCCGCCGCGCGTGATCGGCACCAACACGATCGGCGCGATGCAGGCGGGTCTGTTCTGGGGGTACGTCGACATGGTCGAGGGGCTGGTGCGGCGCATGAAGCAGGAGCTCGGCGGCGCGGCGGTGGTGGTTGCGACCGGCGGCCTGGCGTCGATCGTCGCGCCCGAATCGAAGACCATCGATCACGTCGATGCGGAGCTGACGCTGCGCGGCCTGCGCCTGTGGTGGGAACGGCAGCAGTGATCGATGTTGAATCCTACGCCCGCAATCTCGAGGCGTATCTCTGCAAGAAGAACGACGGCCATTTGATTCGCATCACGGGACCTGCGTTCGAGCAGGTGCAGGGATGGGCGAGCCAGGGCGTGCCGCTCAAGGTCGCCGAGGCCGGCATCGATCGCTACTTCGAGCGCTACTACCGCAAGGGCCCGCGCCGCCGGCCGGTTCGGATCGAGTTCTGCGAAGCGGACGTGCTCGATGCCTTCGACGACTGGCGCCGCGCCGTCGGCGTGACGCAAGTGGCGAGCGACGCCAACGGAGGCCCCGACGTCGAAGATCCGCAGCCGGCGATTCGCGCGCGCCGCTCGCTCGCCTCGCAGATCGAGAGCGCGCTGGCACGGCTGACGGTGCTGCGGGGCAGCGATCAGGCCGGTCCGATCCTTGGCGAGGCG
>DASUSZ010000368.1:0-3305 GCA_036374815.1 Vicinamibacterales bacterium | reverse complement strand
CGCGATCGCGGTTCAGGTCCTCGATGATCGACTGCAGCGCCATCTCGGCGTTGTGCTGGCCCTGCAGGTTCGCGCTCATCTGCGCCGGCAGCTCGCCGTTGTGCGCGCGTTGGTACTCCTGGATCTTCGTTTCGGTCAGCACCAGCTGGCGGCGCGCTTCGTCGAGCTGCGTCGCGAGAAACTGGCTGGTGCCTTCGGCCAGCACTTCGCGGTCGCGCAGGCTCTCGTCGATGAACAGCGACGCCAGCCGCTCGGTGACGCGCATCGCCGTGCGCGGATCGCTGGCCTTGTAGCTGACGCGGAACGCATCGCCCTTGATGATGTCGATGCCGATGTCCCTGGCGCGCATCCGCTCGACGATGTCTTCCATCAGCTCCTGGTCGGCGCGCTCCTTCGCGTAGAGATTGAAGTCGGTGACGATCTGCTCGAGGCGCGTGCGGCTGAGGATCTGCTGCGAGATCGACTGCAGCCGGTCCTCGATGCGCGCCGTCACGGTCGACCGCACGTAGCTTTCGGGCACGCGCTGCGGCACGACGAGGATGAGCGTTTCCGAGCGATAGACGTTCGGCAGCAACGTCACGTAGGCGGCGCCGATCAGGCCAATCAGCAGCGCGGGCAGGATGATCAGCCACTTGCGACGCCGCGCGACCTGCAGCAGGGTGTCGAATGAGTACTGTTTACCGGGGATCACGAGGCACCTGTTCCTTGTCGATGAGCGAAAACCACGTCTTCACGCCGATCGATACCGCCTGCCGGGAGAGGTGCTGCACGGTGACGAGCGCGAGGGGATCGGGAGGCATTTCATACTGGTAGTAGACGTACTGGCCGAACACGCCGAAGTGGCGCGTCAAGGCAAAGGTCAGCGACGCGTTGCCGCTGTAGCTGCGGAAGTAGCGCGCGTCGCCGATGCCGACGGCGCCGCGGCCGCCATCTGCGCCGGCGTTCAGGATCAGGCGCTTGTTCAGGTAACCGGCGATCGAGGCGTTGCCGCGATCGGTGAAGACCGGCGCACGGAAGCCGGGCACGAACTCGGTCGCGCGGCGCGCGCCGATCTGCGTGATCCAGGTGCGCAGGAAGCGGCGCTCGAACCCGATCGTGCCGTTCAACCGCATCCGCCGGCGGTCGGCGTTCTGGCGCACCATCGACGTCTCCGTCGAGAAACCGAACGTCGTCCGGCGGCCCATCGAGAACGACTTCGAGAAGTCGACGCCGACGTCGATGATTTCGTTGACGTAGTCGTCGGCGCCGAACTCAGGCGTGACGCGCAGCGATTCGCGCGTGTAGCCGGCGCGCAAGCCCAGCGAGCGCGTCAGCTGTCGCGTCAGCAGCACGCGCCCGCCGACGGCGGCGAAGTCGCTCTGCGGAGCGCCGTCGAATTTTGTCTGCCGCGTGAAGCCGCTCGCGTTGACGGCGGTGCGCCGGCCCACTTGCGCCGTGATGCCGCCGCTGGCCTCCGCGGAGTCGTTGCTCATCATCAGGATCGCCGTGCCGTCGGCGCCGGCGCCGGCAATCGGCCCGTAGATGGCAGTGGGCAGCCACATCAGCCGGAAATACGGCGAGCGCATGAACTGGCCGCCGCCCTGCACCGAAACGCGCGTCGTCAGATCGAAATTGACGCGGCCGCCAAGGTCGAACGCCGGCGCGCCGAAGGCGCGGCCCTCGCGGAACTCCTGGTAGGCGTAGCGGCCCGTCCCCAGCAACTGCACGCGATTGGTGATGTGCTGCGCGTTCAGGCTGACATCCGCGGCCGCAGCGAATCCATCGGGCACGACATCGGTCTGCTCGAAATCCGCGCGCAGCGTCTGCCCGACTTGCGCGCCGGCAGTCGAGCGCAGCTGCACCGACGTGAATTCACCGCTCGCCTGGCTGGGCGAGCGCCCGAACAAATCCGCGAACGGATTGCGGGCGGTCTGCGCGCTGCCGGCGACCGGGAAAAACACGATCACGGCAAAAGGCAGAAGGCAGAAGAGCCTTGTGCCTCCACGAAGTGTCACGGGACCACCACCGTGTCGCCGGGCTTCAGCTCGATGTTCTGCTGGAGCTTCTTGCCCGAAGCGACGTCCTTGTAGTTGAACGCGAGGCTGATCTGGCGGCCGTTCTCCGACCGCATGATCATGATCTTCTTGGCATCCGCGTACTCACGCAGGCCGCCGGCCATGGCGATCAGCTGCATCACGGTGGTCGGCGCGGTCAGCGGGTACGGGCCCGGCTTGTGCACTTCGCCGGTGATGAACACCTTGCGGCTGTTGATCTCACGGACGACGACGGTGATGTTCGCGTCTTCCATGTACTTCTTGGATTCTTCCGTGAGCTTCGCGTGGAGCTGCTCCGGCGTCAGGCCCGCCGCGACCACTTCGTTGATGAGCGGCAGCGCAATGCGGCCATCGGGACGCACCTTGGCGTCCGCGGACATGTCCTTGTCCTTCCAGTACACGATCGACAGCACATCGTCGGTGCCGATCACGTAGCCGGGCGGCACGACCGGATCGGTCGGGCGCGGCGCAGCGGCGGCCGCCGCGGTGGTGGGAATCGACTGCGCGGCGGGCGCGGGCTTCTGCTGCGCCGGCAGCGGCACGGACGCCAGCGTCAACGCGACGAGAACGATCACACCGTGCACTCCGAAGACGGCGAAGCCTCCTCCGTGTCCCCGGGAGCTATCGGTATTCCTTGAACGGCAGTTGGCAGTCATGTTTCCTCAGGAAATTCAGGAACCGCTTGTACTCGCGCGATTCCATGTTGAAGAGGCGGGCGACGATCTTGTAGTTACCCCGGGCCTCTTCGAGGCCGCGCCGCACCACGTCCCGCACGTGGGCGCGCGTGATCTCGCGGGCCATGTACATCGGATAGACCGTCGCCCAGAACGATTCGCGCTGCTCGGTGAGGCGCGTATAGAGATCGTCGGCAACGGTGCGGCGGCGTTCGCGGCGGGGGCGGAACGCGACGTTGTCCTGCGCGCGCACTTCCGACGGCAGGTCGTGCAGCTCGATGGTGTCGTGCTGCACGGCCACGACCATGCGCTCGATCAAGTTCTCGAGCTCACGGACGTTGCCGGGCCAGGAGTAGGCGGACAGCGCTTTCATCGCCTCGGCCGACACGCCGGTGATCGGCGAGCGGTTGGCGGCGACGAACTTGTTGAGGAAGTGGTTGACGAGCTCCGGAATGTCTTCGCGGCGCTCGCGCAGCGGCGGCACCGTGATCTGGATCACGTTCAACCGGTAGTAGAGGTCCTCGCGGAACGTGCCCTCCTCGATCTCGTCCGTGAGCTCGCGGTGGGTGGCGGCGACGACCCGCACGTCCACCCGGAT
>DASUSZ010000367.1:0-5928 GCA_036374815.1 Vicinamibacterales bacterium | reverse complement strand
ACGGCTGATCGTCCTCGAGCTTCTCGTAATAGGCGTTGGCCGCGTCTTCGTCGTAATCCCACAGCACGCCCGACCATGCCTCGAAGTCGCTGAGGTCCCCGGACAGCATGCGATCGACGACGAGCCGGCCACCGGCTTCGACCCATGGCCTCAGCACTTCCTGGCGTTGTGGTGTCAGGTCCCAATGCCACACCGACAGCACGATCACCGATTGCGGCGATGGGATATCCAGGGACCGCCGGCGCACGGTGGTGGCGCCGAGCTTTTCCGCGAACCGCTGTGCCGCGTAGAACGGATTGGTGATGGCTTCGCCTTTCGGCGGTGTCGGGTAGGGAATGTCTTCCCAGTACGTGTTGCGGGCGACGAAAACGCCAATCAATGCGATCACGACGATCGAGATCACCGCCGTGATCTGTGAGCGCGTCATGCCCGGCCGCCTTCTGCGGGGCGAGCCGCCGACCGATCGAGTGCTGCGGAAAAGCCATCACACAAGGCGTGGATGGTCGGCGTGGCCGCCGCGGTTCCTCCGTACACGAATCCGCGCCACGCGTCGACGAGTTGTGTCGCGTAGTCGCTGGTCTTCGCGGGCACGCGGCCAGGCAGCAGCAGAAGGCAGTCGCCTTCCGTCGAGGAATCGAGGATCGGCACGCGATGCACGTGCGACAGCCGCGACAGCAGGCCGCGATACAGCAGCGACAGCGCCGCGCGATGGTCGCCGCGTTCCCACATCTTGCGCGCCGCGGCGCCGATGTTCGGCGGCAGGCTCTCCGGACGGATGTCGAGATTGCGGACATGCGTCGGCGGCACGAAGGTGTCCGCCGCGGTCGAGTTCGCGCCGCTGTTTTGGAAAGCCCGCACCAGGTATACCACCAGCCAGCCCGCGAGCAGCGCGATCGTGATCCAGATCAGATACCGGGCCGACTGCCCCATCCAGCCGAAGAAGCCGCCGATCCAGCGGACCCAGCCGAGGTCGGTTTTCGACTGCTGTCGTCCGGAGCTCTTCCAGCGCAGCATCTTCATGGTGCTCTGGCCGCCAAGATTCGGATCGCGTTGCACTTCGGCCAGCGCGGCCGCCACATCCTCGCGCGCGATCTGATCGCCGGAGGCCGCGACGGGTTCCTGCGCCCACGAATCGCCGGCCGGCAGCGCCAGCAACAGCGCGATCGCCAGCACGCCCGCACGAGCGCTATGCCGCGAACGCACGTTTCAGCTCCTGCTCGATGTCCCAGGCCTCGAGTTCGGCCCGCCGATTCAGATACATCGCGAAACCGGCCGCGACGTAGAAGGGTTCAATCACGAACACCGCGATTGCGTAGGCGGTGAAATACGCCGCGCCAAGCAGCGCGGGGATCTCGTCGGACAGCAACACCGACAGGTCCATCTGCATGCCGGTCGGCGCAAACCACCAGAACAGCGAGAACAGGGCGACGAAGATGGCGATCTCGGCGGCGACGAACGCCTGCGTCATCATGAACGCCGCGCCCGCGACGCGATTGCGAATCTGCGTGATGCGCGATCCGGACCCGATCGCCGGCCCGTCTTCGAGCAGGTAGACGGGTTCGGTCAAGGAGCGCCAGAGCGACAGGCGCCGCACCGTCAGCGTGAACAGGATCGGCTGCCACCACACGCGCCACTGCGAGCGCCACAAATCACCGACCGATGTCGGCTGTCCAAACGCCGCGCGCGACAGCACGAACAGGATCGTGCGATCGAGCCACGGCTTCATCCACCAGATGATCATGGTCGCCATCCAGCCAATGAGCTCGGTCGAGGCAAGCGCCAGCGCGATGACCGGCAGGAAGGCGACGAAATAGCAGCGATACACCGCCGGCGCCGCGCTCTGGCAGAGGCGGACGCCCAGATCGATCGCTTCGTTCGGCGTGCGCGGCCGCAGCCGAACCGCGAGCGCATCAACGAGCATGGCGCCCCTGCAGCGTGAAGTAGGCGAACACCACGACCCAGCACAATGCGGCGACGCCGTACTTCACCGTGTGCGGCAGCCAGCTGGCCGAGGACCAGAACGCTTCGATCACGGCCGCGATCACCAGCATGCCGGTCACGCCGTACAACAGCACCACCGATTCGCGCGAGGCGGCAATCAGCGACTGCACGCGCGTGTTACGCCCTGGCGCCAGCAGCGAATGGCCAATCCGCAAGCCCGCCGCGCCGGCCAGCACGATCGCGGTCAGCTCGAAAGCGGCGTGCGTGACGATGAACGAATAGAACGTCGAGCCGAGCCCACGCTCGGTCAGGTAACCGGCAATCGCCCCGCCAAACGCGCCGTTGAACGCCAGGAAGAAAATCGATCCCAGGCCTGCGAACAATCCGCCGGCAAAGCACTGGAACGCGACGCCGATGTTGTTGCGGATGTACACGCCGAACATCATCCAGTCGGTGTCCACCGAGCGAAACCGCCCGATCGATTCTGCCGACGTCGAGTACATCGAGTCGAATTCAGCGGCGGTTTCCGGATCGACCACCGAGAGAATCAGCTCCGGCTGCGCGTAGACGAGGAATCCAAGCACGAGCGCCGGCACCATGAAGAGCAACGTCGCGATCGCCACATACCCCTTGTGCGCGCGGACGGCGACGGGAAAATCGTGCGTCGCCATGCGAAGCAGCGATGCGATGCCGAATTCGCGCTGCTGGTAGATCAACTGGTGACACGCGCCGGTCAGGTGCTCGAGCCGGTCCACGAGGTGCGTCGGGTACGAACGCGATCGCGCGATGGCGAGGTGGCCGCACGTGTGCCGGTAGAGCTCCGTAAATCGCGCGCCGGAAATCGCGCGCGCCGAGGGCGCGGCCTTGTGCCGCTCGAGCGTGAGCTCGAGCTCTTCCCATTCCTTTTCGTAGAGCTGTTCGAATTGCAGCGGCGTCACGCGCGTTTACCCATCGCCCACTGGGCGACGCCAAGGACCCGCCGCGTCAGCCGCGCGCCGGCGCGCCGCGGATCGTCGCCCGAGACCGGCGCCGCGATCGCCGCGAGCTCGTCCAGTCGTTCCTCGGTCAGCTGCGGCGCTCGCGCGGCGAGCGCGATCAACGCCGCTTGCGTGCGGGGTTGCAGCGATGCCGCCGGCGACACCGGCGGGACGTCGGCCAGGTCGGGCCGAGCGGCCGGACGCGGCTGATGCACGACCATGGTCGCCGCGGCGATGTCGCCGAGCCGCTTGTAGTCGCTGCGCATCAGCATGCTGGCGATCGCAAAGCCAAAACCAAACGGCAGGAAGTCGGCGACGCGCAGCAGGTTCCTGGTGATCGCGGCGGCGGGGGTCACGGGCAGGCCGTTGTCCATCGTGACCTTCAGGTTGAAGACGCGCTTGCCGGGCGTGGCACCCGACGCGCTCATCTCGAACGCAATCGGGTACAGCCATTCGCAGGCGAACAGCAGGATCAGCCAGAACGCCAGGCCGATCCCGCCGATGAACACCGTGACCATCGCGACCAGGTAGAGAACCGACAGGCGGATCCCCCAGTCGATCGCGAATGCGTACGAACGCACGACGAGGCCGGCCGGCCGCAGCTCGATGAGGATGCCCTCAGGCGTCTCGACCGCGACGACCGTGTCCAGTGCTTCGGCCACGCCGAACGACTCTACGCTTCGACGACGAGCGTGTCGGCGATCTTATCGTGGATGCACTTGCGCTCTTCGCCGAAGATCAGCAACACGTCGATGAGGCCGTACAACGGGATGATGCCGAGCAACCCGTTGAGGACGTTGCGGCGCCAGATCAGGTTGCTGAGCGAAGCCTGCGACCCGTCGGTGCGCACCACCTTGATGTTGAAGTACTTCTTGGCCAGCGACTGGCCGGTGGCGCTCATCTGCTTCAAGGTCATGTAAATCCAGACCACGAAGCCAACCAGCCCCAGTCCAAAGCCGACCAGCACGAAGACAGGGTTCGGCTCGCCGCCGTCGGCCGCGGCGCCGCCCATCAGGCCGCCAATCATCGTGCCGACGATCAGCGGGATGTAGACCATTGCCGTGAAGATCAGGCTGTCGACAATGGCGGCGCCCAGGCGCGACGACCGTTCCGCGAGAACGAGCTGCTCTTTGGGAGCGGCGATGTCACGAACTCGGGCACGGGGAGGAGCATACGGATTCGGACGCGGATTCGAACTCGGACTCGGACTCGGACGCGGATTCGGTACTGCCGACATACATCACCTCATTAAGAACCAGGGGCTACGGCGTAGTTTCGGCTGCTTGCGGCTCGAGCATGAGGGCTGGCGGCGGAAATACCGCGCAACGGCGTAAAGCAGGGCGCGCCCTATAATGGGCGCCCGTGGCCGAACTCTTCCATCAGACCTATAACCCCGTTGCCGGCAGCATTTTCCTGTCGGCGCTGATTGCCTCGATCCCGCCGATTCTGCTGGCGCTGATGCTCGCGGTCTGGCGATTCGCGCCGTGGAAATCGGCAATCGCCGGCGCGACCAGCGCCTTCCTGCTGGCGTGGCTGGTCTGGGGCATGCCGTTTTCGCTGACGGTCGCCGCCGCGACCCACGGCATGGCGTTCGGCCTGTGGCCGATCTGCTGGATCGTCTTCAGCTCGGTGATGTTCTACAACCTGTCGGTGGAAAGCGGCGACTTCGACGTGATTCGCCGTTCGCTCGCGCGGCTGACGACGGATCGACGCATCCAGATTCTGCTGGTGGCGTTCTGCTTCGGCGCGCTGATCGAAGGCATCGCCGGCTTTGGCGCGCCGGTCGCGATCACCGCCGCCATGCTCGCGGGGCTGGGGTTCGAGCCGATTGCCGCCGCGGTGATGGCGCTCATCGCCAACACCGCTCCGGTGGCGTTTGGCTCGCTCGGCATTCCGGTGACGACGCTCGGCGGCTTGCTCGCGCCGATGCTCGGCGAGGACGTCCAGACGACGACCCGCGCCTTATCGGCAATGGTCGGCCGGCAGCTGCCGTTCTTCTCGTTGATCATTCCCGCCTACCTCGTCGTCCTCTACTCCGGCTGGCGCTCGATGCTGGCGGTGTTCCCTGCCGTCTTCACCGCCGGCGTGTCGTTCGCGATCGGCCAGTTCCTGGTCTCCAACTACGTTGGTCCGGAGCTGACCGATACGCTCGCGGCGTTGTTCTCGCTGGCGTCAGTCGCGTTGTTGTTGAAGGTATGGCAGCCAAAGGACGGCTACGTGGATGGCCGGCCGGTCATCACCGAGACGATCGTCGACTCGTCGGGCCGCGTCGCGCGCGCCTATGCGACCTACGGCATTCTGATCGTCACGGTGCTGATCGGCCAGGTCGGCAACTTTGCCGGCATGCAGAACCTCGAACCGCCGGCCAACGTCACGATGTTCCTGAGGTGCGGACAGATCGGCAACAAGCTCTGCCCCGAGCCATGGGTGGGCGAACCGGCCGCGGTCGATCCGCAAGGCTTCCGCTTTCCGGTGTGGGAGTTCAACTGGCCGGGTGCGTACGACAATGTCGACGGCAAAATCGTCGCGCGTGTGCAGCGCGGCGCTCCCGTGGTCGCGACCACGTCGCCGTATCCGCTTACCTATCGGCTTGATTTCCTGGCGACCGCCGGCACGCTGGTGTTGTTTGCGACCTTCATCGCGTTGATCCCGATGGTGGCTGCAGGTGCGAGGCCAGGGATTCTCGGCATCGCGTTCGGCAAGACAGCGGCGCAGCTGCGGTTGCCGATCGTCACCATCGCCTTCATCCTGTCGATCGCGACGGTGATGAATTATTCCGGCATGACGTCGTCGATGGCGCTCGCGCTGGCGGCGACGGGATGGTGGTTCCCGTTCTTCTCGGCGTGGCTCGGGATGCTCGGCGTGTTCCTGACCGGCAGCGACACGTCATCGAACACGTTGTTCGGCCCGCTGCAGGCGACGACGGCGCGTGTGTCCGGGCTCGATCCGATCCTGATGGGCGCCACGAACAGCTCCGCCGGCGTGATGGGCAAGATGATCAGCCCGCAGA
>DASUSZ010000366.1:0-10744 GCA_036374815.1 Vicinamibacterales bacterium | reverse complement strand
TGCGCACGTTCAAGCGATGCAGCGGCTTGTGAATCCCGGGCGTGTCCAGGAAGACGATTTGGCCGACGACTTCGTTGCCCCCCTGACCGCCTGACTCCCTGACTACCTGTTTGACGCCGACGATGCGATTGCGCGTAGTTTGCGGCTTGTCCGAGACGATGGCGAGCTTCTGGCCGACGAGCTGGTTCAGCAGCGTCGATTTGCCGGCATTGGGCCGGCCGACCAGCGCGACCAGGCCGGCCTTCATTTTCCGCCCGACGCGCCGCCGCTGGCCGGCACGGGCTCGAGGCGGCTCATGCGGACGCGCGTGATGCGGCGCTGCTGCGTGTCGATGATCTCGACATCAAGCCCTTCGACTTCGAGGTGCTCGCCGACCAGCGGCACCCGCCCGAGCCGCGACAGCAGGTAGCCGCCGACCGTTTCGAAACCGTGGCCTTCGATGTTCACCCTCATCAGGTTGGCCATCTCCTCCACGTGCACGCTGCCGCTGAACAGGAACGTGCCGTTGCCCTCGTCGACGATGCGATCGACCTCGACGTCGTACTCGTCGCGAATCTCGCCGACGATCTCTTCGAGCAGATCCTCCACGGTCACCAGTCCCGCGGTGCCGCCGTATTCGTCGACGACGATCGCGCTTTGCAGACGGCGGCGCTGGAATTCCTTCAGCAGATCCGGGACGCGCTTGGTCTCCGGCACGAAATGCGCGGGACGGATATACGGCGTGATCGGCGTAATCGGCGCCTGCATGCTGAGCTGCTTGCCGCGCTGGATCAGGTCCTTGATGAAGATGAAGCCGAGCACGTTGTCGAGCGTGTCCTTGTAGACCGGAATGCGCGAATACTGCTGCTCGCGGAACACCGTATAGAGCTGCTCGACCGTCGAATTCTGCTCGATGGCGACGATATCGGGCCGCGGCGTCATCACTTCGCGCACCATCGTCTCGCGGAAGTCGGCAAGATTGCGAAGCAGCTCGCGCGCCTGTCCTTCCTGCACCGCTTCAGTGGCATCAGGCGGCGTGGCGGCGGCGTTCGCGGTCTCGGCGGTGACTTCGACCGGCGGTGGACCTTGCGGCGCATGCGCATCGTGGCGCACGCCGGACATGTTGCGCCGCCGGCTGCTGGTGCCCAGCCGCAGCAGGCCAACCGTGACCGGCTTGAGCAGCCGCGCCATCGCATCGAACGATGGCAGCAGCACGTCGAGCACGCGCTCGGGATCGTGGCGGACGATCACCAGAGGAATCAGGTGCTCGCAGGTCAGCACCACCAGGATGATCGACAGCACCAGGACGGGCAATCCCGCCTTGTCGACGCCGGTGGCACGCGCCAGCAGCGCCACCATCACGATCGTCACGATGCTGATCAGCAGGCGCGCCGGGATGAACAGACGGCGCGGATCCTCGAGATACCACGCGAGCGCATCGGCGCGATCGGTGCGTTCGGCGTGGATGCGCAGCGACAGCCGCATCAGCGCATTGAACGCCGCCGAGACGGTGCCGAGATAGGTGACGGCACATCCCAGGAGAAACAGTAAGAGCGGGGTCACGTGGTCTGCGCGTTACGGCCTTCGCTGGCCTCGTTCTATTAGACCTTCTTTGAGCCCTGCCTTCTTGCGGAGCCTGGCCTCAATCCTCGCCATTTTTCCATCGTCCTGCTCGTGATCGTGGCCGAGCAGGTGCAGCAACCCGTGCAGAGCGAGGATGCGGATTTCCGTTTGCACGGAATGTCCCGCCGCGGCGGCCTGCTTCCTGGCGACGGCGGCCGCAATCACGATGTCGCCCATGAAGCCGCGTTCGCCTGACGGAAACGACAGGACGTCGGTGACCTTGTCCTTGCCGCGAAACTGGCGATTGAGCGCGCGCATGCGCTTGTCGGAGACCAGCGCGATACAAAGCTCGCCCCGCGCCTTCGACGGAGCGATCCGCGAGAGCCACTGCCCCAGCCCTCGCGTCGCGACGTTCACGCCATCGGGACTTGCAACACTAACGCGTAGACGGGCCGCTGCCATAAGAGTCGTATGCCTTCACGATCGCCTGCACGAGCTTGTGCCGCACGACATCGCGCTCGTCGAAGTAGACGAACGAGATGCCCTCGATCTTGCCGACGACTTCCATTGCCTGGACGAGGCCCGACGTGCGCCCGCCGGGCAAATCGATCTGCGTGACATCGCCGGTGACCACGGCTTTGGAGCCGAAGCCAAGGCGCGTCAGGAACATCTTCATCTGCTCGGTGGTGGTGTTCTGCGCTTCGTCGAGAATCACGAACGCGTCGTTGAGCGTGCGGCCGCGCATGAAGGCGAGCGGCGCCACTTCGATCGCGCCGCGCTCGAGATACTTTTCGGCCTTCTCGACGTCGAGCATGTCGTACAGCGCGTCGTAGAGCGGCCGCAGATACGGATTCACTTTCTCCTGCAGATCACCCGGAAGAAATCCAAGCTTCTCGCCCGCTTCGACCGCGGGCCGGGCCAGGATGATGCGGCTGACCTTCTTTGCCAGGAGATAGCTGACCGCTTGCGCCATGGCGAGATAGGTCTTGCCGGTGCCCGCGGGACCGATGCCGAACACGATGTCGTACTGATCGATCGCTTCCAGGTAGCGGCGCTGGTTGGCCGACTTCGCCGCGATGCGGCGCTTGCCGGCCGTGCGCAGCTGGCCATCCTTGAGGAAGTGCTCGCGGAGATCGACCGACGCGTCCTCCGCCACCAGTTGCGCGGCGGTCTTCACGTCGCGATCGGAGATCGAGTGCCCTTCATCGATCAGCGTGCCGAGCTGCTCGACGAGGCGCGCCACCTTCGCGGTGCTGCCCGCATCGCCTTCGACCAGCAACTCGTGGCCCTGGGTGCGAATGCGGACGTTGAGGAGGGATTCCAGCTGCCGGAGATTGTCGTCGTAGGCGCCAAACAGCGTGGAGACGCCCGCCTCCGGAACCGTGACCTTGCGCATTGACGCCGTGCTGATTCGCGTATCTCCTTACGTTACAAACAGTTAACGAACACGATCACGTTAGCACCTCGCCGCCGGCGATTGCAAGCACGGCCAGCTCATGCGGCTCTCACAAGACCCGAAGCGCCTGAGACCCTCAGACCTTCTTATAATCGCCGCAATGTCTTCATTTTCACGGCGTGAGTTCATCGTCGCCGGCGGCACCCTTGTCGCCGCGTCGTATTTTCCCGACTGGTCGGAAGCCTTCCAGCCGTCAGCGGCGGGCGACGCCGCGCGCGCCGAAGCGGCCGAGGTTGCGCTGGCCCGGGCGACGGCCCTCGGCGCGTCGTACGCCGACATCCGCGTCAATCGCTATCGCCGCGAGTCGATCTCGACGCGCGAGCGCCAGGTGCAGAACGTGTCGCGGTCGGCAAGCTACGGGATGGGACTGCGCGTGCTCGTCGACGGCGCGTGGGGCTTTGCCGCCATCAACAAGGTCGACCCGGCGTCCGCGCGTTCGATCGCCGAGCAGGCCGTGGCGATCGCCAGGGCCAACGGCATCCTGCAAACGCGCAAGGTCGTGCTCGCGAACGCCGACAAGGTGATCGACGCCTGGAACAATCCGATCAAGCGCGATCCCTTCGAGGTGCCGCTCGAAACCAAAACGGCGTTCCTGTTCAAGCTGAATGAAGCGGCAATGGCCGTCAAAGGCGTCAGCTTCGTCAACTCGCAGCTGCAGTTCGTCGACGAGCAGAAATACTTCGCGTCGACAGAGGGCTCGCGCATCACGCAGCGACTGGTGCGCACCAATCCCACCTTTACGACGACGGCCACCGCATCGGGCGACTTCCAGACACGCGCCGTAGGCGATCGCGCGAAGCTGCTTGGCTACGAGTACCTCGAAGAGTATCCGTGGTTCGCGGATGCCGAGAAGGCCGGCCACGAAGTGGTCGAGAAGCTCGCCGCCAGGCCCGCCGTGCCCGGCCGCTACGACATCGTCGTCGATCCGTCGCAGCTGTTCCTGGCGATTCACGAATCGGTCGGACATTCGACGGAGCTCGATCGCGCCCTTGGCTACGAGGCCAACATGGCCGGCACGAGCTTCGTGAAACCGGCCGACGCGGGCAAGCTGCGCTTCGGCGCGAAGATCGTGAATCTGATCGGCGATCGCACGCAGCCCGGCGGCCTTGCGACGACCGGCTATGACGATGAGGGTGTGAAGTCGGACCGCTGGCACATTGTGCGGGACGGCATGTTCGTCGACTGGCAGACGACTCGCGAGCTGGCGCCGCTGGTCGGACAATCGCGATCGCACGGGTGCCTGCATGCAGACGACTGGTCCAGTGTGCCGTTCCCGCGCATGCCGAACGTATCGCTCGAACCCGCGGCGACGGACGTGTCGCTCGACGACTTGTTCAGCGAGATCAAGCGCGGCCTCTACGTCGTGGGGCGCGGCGTGTCGTCGATCGATCATCAGCGCTACAACTTCCAGTTCGGCGGCGCGGTGATCCGCGAGATCGTCAACGGCAAGCTTGGCGCGATGGTGCGGGACGCGGCGTATCAATCGCGCACGCCGGATTTCTGGGCGTCGTGCGACGGCCTTGGTGGACGGTCGACCTATCAGCTCTGGGGCACGTCGGCCGACGGCAAGGGCGAGCCCGGCCAGACCAACGCGGTCAGTCACGGCTGTCCACCGGCGCGCTTCCGCAACGTGAACGTGCTCAACACGGGGGCGGCGTAATGGTGAGCCGCGAAGAAGCCCTCAAGATCTGCGAGACGGTGCTGGCGCACGCGAAGGCCGCAGGCGCGGAAGACGCGACCGTGTCGCTGCGCGGCACGCAGCAGTCACACGCGCGCTTCGCCGACAACCGCATCACGACCAGCGGCCGCGCCGACGATCTGCAGATCACGGCGACCGTCTGGGTGGCGCGCAAGCGCGGCACCAGCGTGGGCAACGATCCCGGCGAAAGCGCGCTGAAGCAGCTGGCGGAAGAAGCCGTCCAGATCGCAAAGGTATCGCCGGTGCATCGCGAGTATCTGCCGACGCTCGGGCCCCAGACGTATGGCGAGCATCGCGGCTACGCCGCGGCGACCGCGAACGTCGATCTCGCCGCGCGGGCCAAGACGCTGGACGCGGCGCTGTCGGCGTGCCGCGGCGCGAACATCATCGGCGCCGGCTTTCATACCGCGAGCGAGGTGGCGACCGCGGAAGCCACCGCCAACGGCAACCGCCGCTATTTCCGATCGACGAACGCCGACTTCAGCGTCACGGCGAGAAGCGCCGACGGCACCGGCTCCGGATACTTTTCGTCCGATCACTTCGATCTCGCGAAGCTCGATGCGCAGCAGGTGGTCCGGCAGGCCGTCAACAAGGCCGTGAGATCGCGGCAGCCGAAGCCGATCGAGCCCGGCGTCTACCCGGTGATCCTGGAGGCCCAGGCTGTCGCCGACCTGATTGGCTTCCTCACCAACGCCCTCGACGCGCGCACGACAGACGAAGGCCGCAGCGCCTTCTCGGGCAAGGACGGCAAGTCGCGGGTCGGCGAGAAGTTGTTCAACGAGAAGTTGAATCTCTATAGCGATCCGATACACGCGGAGCTACCGGGCAATCCCGCAACGGCGGAAGGCATTCCCGCCACGCGCTTGTCACTCGTCAGGAATGGCGTCCTCGAGAACCTCGCCTACTCGCGCTTCTGGGCGCAGGAGAAGAAGAAGGAGCCCACGCCGGGCCCGGTGAACTACATCCTCGAAAGCTCGCAGGCGCCAACGTCGATGGACGCGATGATCGAGGGCATGGAGCGCGGGCTGCTGATCTCGCGGTTCTGGTACGTGCGGCTGATTGACGGCCGGTCGATCATGCTGACCGGCCTGACGCGCGACGGCGTGTGGTGGATCGAGAAGGGCCAGGTCCGCAACCCGGTCGGCAATTTGCGCTTCAACCAGAGCGTGCTCGCCATGCTGGCGCCGTGGAATGTCGAAGCGATCGGCGCGCCCGAGCGCAAAGCGCAGTTGATGGTTCCGGCGTTGAAGTTGTCGGGCTTTACGTTTACGTCCGTGTCGGACGCAATCTAGGTCAACGTCTTCCGCCAGCGCTGGTGATCGCGGCGAAGACGTTCGAGTAACGCGTCGAACGCGGGATGACCTCCAAGCGACACGAGGTCGCGTTCCGACGAAAAACGCGGATACGAGGGGTAGCCTTCGTTGGCCGCTTTCGTGACCCATTCGACGGCTTTGTCGCGATCGCCTAACGACGCGTACGCACAGCCGATCGCAAACTGCGCGTGATGCGTATCGGACAAGCCAGTTGGATTGGCTGCCAGCGGTATGGCGAGCTGCAGTGCGCGTTCGGCATCCTGCCGTTTGCCTGCTCGCGCCAGCAGCTGCGCCAGAAGCGCAACGTCGTTCATTTCGATCTTCTCCAATTGCTCCCGCGACACGCCGTTCGGCGCGAGCGTCGCAATCGCCTGTTCGGTCAACCCCAAGTACGACATGGCGGCAACCCGTTGCCGGGCGGGCCATTGCGGGTTGCGCGCCAGGGTATCGCTGACGGCTTCGGTCATGCCGGCGTCAATCTTTGCCCCAAGCTGGCGGTACAACGCGACCAGCGATCGCGGGTCGAGCTGCGATGCTTCTTCGTTCGCCGCAATGCTCTCGGGTGTCAGGCCGATGTGGTAGTAGAGCTTGCCCAGTTCGATGTGCGCTTCGGCGAGATTCGGGTTGCTGGCGATGGCGCGACGCAAATCGGCGATTGCCCGCTCGTGCGGGAAACCGTTTCGCAAGTTCCATGTCAGTTGGGCACGCGCCAGGTACGCTTCGCCAAGATCGGGATTGATCGCGACGGCTTTCTCGATTTCAACAAACGCCTTTCGCTCCAGTTCTGGATCGGCGGCATTGTAGAAAAACTGCTGCGTATATGCGCTGGCCAGATGCGCGCGCGCCAGCGCAAACGCCGGATCCAACATCACCGCGGTTTCGAGCTCGGCGATTCCGGCGGCGTACTGCGTCGCACTGCCGCGCATCAGGTTTCTGCCGCGCAGAAACGCATCGTAGGCTTCCGGTGTCGTTTTCGGAGTAGCGACCGGCCGCGGCGGTGGTGTGGCGCCGAACGTCGCCGCCAGCTTGGTTGCCACCTGCCATGCGATGTCGTCCTGCACTGACAGGATATCGGCGGTGCCTCGATCGTAGCGGTTGCTCCACAGCGTCGAGCTATCGCGGCCGTCAATCAGCATCGCGCTGATTCGAACTCTCTCGCCTGCCGACTGCACTGAGCCACGCACGATGACGTTGGCGCCGAGCTCCCGTGCGATGCGCTCCGCGTCATCCGCGCCGCCCTTGTAGGCAAAGGCGCTGTTCGCCGAAATGACGCGCGTGCCATTGACGTGGCCGAGCTCGCGGCTTAGCGCCTCGGTGAGGCCGGCAGCGATGTATGCCTGGCCGTCGCCGATGGTGCTGAACGGGAGAACTACAACGGTGTGCGGCGTGGAGCGATTCGCCGCAACCGCCGGCTCGACGTCGCCGCCGCGCAGCCCGGCGATGACTGCTGCGACAATGGCTACCGTTGTTACCGCGGCGACCCAAACGTAAGCGGGCCGTCTGGCAACAGTGGCTACCGCCGCCGGCGTGACCAGGCCCAGGTCGTCACGGGCGTCGGTCAGCGCGTGGACAAGGTCCGCGGTCGATGCGTAGCGCTGGTCGGGATTCTTCGCGAGGCAACGTGCGACGATGCGCCCGGTCGCGGGCGGAAGATCAGCGCGAACACCGCTCAGATGCTCGGGCTCATCACGCAGGATCGAGGCGGCTACTTCTGCCGCGGTAGCGCCCTTGAACGGCCGCCGGCCGGTCAGCATCTCATAAAGCAGAATGCCGAACGAGAATTGATCGACGCGGTGGTCGATCGCTCGTCCCTCGAGCTGTTCGGGCGCCATGTAAGAAGGCGTGCCGATGGCGGCGCCCGTCGCGGTCAGCGTGGCAATCGGTGGCGCCGTGGCGGCGTCCGGCGATGCGATCGCTTTCGCGACGCCGAAGTCCAGCACCTTGACGGCGCCCGTCGCCGTCACCATGACGTTCTCGGGTTTGAGATCGCGATGGATCACGCCGCGCGCGTGCGCTGCCGCGAGCGCGGAGGCGATCGCGATCGCACCATCGAGGGCCTCGCGCGCCGGGAGGACGCCGCGCCGCAGCCTCGCACGCAGCGTCTCGCCCTCGATCAACTCGGTGACCAGGTAGAACCGCCCCTCGTCTTCGCCAACGTCGAAGATGCTGACGATATTCGGGTGGTTCAGCGACGCGACGATCCGCGACTCGCGAACCATGCGCGCAACCGCGGCCGGATCGGACGAGTGACGCGCCGCGACGATCTTGATGGCGACGTCGCGCTGCAGGCGCGGATCGTGCGCGCGGAACACTTCTCCCATGCCGCCGGCGCCAAGCGGTTCGAAGATGACGTATGGACCGAGTCGGCTACTGCCGGTCATGCTTCAGGAGCGAGTGGATGGTAGCACTCCTAATGACCGCGTCAATTCCCTGGCCGGCATCTCCCGGCACGCGGCGGCGTTCTGCCCGGCCCACATCGAGGTGAAGTCGTTCGCGCCGTTGAGCTCCGCCCTGGCCCTGAGCGCGAAGATCGCCGTCGCTGCCAGCGGGAATGCCGGCGCCGCAAAGTTCATCGGCGTCAGATCGCGCATCAGCCGATTGAAGATGCCGCGGGCGGGGCGGCCGGTGAACAGGTTCGTGATCGCGGTCTTC
Source organism: Vicinamibacterales bacterium (assembly GCA_036374815.1). Lineage (GTDB taxonomy): Bacteria > Acidobacteriota > Vicinamibacteria > Vicinamibacterales > UBA2999 > 12-FULL-67-14b. Next base: position 2,082 of record DASUSZ010000366.1, on the reverse strand, counting down.
GCCGCCGCATCGCTCTTCAAGGCCGCCCGGTGCAACGGGTTGGTCGTTGCTTCCGGACAGAACAAATAGGCGGTGCCCACTTGCACGCCGGCGGCGCCCAACACCGTTGCGGCGCGCACACCGCGCGCATCGGCGATGCCGCCGGCCGCGATGACCGGCACCGTCAACGCCTGAACGAGCTGTGGCAACAGTGCAAACGTGCCGGTCTGCGTATTGAGGTCGTCGGTGAGGAACATGCCGCGGTGGCCGCCCGCTTCGTAACCCTGCGCGATCACCGCATCGACGCCGTGCGCCTCGAGGTACCGCCCCTCGTCGACCGTCGTCGCCGACGAGAGGATCTTCGATCCCCAGCTCTTGACGCGCTTCATCAAGGCGTCCGATGGCAGGCCGAAATGAAAGCTGACGACCGGCGGCTTGAACTCCTCGAGGACGTCAGCGGCCGCGTCGTTGAACGGCAGGCGCTGAGGCCCGGGTTGGATCGCGTCGGGATCGATGCCGTACTCGGCGAAGTACGGCGCGAGAACCTTCCGCCACGCCTTTTCGCGAACCGGATCGGGCTCGGGCTGTTTATGAACGAAGAAGTTGACGTTGTAGGGTCTTGGCGTCGCGGCCGTGATCGCTTTCAACTCAGCGCGGATCTGATCGGGCCCCAGCATCGCGCAGGGTTGCGAGCCCAGTCCGCCCGCGTTTGAGACCGCGATCGCGAGCGCGCTACCCTGCGACCCCGCCATCGGCGCCTGGATCACCGGCAGCTCGATCCCGAACAGCTCGGTGATGTTCATGCCCATAGCGACTTGATCCAGCTATGCGGCTGCATCGGGCCCTTCAGCAGGTCGCCCGTCTTCCAGTCGCGAGCAATGACTTCGCCATTCGGCAATTCGACGGCTTCCTGCGGCTGACGCCCCAGCTTCGCCGACTTGCGAATCCGCAGCCGCTGGTCGAGCGCGATCACGTCACCACTATATGGCCGCGCCACGCAGCACGTGCCATCCGCTGAGAACGAGTAGTCGCCGATGAACTGCCCCGTGCCGCCCTTCGCCGACTGCAGGCGCTTCTTCCGCAATACACGCCACGACTGCGTGTCGATGATGACCAGCGTGTCGTAATCGTTCGCCCAGAGCTCCCTGCCGCCGTTCCGAAGCGTCAGCCTGGGGTTGCCAGATTGGGCGCCGATGCCGACCTTGCGTTCCGCCTTCCCGGTTTCGAGATCGTGAAGCACCAGTTCCGAACTGCGCTGCACCGACACGAGCGCGTACCGTGGATCGGCCAGTGCGATGACGTCGACGATGCCCTGGTAGCCTTTGTCGTAGGACGAGTCGTACCACTCGAGCCGCTGAATGTGAACGTGGCCCGACTCGATCTTGATCAGCACGAAATCATTCCACGGCGCCGCGAGGTAACAGACGAACAGCTGCGGCAGTCCGGCCCACGTGTCGGCGTTGCCGGTGAGCGAAGTGCGGCCGTTCTCGTATCCCGCGCTGGATACGGTGATCTCTGGCGCCGAGAACAGCCCGACCGACGCGAGGAAGCGTGCGCCGTCGAAATGATGGACGGCGACGAAGCGCTCGGAGCCCGCGGAATGAAGGGAGGTATAGCGCGCGCCCGTATTTTGCGGGATGACTCGAGCCGCGCCGGACTGGACGTCGAAGCACCAGATCGCATCGCCGTCGACCCAGCCGAGCGACGACAGCACCATCGTCCGATCGCGATCGGTGATCATCGACGCCGCCGGTCAGTCCTTATGGATGTAGACCCACGCCTCGTTGCCCGATGCCAGCGGCACGTTGATCCGCGTGTAGTTGAACTGCGCCTCGAAGGCATCGGACTTGGCCAGCTCGGCGTCGGTCACCTCGAACACGGTGCCCTGCACGTTGCTCCACTCATCGTCGGTTTTCCGCACGTTGTCGTGATGGAGCTTCTGGAGACGTTTCGCCAGTTCGGGATCGGCGATCTTGACCAACGACGGCTCGTAGCCGATTAGCAAATCTTTCTCGCCTTCGAGCTTGCGGCCGAACGTCGAGAGCTGCACTTCTTCCTGCTGCAACGTACCGTATGAGAACAATCGAGGCATTCCGCTCCTAT
>DASUSZ010000365.1:0-7056 GCA_036374815.1 Vicinamibacterales bacterium | reverse complement strand
CGTAGCGATCGAAGCCGGCGATCATCAGGATCTGCTTGAAGATCTGCGGCGACTGCGGCAGCGCGTAGTACTCGCCCGGATGGACCCGCGCCGGCACCAGGAAGTCGCGCGCCCCTTCCGGTGTCGACTTGGTCAGGATCGGCGTCTCGATTTCGTAGAAGCCCTGCTCGTCGAAATACTTCCGCAGCGCCATCGTGATGCGATGACGCAGCCCGATGTTGTGCTGGAGCTGCGGACGCCGCAGGTCGAGATAGCGATACTTCAGCCGCGTCTCCTCCGAGACGTTCTGATCCTCGGCGATCGAGAACGGCGGCGTCTTGGCCTCGTTCAGGATGCGCAGCTCCCTGGCGCGCACCTCGACTTCACCGGTCGGCAAATCCTTGTTGATGGTCTCCGCTGATCGCCGTTCGACCTCGCCGAGCACGGCGACGACGAACTCCGAGCGCGCGCGCTTGGCCCGCTCGAGCAGCGCGGCGTCGCCTTCGATCACCACCTGCGTCAGCCCGTGACGATCGCGGACGTCGATGAACAACAGCGAGCCCATGTCCCGGACGCGATGCACCCAGCCAAGCAGCACCACGTTCCTGCCGACGTCTGCCGGCCGAAGTGCGCCGCACGTATGGGTTCGAGCGAGAGAGCCTAACTGTTCAGCCATTACCGTTATCGCCTGCCAAGGTGAGCGCTCGCCTGAGCACGCGGAATCGCGATCTGCTCGCCTGTCTTCATATTCTTGATTGCCACGGTGTCATTTGCCAGTTCGTCGCCGCCGATGACCGCGACGTATGGAATGCCGCGTGCCGACGCATACTTGAACTGCTTGTCGCCGACCTTCTTGCCGTCTTCGATCGGCGCCTCCGGATAGAGCTCGACGCGCAGGCCGGCCTCGCGCAGCTCGGTCGCAAACGCCAGGTACATGTTGGTGCGGTTCGCGAACCACTGCACCACCATCACGTCCGCGGGCGTCGACACCACCGATTCGGGAAACATGTTGCGCTCGGCCATCACCACGAGGATGCGCTCGAGACCGAGCGAGATGCCGCTCGCCGGAATGTTCTCGCCGGAGAACATGCCGATCAGATTGTCGTAGCGGCCGCCGCCGCCGAGGCTGCCCGCGAGATCCGCCACGCGGATCTCGAAGATCGGCCCGGTGTAGTACGACAGACCGCGCGCGAGGCTGCGATCGAGGCTGAGGTGCGGCCCCGCGCTCGTGCTCTGGCACAGCGCAAAGATCTGCCGCAGCTCCTCGATCCCCTGCTTGCCCTCGTCGTTGAGCGTGTTCGACTGCTGGACCATCCAGTCCGCGAGCTTCGGCGGCGGCGTGCTGCTCAAGTGCTCGAGCAGCGCATCGGCCACGTCGGCCGGCAGGCCCTTCTCGGCCAGCTCCTTGCGGACGCCTTCGATGCGAATCTTGTCGGCCTTGTCGATCGCCACCAGCGCCGCGCCGTGCAACGGCTTGGGCACGCCGGCGTGCTCGAGGACCGCGTTCAACAGCTTGCGGTGGTTGACGACGATCTTGAAGTCCTTGAAGCCGAGCTTCAGGAACACGTCGGCGGCCGCCGACAGCAGCTCGGCCTCGACGGTCATCGACGTCGAGCCAATCGCGTCCACGTCGCACTGGTAGAACTCGCGGAAGCGGCCCTTCTGCGGTCGATCCGCCCGCCATACCGGCTGCACCTGGTAGCGCTTGAAGAACTTTGGCAGCTTGCTGCGGTATTCGGCGACGACGCGCGCGAGCGGCACGGTCAGGTCGTAGCGCAGCGCGAGATCCGCCTGCCCTGTCTCCGCGCCCTCGCCGCGCTTGAGGATCTTGAAGATCAGCCGATCGCCCTCTTCGCCGTACTTGCCCTGCAGCGTTTCGAGATTCTCGACCGACGGCGTCTCGAGCGGCTCGAAGCCGTATTTTTGATACACGTCGGCGATCACGCCGATCACGTATTGCCGGCGCCGCACGTCTTCCGGCAGGAAGTCGCGCATCCCGCGTGCTGGTCCGGTATTCACTTGAAGCCCATCGGCTTGGAGGCGCGCACTTCGGTGGTGTAATCGAGCCGGTAATTCACGTAGTTGTCCGCGTACCAGCGAATCTCGGCCACTTCTTCGTCGGTGAGCGGCCGCTTCACTTTTCCGGGCCGGCCCATCACCAGCGACCGCGCGGGAATCCGCGTGCCTTCCGTCAGCAGCGTGCCCGCGGCAATCACGCAGTCGTGTTCGACGTGCACGCCGTTCAACAGCACGGCGCCCATGCCGATCAGCACGCGATCCTCGATGGTGGTGCCGTGCACCACCGCCGAGTGGCCGACAGTGACTTCGTCGCCGATGATCGTCGGATGCGTCTCCCGCATCACGTGGATCATCGTCAGGTCCTGGATGTTGGTGCGCTTGCCGATCCGGATGTGATTCACGTCGCCGCGAATCACCACGTTCATCCACACCGACGACTCGGCGCCAATGTGGACGTCGCCGATCACCTGCGCCGACTGATCGACGTAGGCAGAGCGGTCCACTTTCGGCACGATGTTCTTGAAGGTACGGAGCATGTTTTTAAGACCCTAGGACCCTAAGACCCTAAGACCTCAGATCTTCGGAAGCGTGACGCCCCGCTGCGCCTGATACTTGCCCTTCTTGTCCTTGTACGAAATCTCGCACTGCTCGTCGCTCTGGAAGAACAGCACCTGCGCAATGCCTTCGTTGGCGTAGATCTTCGCCGGCAGCGGCGTGGTGTTCGAGATCTCGATGGTGACGTGGCCTTCCCACTCCGGCTCGAACGGCGTCACGTTGACGATGATGCCGCAGCGCGCGTAGGTGGACTTGCCGAGGCACACCGTCAGCACGTCGCGCGGGATGCGGAAGTATTCGACCGTCGACGCCAGGGCGAACGAGTTCGGCGGCACGATGCACTCGTCGGCCGTGATGTCGACGAACGACTGCGGATCGAAACGCTTCGGGTCGACCACCGTGTTGTAGACGTTGGTGAACACCTTGAACTCGTTGCCGACGCGGCAGTCGTAGCCGTACGACGACACGCCGTACGACACCACCCCCTGGCGCACCTGGCGATCTTCAAAGGGCTCGATCATCCCGTGCTCGAGCGCCATCCTGCGAATCCACTTGTCAGACTTGATCGCCATGAACCCTCGTGGTGAACCTTCGTGCTGAACCTCGTGCCGAACCTCCGCGCCGAACCGCCCTCTACAGCTCCATTCCGCGGAAGAAGTATCCGAGCTCGAACGCCGCCGTCTCCGGCGCGTCCGATCCGTGCGTCGCGTTGTTGTCGATCGAGGCGCCGAAATCCTTACGCAGCGTGCCGGGCTCCGCCTTCGCAGGATCGGTCGCGCCCATCAGATCGCGCCACTTCTTGATCGCGCCCTCGGCCTCGAGGCACAGCACCACGCACGGCCCCGACGACATGAAATCCGTCAGGCCGCCGAAGAACGGGCGCGCCTTGTGGACGTAATAGAAGCCTTCGGCCTCCGCCTTGCTCATGTGAATCATGCGCATCGCGCGGACCTTGAAGCCCGCCTTCTCGATGCGCGCCAGAATCTGTCCCGTGACGCCCTTTTTCACGGCGTCCGGCTTGATAATCGCAAACGTTCGTTCCATATCCGATCGATTCTACCCGCCCCCGCTCGCTTTTGTCTTGAACGAGCTACGGCGAGGCCGCGCCGCAGCGGCCTTCGGCCGCGAAGGCGGGTCTCAGCGGGGTAATTCTCTGGCCGGGTAACAGCCCAACACCTTCAGGAACACCGTCCGCTCGGCAAGACCGGCCAGCGCCGCCTGCATCCGCGGCGAGGCAATGTGGCCTTCGACGTCGATATAGAACACATATTCCCACGGCGTCCCCGGCCTTGGCCGCGATTCGAGCTTGGTGACGTTCAACCCCTCGTCGGCAATCACATTCAGGCACCGCACCAGGGCGCCGTGCTCGTGCCGGGTCGACAGCACCATCGACACCTTGGCCGCAATCCGCGGATCGCAGTCCGCCGGCGTCGCCGACACGACCACGAAGCGCGTGTAGTTCACCGGCTGATTGGCGATATCGCGCTTCAGCACGTGCAATCCGAAGTGCGCGCCGGCCTCCTCGCTCGCGATCGCCGCTTCGGCGGGGTTCTTCAAGTCCCGCACGTGCTTCGCGGCCAGCGCGGTATTCGCCGCGCTGACGCCTTCGCAGTCGCGCAGGGTCGACAGGAACTCGCTGCACTGCGACAGCGCCTGCGGGTGCGAGTGGATGCGGCGCAGCGATTCGATCGCCACCGGCTCGACGCCGAGCAGGCAATGCCGCACGTCGACGATCTCCTCGCCGACCAGCGCGAGGTTGAATCGCAGCAGCAGATCGTACGACTCGTACACCGATCCCGCCGTGGTGTTCTCGATTGGCAGCAAGGCGCGATCCGCCCGGCCCTCGATCACGGCCTCGAGCATCTCCTTGAAGGTGCCGTAGGCCTTGAAGGCGACCGGCCGCTGCGCGACCGCGAAATGCTGCAAGGCGGCCTGATGTCCGTAGGCGCCCTCGGTGCCCTGGAACGCGACGACAATCTCCTGCGCCGCATCCGATCCGCTGCTGTGCAGGGCATCGTGCTGGCGTCGCACCGAGTCGTCGATGATCTCGCGGAAGATCCGCCGCACGAACGCGGGATCGAGCCCGAGCCGCTCGCCAAGCGACGATCGATGCTGCAGCAGCGCCGTCTCGCGATCGGTATCGCGCACGGGGCCTTCTCCGTCCGCCTTGACCCTCGCGATCTGCCGCGCCAGCCGCGCGCGCTCGCCGAGCGCCGACACCAGCACCGAGTCGATGTCGTCGAGACTCTTCCGTAACGCCGCGAGATCCTGGTTGGTCATAAAGAAAAAAGCCGCCTCAGGTTTCCCTGGGCGGCGTTGGTAGTTCGTTTGAGCTCGTCTGTTGCGGCTCTGACTACACCCCGCCACCCGCGGCGTTAAAGCCGCTATCGGTAAAGGAGGTAAACCGGGACGCGAAACTCACGAGCTGGATTATACGTTGTGGCAGCGCTTATGCAACTCCCGCCTTGGGGGAAACATGAAAACTGCGATCGCTCTCGCCTTTTCCATCTCGCTGGCCACCGGAATGTCGACGGTTTCCGCGCAGGCACAGGCGGATGGGAAGAAATATGAAAAGGGTTCTACCGTCACGCTGCAGGGCTGCGTCGTCGCCGCGGAGAAGAAGGACACCTACGTCCTGACCAACGTGCGCGAATGGCCCATTGCCAACAGCGACATGGGCAAGTTCGGCAAGCGCTACTACTGGATCGAGAAGACCGACAAGATGAAGCCGCACGCCGGCCACACGATTCAGCTGACTGGGAAGATTACGTCCGTTGAAAAATCCGAGATTGAGTTCAAGGCCGGAGAATCGGGCAACGGCATCAACGTCGAGATCGAAGGACCGGGCCGCGACGTGGTGACACCTGCGCCGAACGCCGCGGTGCCGACGCCGCCAGCTGGCCACGCCGGCAAGGAAATGCCGATTACGCTGCTGAAGCTCAAGGTCGACGACATCAAGATGACGTCGGCGACTTGCTCACCGACGATGTAGGGCTTGCGGACTTCGGGCTAGCGGGCTACGGGCTTGCGGGTTGACGGGCGTTCTTCCCGTAAGCCCGCGAGCCCGTAAGACCTACTTCTTCATCGCACCGACGAGCGCCTGCCCCATGTCCGCGGGGCTTTTTACGACCTTCACACCGGCAGCCTCGAGCGCCTTCATCTTCTCAGCCGCGGTGCCCTTGCCGCCCGCGATGATCGCGCCGGCGTGGCCCATGCGGCGTCCCGGCGGCGCCGTTTGGCCCGCGATGAACGCCACGATCGGCTTCTTGAAGTGCTGCTTGATCCACGCGGCCGCTTCTTCCTCGGCCGAGCCGCCGATCTCACCAATCATGATCACCGCGTCGGTCTCCGGATCGTTCTGGAAGAGCCCGAGCGCGTCGATGTGCGTGGTGCCGATCAACGGATCGCCGCCGATGCCGATGCAGGTGCTCTGGCCGAGCCCCTGGCGCGTCAGCTGGTCGATCGCTTCATACGTCAACGTGCCGCTCTTCGACACGATGCCGATGCGGCCTTCCTTGCAGATGTTCGCGGGAATGATGCCCGCCTTGCCCTTGCCCGGCGAGATGATCCCCGGACAGTTCGGTCCGATCAGCCGGGTCTCGGGATGGTCCTTGAGGTAGGTCATCGCCTTCATCATGTCGACGACGGGGATGCCTTCGGTGATGCAGACGACCAGCGCGATGCCGGCGTCGGCGGCCTCCATGATCGCATCCGCCGCAAACGGCGGCGGCACGAAGATCACCGACGCGTTCGCGCCGGTTTCCTTCACCGCATCGCTGACGGTGTTGAACACCGGCCAGCCCTCGTGCGTCGTGCCGCCCTTGCCTGGCGTCACGCCGCCGACGACCTTCGTGTGGTACGCAGCCGCGGCCTTCGCGTGGAAGGTGCCTTCGCGGCCGGTGATGCCCTGGACGATCAGGCGCGTGTTCTTGTCGAGCAGGACTGCCATTACTTGCGACCTCCGAATTCGGGGCTGGCGAGGGCCACGACCTTGTCGGCGGCCTCGCCCATCGTGTCTGCGGTCGCAAAGTTCAGCCCGCTCTCGGCGAGCATCTTCTTTCCTTCCTCGACGTTCGTGCCTTTCATGCGGATGACGATCGGAACCGGCACGCCCAGTTCCTTGACCGCGGCAATCACGCCCGCCGCGAGCACGTCGCAGCGCAGGATGCCGCCGAAGATGTTGATCAGCACGGCCTTCACGTTCTTGTCCATCATCAGGATGCGGAACGCGTTCTTGATCTGCTCGGCGTTGGCGCCGCCGCCGACGTCGAGGAAGTTGGCCGGCTCACCGCCCGACAGCTTGATGATGTCCATCGTCGCCATCGCGAGCCCGGCGCCGTTGACCATGCAGCCGATCGTGCCGTCGAGGCGAATGTAGTTGAGCGAGAACTTCGAGGCTTCGACTTCGAGCGGATCCTCTTCGGAAATGTCGCGCAGTTCCCGGATGTCGGCGTGGCGATACAGCGCGTTGTCGTCGAAGTTCATCTTCGCATCGAGCGCGAG
>DASUSZ010000364.1:0-6060 GCA_036374815.1 Vicinamibacterales bacterium | reverse complement strand
CAGCGAGTATTTTTCCAAACCGCTCGACATGCCGCGGGTGCGCGAGTTGATGCGGGCGATGCGCCAGCAATTCCTCGATCGCAACAGCGTGCTCGACGCCGATGCGACGCTGGCCAGCCGCCTCGAGGTCTGCGGCATGATCGGCCGCTCGCCGGCGATGCGCGAGCTGTTCCACGTAATTCACCGCCTGGCGCCGCATGCGCGGACCGTGTTGATCACCGGCGAGACCGGCACCGGCAAGGAACTGGTGGCGCGGGCCCTGCACGAGCTCGGGCCGCGCAAGCACCGCAAGCTCGTTACCGTGAACTGTTCGGCCGTGGTCGAGACGCTGTTCGAGTCCGAGTTGTTCGGCCACGTCCGCGGCGCGTTCACCGGCGCCAATGCCGACAAGACGGGCGTGTTTGAAACCGCGAGCGGCGGCACGGTGTTCCTGGACGAAGTCGGGGAGCTGCCGCCTGGGGCGCAGGCAAAGCTGCTCCGCACGCTCGAGAACGGCGAGCTGCAGCGGGTCGGCAGCGTCGAACTGCGGAAGGTCGACGTTCGCGTGATCGCGGCGACCAATCGCCGTCTCGACGCCGAGATCGCGGCCGGGCGGTTTCGATCGGATCTGTATTACCGGTTGAACGTCGTGGAGATCGCGGTGCCGCCGCTGCGCGAGCGGCCGGAGGACGTGCCGTATCTGACGGCCGCGTTCGTGAAGAAATTCTCGAAAGACTTTTCGAAGCAGATCACCGGCCTTACGGAGGGCGCGGAGGAGCGGCTGATGAAGTGGCCGTGGCCCGGCAACGTGCGCGAGCTGCGCAATGTGATCGAGCGCGCGTGCCTGCTCTGCGAAGGGCACCTGCTGACGGAAGGCGACCTGGCGCGTTCGCTGACGGAGCGGGCAGCGGCGGCGCCTGTCGTCGAAGAGCCCGATGGTCCGCCACCGACGGCGGAAGAAGTCCGCGCGGCGCTCGACGGCACCGGCGGCAACAAGTCGCTTGCGGCGCGGCGGCTCGGCATCAGCCGGCGTGCGTTGTATCGGCTGATCGACAAGTACGGCGACCTCGCAGTGGCCCGAGGATGACCTCTCGGCTCACGACGGCGCTCATCGCAGCGGCCATCGTGCTCGGGGGAACGCTGCTTTACACCAGGGATCTCGATCGCGTCCCGCCCTACCTGATTCACGACGAAGCGCAGGGCGCGCTGCAGGCGCACGCGATCGCGACGACGGGCCGCGACCTCAGCGGCCGCCTGCTGCCGATGTACTTCACCGAGCCCGAGTTTCCTCCGGGACGTGACCCGGCGCTGATCTACGTGACCGCGCTCGGACTGAAGGTGCTGCCGTTCACGGAAGCGGGCGCGCGCACTCCGACGGCGCTAATCGCCGTGCTGAACGTGCTGCTGATGTTCTTCGCGGCACGCGCGATCTTTCAGAGCACCTGGGCCGGTGTCGTTGCCGCGCTCATGCTGGCTCTGGCGCCCATTCATTTCATCCGCGGCCGCCTGCTGCTGAGCCCGCTGTATTCGATCCCGTTCGTGCTCGGGTGGCTGTGGGCATTAGCGCGATTCGAGGAACAGCCGTCACCGAAGCGGTTCATAGCGGCGTGCGCGGTGCTGGCGATCGGCATGTATTCGTATCTCGCGGCCGTCGTCATGATGCCGCTCTACGTCCTGATGACGGTCGGCATCGCCGCGCGATCGATGCGGTGGCGGGCCGTCGTGCTTGCCGCGGTTGCCGGCTTCGTGTGCCTGTTGCCGATGGCCGCCTGGTATCTGACGCATCCGGAGCGCAACGCGCAGATCGTCAGCGCCTACCAGCTGGCGGGCGATCGATCGCTGGCCGAGGCGATCGGCAGCCGCATCAATCTGTACTGGCAATTCTTCGATCCGTCGTACCTGTTCGTGTCCGGCGACCCCAGCATGGTGAATTCGACCAGGACGAGCGGACTCTTTCCATGGGCGTTCGCCGCGTTGCTGCCAATCGGGTTGTGGGCGATTGCGCGACGGCGGGACCCAATCGGGTGGGTGATTGCCGCTGGGTTCCTGACCGCGCCGATCGTCAGCATCATCTCCGGCGGCATCGAGATGAATCGCGTGATGTTCGCGATTCCGTTCGCGGTAATGGTCGCGTCTTACGGAGTGGTCGCACTGTGGCAGGGGCGAGCGCTGCTCCCGCGCTTCGCCGCGGCCGCGCTCGTCGTATCGATCGCATTGCAGTTCATCTCATTCCATCGCTATTACATGAGCGACTCATATCGCATCGGCGCCGCGCAGTGGTTCAGCGGCAGCGTGCGCGAGGCGATGCGCGAGCTGATCGCGCGATCGGGCGACGCCGAGGCCGTTTACATCAGCACCAATATCGAATGGGTCCATCGCATGTGGCGGTTTTACGCGATTGAGGCCGGCCGCCAGGAGTTGATCGGCCGCGCGTTCTACTACAAGGACCTGCCGTCGAAAGTGCCGGCGCGAGCGACGCTGATCTGCCCGGCGGAATCGCCGGCCTGCGCGTCGCTCGGTGGATCAGGCGCGTGGCGCGACGTCGTCCGTGTTCCAACCCTCGACGGGAGCCGCACCTTCGTCATCTTCGAGCGGACGCCGAGCGACAAGGCCGACTAGCTGCTCCAGGCCGAGCGCGCAGAGCAACGCCAGGAGCGGGAGGACGGCGGCCGCCGACGGCAGATAACGCGGCGCGCCGAATGATGCTCCGCCGAGCGGCACGACCAACAGGCCACCGAGCAACAGTGCGGGCAACTCGCGCTGGCCGTGACGGACGCAGCGGTAGATACCGATCGGAATCAACGGCGCGGCAATCAGCAACAGCGGCGCCGGCGAGCTGAAGAACAACCACGACGGGTTCCAGAACCCCCAATACAGCGACAACCTGTCGCCGAGCGTTGTCGGATTGACGAAGGCCAGCACTCCTTCGAGCGGATTGCGCAGGTGGGCCGCAAAGATCACCCAGCGCCCGAACGTATCTGGATAAGTATCGGGATGGCGGTAGAACCAGAATGCCGCAGGCAGCCATGCCGCGATGAACACCAGCGTGGCGGCCGCGAGACGTACGAGATTGCGCCGGCGTGCGGCGACCAGCGTGAGCGTCCACAGGAACAGCGCCGTCAATGGCGCCGCCGGATGCGCATACACGCCGACTCCGAGGAAGGCCGCGCCCGCCGTCAGCGCTCGCAATGAGTCATACCTGAAGAAACGCAGAGTGCTCCAGAGCCACAGCAGGATCAGCGTCGCCGGAAAGATTGCATCCGTCCCGAGCTGCGCCAACGACCAATGAGACGGCGTCAACATCAGCGTGACGGCGCCCGCTGCGCCAATCCACCAGCGCCGGGTCATAAGGGTGCCGATCACAAACACCATGGCGACGTTGACGGCGCCGAGCACCGCACTCGCGAATCGCCCCGAGGCCTCGCCGCCGCCGGCGCGTTGTACCAGCGCGTTTGCGTAAACACCGGCCGGTTGCAGCCAGTGATCGGCGCTGACGCGAAAATAGAGGGGCGTCCAACCGGCTCGTATCGATTGCCCGTGGGTGTTGAAGGCGGCCTCATCGGCCGTCAGCGGCGCTTCGCTCAAATGAAACGCGTAGAGCAGCAGGGCGAGTCCAGCGAAAAGGCACGCCGTGAGAATCGGCTGCAGGCGCATGCTGGAGAAGAAGTGGTGCGCGCTGGTGGATTCGAACCACCGACCCCCGCCGTGTGAAGGCGGTGCTCTACCGCTGAGCCAAGCGCGCGCCCAGACCGTCGATCATAGCACCAACTGAGCCTTTCTAGACGGTCCCGAACAGTCGATCGCCGAAGTCCCCGAGGCCCGGGACGATGAACTTCTGCGCGTTCAATTCGCGGTCGACCACCGGCGTGAAAATCGGCACCGACGGATACGCGCTCTCGACCGCGCTGACGCCTTCGGGCGCGGCGACGATGCAGACCAGTCGCAGGTGACGCGCGCCGGCCCTGGTCAGCATGTCCAGCGCGGCCACGGCGCTGCCGCCCGTGGCGAGCATCGGATCGATCAACAGCACGTAGCTGTTGCCGATGTTCTTCGGCAGCTTCGCGTAGTACTGCGACGCCACCGCGGTCCGCTCGTCGCGCTGCAATCCGAGGTGGCCGACGCGCGCGTTCGGCACGAGCTCCAGCATGCCCGGCAGCATGCCCAGGCCCGCGCGCAGCACCGGCGCCATCACCACGTCGGCCGCGAGACGCCGGCACGGCGATGGGCCCAGCGGCGTTTCAACGGTCTCATTGACCGTCGGCACATCGCGCAGCGCCTCGGCGCCAAGCAGCACGCTGATCCGATTGGTGATCGATCGAAAACGTTCCGGAGCGGTGCGCGCATCGCGCAATTCGGCGAGGCACTCGTGCACGAGGGGATGCGTTACTAGTTGAAGCACGGCGCGAGAAGCTTACACCGCAATTCCGGATTCACGTACAATTCGGCCTGCATGCTGATGCGCATTTCGCCGATCGCGCTGGTGCTGACGATCGCAGCGGTAATCAGTCCCGTTCGAGGGGCTGGAACGCTGTCCGCGCAGGCGCCGGCCGCGGTCTCCCTGATCATCACCAACGGCATCGTCGTGACTGTTGACGGCGCCCGGCGGGTGTTGAATCCGGGCGCGGTCGCCATCAACGGCACCGACATCGTCGCCGTCGACACGCCCGCCGCCATCGCGGCCCGCTTCAAGCCGGCGCAGACCATCGATGCCACCGGCAAAGTCGTGATGCCGGGGTTGATCAATACGCATACCCACGCCGCCATGGTGATGTATCGCGGCCTCGGCAACGACCTGAACCTGATGGACTGGCTGCAGAAGTACATCTTCCCGGCCGAAGCCAAAACGGTCTCGCCCGAGTTCGTGCGCATCGGCACGCGCCTCGCGGCGCTCGAAATGATTCAATCGGGCACGACGACCTTCTGCGACATGTACTACTTCGAGGAAGAGGTCGCGCGGGTCACGAAGGCCGCCGGGCTGCGGGGCGTGCTGGGGCAGACGGTGATCGAATTCCCGGTGCCCGACGCCAGGACGCCGGCGGATGCGTTGAAGAGAACGGAAGCGTTCGCAAAGGAGTTTGCCAACGACGGCTTGATCACGCCGTCGCTGGCGCCGCATTCGGTCTACACGCTTGATGCGAAAACGCTGACGGCCACGAGCGAGCTGGCGAAGCGGCTGAACATTCCGATCCAGATCCATCTGGCGGAAACGCAGGCGGAGACCGGCATGTCGCAGGAGCGGCACAAAATGCGGCCGGTGGCGATCCTCGAGTCGCTGAAGTTCTGGGCGCCAATCACCATTGGCGCGCACGGCGTGTGGATCAATGACGAGGAGATCGCGCTGTTGAAGCAGCGCGGCGTCGGCATCTCCAACAATCCTGAAAGCAACATGAAGCTGGCGAGCGGCACGGCCCCCGTCGTCGCGTACCGCAAGGCCGGCGTGAACGTCGGTCTCGGCACCGACGGCGCCGCCAGCAACAACGATCTCGACATGTTCGAGGCGATGCGCCAGGCCGCCTTCCAGCAGAAGTTGATCACGATGGATCCGACGGCGATCAGCGCGCCCGAGGCGCTGGAGATGGCGACGATTGCCGGGGCCCGCGCGATTGGCCAGCAGGCGCGCATCGGATCGATCGAGGCCGGCAAGCGCGCCGACGTCATCGTCGTCAGCCTCGCGAGGCCGCGTCAGCAGCCGGTGTTCGACCCCGTTTCACAGATCGTGTATGCATCGCGCGGCGACGACGTGGAAACGACGATCGTGAACGGCAAAGTGTTGATGCGAGACCGCAAAGTGCTGACGCTCGATGAGGCGAGCGTGCTGAACGAGGCCCGCAAGGCGGCGGACCTGGTTCGCAAGGCGGTTCAGTAATTATTCAAGCACGCCGATATACGGGAGATTTCGATACTGCTCGGCGTAATCGAGCCCGTAGCCGACGACGAATTTGTCCTCGATGGTGAAGCCGATGTAATCGACCTTCACATCGATCTTGCGGCGGCTCGGTTTGCTCAACAGGCACGCGGTGCGCAGCGTGCGCGGGCCGCGGGCCTGCAGGATTTCCTGGAGGTAATGCAAGGTCAGCCCGG
>DASUSZ010000363.1:0-10880 GCA_036374815.1 Vicinamibacterales bacterium | reverse complement strand
GTCGTTCCTGTTGAGCACGGCGAGATACAGCGCAAAGGTTTCTTCGCGGCCGTACGACGTCATATCCAGCCACTGCGACGCCAGGCCGAAGTCGGTCGATGCGAGGAACCAGAGGTACTTCCCGCTCGCGTCCCACACCGGATACGTGGCATCGGCGAGGCCGTCGGTGATCTGCTTCTTCTCGCCCG
This sequence comes from Vicinamibacterales bacterium, assembly GCA_036374815.1. GTDB lineage: Bacteria > Acidobacteriota > Vicinamibacteria > Vicinamibacterales > UBA2999 > 12-FULL-67-14b. Next base: position 10,692 of record DASUSZ010000363.1, on the reverse strand, counting down.
TCTCCACGTTCGAGACGACGATCGCGCGATACAGCGTGTTGAGGCGCGACGCAAACGCGACCCACTTCGAGTCCGGGCTCCACGACGGCGCCAGCGTCCGCTCCGGCACCATCCATGGATCGTCGCCGACGATCTTCGACTGTCCGCTCGCGATGTCCATCACCCACACGTTGAGATTGGTATCGGTGTAGAGCAGCTTTTTCGAATCCGGCGACCACACCGGCGAGTAATAGAACGCCGATTTCTGGAACGCGATCTCCCGCGGCGTGCCGACGCCGTCCTGCGATTCGATCACCAGCTTGTACTCACCCGACTTGTCGCTGAAATACGAGATCCACTTGCCATCCGGCGACCACGCCGGCGCGCGCTCCGCCGAGCCGCTCGAGTTGGTGATGTTGCGGACATCGCCCTTCGCTTCAGGGATGGTGAAGATCTCGCCGCGCGCCTCGACCAGCACGCGCTTGCCCGTCGGCGACAGGCTGACGGCGCCCATCCGGGCCGTCACGTCTTCGAAGCGCGGCATCATCCACGGGAAGTCGCCGGCCGCGTTGATGATCAGCTGCTCGGTCTTGTTGGTTTTGGGATCGAGGACGTGCAGATATCCTGACTGCTCGAAGACAACCGCGCCGCCGCCGGCATCGAGCGACTTGACGTCGTAGTCGATGAACTTCGTCCGCTGCGTCAGCGCCTTGGTGCTGGTGTCGTACGACCAGACGTTGGCGATGCCGTCGCGATCGGAAATGAAATAGACGGTGTCGCCGAGCCACGCGGGATCGACGTCCTTCGAATCGGTCCACGGCGGCGAGATCAGATCGAACGACTTCAGATCGACGATCCAGATCGGGCGGTTCTGCCCGCCGCGATAGTTGCGGCGCTCCTCGTCCCACGACGAGTTCATGCGATACGCGATGCGGCGCCCGTCGGGCGCGAACTTGCCCTGGTAGCCGCGCGGCAGCGGCGATGGTTCGGCAATGCCGCCTTTGGCGGGCACCGTCCAGAACCTGGCCGTCGCGTTTGGCGCGTGCGTCTGGCGGCCCGAAACGAACAGGATGCGCGCGCCGTCGGGCGACCACCCTTGCACGGTATCTGCACCCGGATGCCACGTCAGCCGCTGCGGCTCGCCCCCGGTCACCGGCACGACATACACGTCGGTGTTGCCGGCGTAGTCGGCGCTGAAGGCGATGAGCGTGCCGTCGGGCGACAGCTTCGGATTGCTCGACTGCCCCTGGAAGCTCGTCAGACGCCGCGCGTCGCCGCCTTTGCGATCGACCACCCAGATGTTGTTCGCATACGCGAACGCGACGTGGGTCGCGCTGATCGACGGGGTCCGCAACAAGCGCGTCGGAGTCGAACTGGCCCCAACGATAACCGAACCGAAAAGCGCGAGAAGGGCAAGGATCAGCGGTTTTTTCATAACAGGGTTCGTCCCAGGTCTGTGCGCCCCAATATAATCTGACCCCGCATGAAGAAACTGGTTTTTGCCTTTGCTATTGCCGCGGCGCTGACCGCACCCTTCGACTCGAAGCACGCCGCAAGCGCCCTGCTTCTCGCTCAGGGCGGCCAGCCTGACAACCCTGCTGCCCGGGATCCCTGGGCTTCGGCGACCTTCAACAATTTCCGGCTCCGCCACGTGGGGCCCGCGCTGATGTCGGGGCGCATCAAGGTGGTGGCCGTCCACCCCGAGGACAAGCAGACGTGGTACATCGGCGTCTCGTCGGGCGGCGTGTGGAAGACCGAGAACGCCGGCACCACGTTCACGCCGATCTTCCAGAACGAAGGCTCGTACTCGATCGGCGCCGTGGTTCTCGACCCGAAGAACCCCAACATCGTCTGGGTCGGCACCGGCGAGGCCAACAACCAGCGCAGCGTCGGCTGGGGCGATGGGATCTATCGCAGCGATGATGCCGGGCGCTCGTGGCGGAACGTCGGCCTCAAGGATTCGCAGCACATCGGCCGCCTCGTGATCGATCCGCGCGATTCGAAAGTGCTCTACGCAGCGGCGTACGGACCGCTGTGGAGCGCCGGCGGCGATCGCGGACTCTACAAGACCACCGACGGCGGCGCCACCTGGAACAAGATCCTCAACATCAGCGAGCACACCGGCATCAGCGACGTGATCATGGATCCGTCGAATCCCGACGTGCTGATCGCGGTGGCGCATCAACGCCGCCGCCACACCTGGACGTTGATTCACGGCGGTCCCGAAAGCGGGCTGCACAAATCCACCGACGGCGGCGCCACGTGGCGGCGCATTCGCACCGGGCTCCCCGGCGGCGATCTCGGCCGCATCGTCCCCGCCTTTTCTCCCGCGCGCAAAGGATTGATCTACGCGAAGGTCGAGTCCGCCGACGGCCCGGTGGCGATGTACGTCTCGAACGATACGGGCGAATCGTGGGAACGCCGTGCCAACGTGCAGGCGCAGCCGATGTATTACGAGAACATCCACCCCGATCCGAAGAACCCCGATCGCATTTACGTGCCGTCGGTGCAGAGCTTCGTCTCGGACGATGGCGGGCGGAATTTCCGGCAGATTGGCGAGCGCAACAAGCACGTCGACAACCACGTGATCTGGGTCGATCCGGACAACACCGATCACCTCCTCGAAGGCAGCGACGGCGGCCTCTACGAATCATGGGACGGCGGCCGGCTGTGGCGTCATTTCAACAACCTGTCGATCACGCAGTTCTACAACGTCGAAGTCGACAACGTCTCGCCGATCTACAACATCTACGGCGGCACCCAGGACAACAGCACGCTCGGCGGGCCGTCGCGATCGAAAGGCCCGAACGGCTCGACCAACAACGACTGGTTCGTCGTGACCGGCGGCGACGGCTTCGTGGTCCGCATCGATCCGAGCGACCCCAACATCATCTACGCCGAATCGCAATACGGCGGCATCGTCCGGCTCGACAAGCGGACGAGCGAGCGCGTCAGCATCCGCCCGAACGAAGACCGCGGTGAGGCGGCGCTGCGCTACAACTGGGAATCGCCGTTCATCATCAGCGCGCACAACCCGATGCGCCTGTACTTCGGCACGAGCCGCTTGTTCCGCAGCGACGACCGCGGCAACAGCTGGAAGCCAATCAGTCCCGACCTGACGCGACAGACCGATCGCAACACGCTGCCGGTGATGGGACGCATCTGGCCGCCCGAAGCGATCGCGCAGCACCAGTCGACGGCGACGTGGGGCAACATCTCGACGGTCGCCGAGTCGCGGCGCCGCGAAGGCGTGGTGATCGTCGGCACGGACGACGGGCTGACGCAGGTGTCGATCGATGGCGGCGCGAACTGGCGCCGCAGCGAGCGGCCGCCAGGGCTGCCCGACTACGGCAACTACGGCGTTTACGTGCAGGAGGTCGCCGCATCGAAGCACGACGAGCAGGTGATGTACTCGTTGTACGAGAACACCAAGAACGGCGACTTCAAGCCCTACATCTACAAGAGCACCAACCGCGGCGGCTCGTGGGAATCGATCGCGGGCGACCTGCCCACCAACTCGCCGGTGCTGTCGTTCGCCGAAGATCACGTCAATCCGAACCTGCTGTTCGTCGGCACCGAGCACGGCCTCCACTTCACCGCCGACGGCGGCAAGCGCTGGATTCGCCTGCGCAACAACCTGCCGACGATCCCGGTGCGCGATCTGGCCATCCAGGAGCGCGAGAACGATCTCGTGCTGGCCACGTTCGGACGCGGCTTCTACGTGCTCGACGACTATTCGCCGCTGCGCCAGTTGTCGCAGGCGACGTTCGATCGCGACGGCTACGTCTTCCCCACCAAGCCCGCCGTCGTCGAAGTGCCGGAACAGGGCAAGTCGCGCGGCTCGCAAGGTGAGAACCTGTGGATGTCGGAGAACCGCTACTTCGGCGCGCTCGTCACCTACTGGGTCAAGGAAGCGCCGCGCTCGGCGCGGCAGCGCCGCCAGGATCAGGATCGCGCCGCGGCGGCAAAGAACGCCTCCCCGCGTTATCCGACGCAGGCGGAGCTCACCGCCGAAGCCGACGAAGAAGCGCCGCAGACGTTCATGACGATCACCGATTCGACCGGCCGAATCGTGCGGCGCATGACCGTGCCCGGCGGACGCGGCATTCACCGCTATGTGTGGAACCTTCGCACCACGGCACCGACGACCGGCGGCGGCGGCTTCGGTGGGGGTGGCGGCGGCGGGCAGGATCAGGATCCGCCGATCTTCCCGGGCAACACCGGCGGCGGCAGCTTTGTCGCTCCCGGCACGTACCGCGTCGCCCTGTCGCGGCGCATCGACGGCAACGTCGTCTCGCTCGGCGATCCGCAGCCGCTGACGGTCACCGCCGATCCTGGCGTGACGCTCACGCCGCAGCAACGGACGGAAAACGCGACCTATCACCAGAACGTCGATCGGCTGCAGCGGCAGTTCACCGGCACGCTCGAAGCGGCGAACTCGATGCGCACGCGCACGCAGGCAATCCAGCGCGCGATCGTCGACTCGCCCGCCGACGTGAAGATGCTCGACGAGGCCAGGCGCTTCGACGTGCGCGTGCTCGCGATCCTGCGCCGGCTGCGCGGCGATGAAACGCTGCGCGGCACCGAGTCGGGCGATCCAACGAACCTGCAGGATCGCGTCAATTCCGCCGTCCAAGGCGCGCGCGGTCTGAGCGGCGCACCGACGGGCACGCAACAGCGGAACTACGCGATCGCGAACGAAGATCTCGCCGCGGTAGTGAAGGACCTGCGGGGTCTTGAAGCGGAGATTCGCAAGTTCGAAGCTCAACTCGAAGCAGCTGGCGTCCCCTACACACCGGGGAGGTGGCCCGGACAATAGGGTCTGGCAAGCGAACGCCCTCAACACGAAGGCACGAAGGTACGAAGACAATCTTTCTTGAATGCGCGCCAGCTTCGTAGCGGCACTGGCGTTTTAAAAAAGAGTCTTCGTATCTTCGGGCCTTCGGGTCAAGTCACTGGCTTTGAGCTTTCCACCTTGCACCGTAAACTACGCCGACGTGCGCATCGATCCGCAGCAGCGTTTCGCGTGTTCCCAATGTGGCCGATGCTGTCGTGGATTCGATGTCGTTGTGACGGCAGCGGAGCTCGACCTTTATGGGCGGCTCCGTGTGGCGGAATGGTTTAAGGAATCGGACGGCGCGCGCGATCCCTTCGAGCCCGTGCCCGGCGCGCCGGCATTGCAGCGGATTCGCAAGCGTGACGACGGGGCGTGCGTGTTCCTGTCGGCCGGCAATCGCTGCCGCATTCACGAAGAGCTCGGCCCCGCGAACAAGCCGCTCACCTGCCGGATGTTTCCGTACTCCTTCCATGCGGCCGCCGATGGCGTGGTCCTCAAGGCCAGCTTCAACTGCCCCACCATCGCCGCCAACGAAGGCAGGCTGATCAGCGAATCACGCGTCGAGCTCGAGGCGTTGAAGAAGGAATGGGCCGCGAACGGCACACCGCGGCCGGCGGCGCTCGAACTGGTCGAGGGACGAACGATGGATACGCGCTCCCTGTACCTGTTGCGCACCAACTTGATTGCGCTGCTGCAGCGCGATCCGCATGATGTGCGCGCGGGGGTTCGCCGCATCGCGGCTGTCCTCGATGACCTGACTCGAAGCCGCGTCCTTGCCCTGTCCGACCAGGACTTCGCGGAATATCTGTCGTTGACGGTCCCGCATGCGGCAACGAAGCCGGATCCGCCGCCGGCAAAGCCGCCCGGCGCCATCGCGAGGATGATGCAATACGGATTTCTTTATGCGGTTGCCGCGGTCCGAAGCGGGATAGCGAACCCGAATCAGTCGCGCATGACGCTGCGCATGCGGCGGCTGCAGCTGCTCGCCCACTTCCACGGCCTCGCGCCGTCGCTCGAGGGCATCAACGTCAAGGCGTTGAAGGAACATCGCGCCGATATCAACGCGCCGGAGATCCGGGCGATCGTCTTCCACTACCTGCGATCGACGCTCGAAACACTCGGAGCGACCGGGCGGCCAATCGTCGACGAAATCGCGCTCGGCATTTCCTATCTGAACGCGGCCGTCGCGCTCGCCACCATTAAGGCCCACGAGGCCGGTCGCCCACCCGATCGAGCGATCTTCATCGAGGCGCTGACGGACGCCTCGGACGTGTCACACGCGCGGAACGGCGTGCTCGATTGGATCTTGACCCGCTTCGGCGGCAGCCCCGAAGCGCTGTGGCACCTTGCGCGTCCGCTCTAAAGGAAAAGTCGCCAGCTGCCATTGAAGCTTCAACTGCAACTGGCGACTTCGTAACTCACTGGCAACTGCCAACCGGCAACTGCCAACTACATCAGCGTCAGAACGAGAACCTGCCGGTGACCTGCATGGTGCGCGAGTAGTTGCCCTGCGAGACGACGCGCCCGAAGTTCGTGTTGCCGAACGCCACGCTCTGCATGGCGGCATACCACGGGTTGTCGAACAGGTTGATGATCTCGAGCCGCAGCGTCGCACGCTTGCCGCCGCCGAAGCGGATGTCCTTGTTGATCGCGACGTCGGTCGAGTTGCGCCACGGCGAGTAGGCGCCCGGCAGGATGCGCGGCGCGTTGCCGAACGTCCCTGCGGGCGCGCTGCTGAAGGCCTCGGGGTTCAGGTAGCGATCGTCATCGGGGTTCGCGCGCAGCCGATCCGTGATGTCGCCGAGCACGAACTCCTGGCCGGGCACGATGTTCGGCCGCTGCGCGGCGCCGAGCAGGTTGGTGTTGTTGGTGTTCTGGCTGACGCCGATCGGGAAGCCGCTCTGCATCTGGATCACCGCGGAGACCGTCCAGTTGCCGAGGATGGCGTTGGCGACGCGGCTCTCGTTGAAGAAGCGGCGGCCTTCGCCGAACGGCAGCTGAATCGTCGGCGTCATCGACAGCTTGTGCGGCGAGTCGATCAGGCTGCGGCCGTATTCCGCATCGGGATCGAAGTACGGCGAGCCCTCGATGAACGAGTAGTGATTCAGCAGGCCGGGCGCCGACGTGTAGTAGTTGCCCTGGCCGAACTGGTTGTCGAGCAGGCGGCTGAAGGTGTAGCTGAAGCTGCCGCTCCACCAGGTCATGCGCTTGCGCACCTGGACCACGCCGGCGTGGTACTGCGACTTGCCGAGATTGGTCTCCTGCTGGTTGATGTTCAGGAACTGCGGGAACGGGCGCAGCAGCTGGTTGCGCTCGATCGTCGCGCGCGTCGCCAGCGTGCCGGCATTCGGATTGCCGAAGAACGGGTTCGGCACCGTCTGCGTCAGCGCGCTGCCCAGCGGCAGGTACTTCGGATCGACCTGGTTGATGTTGACGTTGCCGGCCGTGGTCAGCCGGCGGCCCGTCGAGCCGATGTAGGCCACGCTGCCGCTCAGATTGCCGAACAGCTCGCGCTGGATGTCGACTGAGTACTGGTGAACGTACGGCGCTGTCTTGTTCGGATCGACGAAGCTGATATCCGAGCTGACACCGGACAACAGCCCGCGCGAGTTGCCCGAAATCGGGATCAGTCCGGAGGGGAATGGGTCCTGCACCGACAAGGCCGGAATGTTGTTCGGTTGCGCCATGTTGGTGGTCGCCGAGTAACCGTCGGAATTGTTCGCGCCGTAGGCCCACGGCGCCCAGAACAGGCCGTAACCGCCGCGCACGACCGTCTTGTCGCTCACGCTGTAAGCCATGCCGATCCGCGGCGACACCTTGACGGCAGGAGGATTGCCGGTGGTCTCCTTCGCGCCGTTCTGTCCGGCATAGAGCAGCCCGCCGAGCACCTGCCGCGCCGGTGTGCCGGCGACGGGATCGGCGGGAATGGTGACGTTGAGCGGGCTGACGGCCGTCTGGTCGAAGCCGACGACGAGCTGGTTGTCGGCCTCAGCCAGGCCGGTCTCCTTTTCGATGCGCAGGCCGTAGTTGAGCGTCAGCTTGTCGTTGACGCGCCAGTCATCCTGCAGGTAGGCGCCGTAGTACTTGACGAAATTGTTGACCGGCGAATTGCGCGTGAACGAGCCCGAAGACGGGAACCCGAGCAGCAGATCGGCGATCGCGTTGCGCGTGTTCGTCGTCGGGTTGGCGGCCGTGAACTGGCCGTTGAAGGTGAAGCTGCCCGACGACTGGCCGAAGTTCTCGGCCTTGACGCCGAGAATGCGGTAGTCGGCGCCGAGCTTGAAGCTGTGGCTGCCCACCAGCCGCGTGAGGGTGCCGTTGCCGCCATAGGTGTAATAGTCGCGGTTGTTGACGCCGGTGAACCCGGTGCCCTGATACCCGGTCGTCGTGACCGACGGGAATTTCCTGACGGGCATCGCGGCCAGGAAGTTCTGCGAGAAACCCAGCGTCGCCGGATCGAAATCGAACGGCAGGCTGTTGTCGTCCTCGAACGTATTCATGCCGAAGCGCAGCGTCGCCACCGTGCTCGAGTTGACGATGTAGGTGTTGTTCAACACGAACACGTTGACGGCGCGATCGAGCTGGTAGCTCGGGTAGGCGTACTTCGCGTCCGGGAAGAAGTTGCGGTTCGGCTCCGACGAGTTCTGGAACAAGTAGACGCCGCTCAGCCCCACGTTGTCGGTGAAGTGATGATCGAGCTTCAGCGATCCCTGCTGCGCCGCGTCCTTGATGACATCCTGCGCCGGCAGGCGGCCTTCACCGGTGGCGAGCACCGATTCGGCCTGGGGAATCGCTTTCAGGTACTCGCGCGCGAACGGGCTGATGCGGTTGGCCGGAATAACGTTGCCGGGGAACGGCTGGCGGTTGCCGTTCGCATCGGTCGTCAACGGGTCGTAAATCGGGATCAGCGCGCCGGCCGCGGTACGATAGCCGCTGAAATCGCCGTTGCGCATCGCGTTGCTGGGAACCGTCATGACGGCGTTCTGCGACAAACCGTCGCGATACCCCTCACCGGCGACGTAGAAGAACGTCCGGTTGCGCGCGATCGGGCCGCCGAAGCCGCCGCCCGCCGAGCGCCAGAACTGCGGCGAGTTCTCGATGTCGCGGATCTGGTTGAAGAACAGCGGCCCGATCAACGCGTTGGGACGGTTCTGGAAAAACGCCGAGCCGCGGAAGGTGTTGGCGCCCGAGCGCGCGGTGGTGTTCAACACGCCGCCGCCGGTGCGTCCCATCTCCGCGTCGTAGGTGTGCACCTGCACGCGCACGTCTTCGACCATCTCGCCGCTGGGATTGGTCGCGGAGCGGTTCTGCAGATCGGTGACCGGGAAGCCGTCGAGCAGATAGTTGTTCGAGCGGACGCCGCCGCCGCCGAGCGAGATCGCCGACGCGCCGGTCTGATCCTGCATGCGGTTCCAGTGCGTGTCGCCGCTGCTCTGCACGGTCGGCACGGTGACCGCCATCAGGAACACGTTGCGGCCGATCGTCGGCAAGGTCTCGATCGTCTTGGCGTCGAGCACCTCGGCATGCGACGCGTTCGACGTCTCGATCAGCGGCGCGTCCGCCGTCACGGTGATCGACTCTTCGACGGTGCCGACCTCGAGGGTGATGTCGAGCGTCACGAATTGCTGCGTGCCGATGCGAATGCCCTTGCGCTCGAAGCTCTTGAAGCCCTGCACGGTGGCTTTCACGGTGTAATTCGAGGGATCGATGGCCGGGAAGGAATATTCACCCGAAGCGTTCGAGACGGTGTCGCGCGACACGCCGTTGGCTTCGTTGGTCAGCGTCACCGTGACGCCGGGAATCACGCCCTGCGCATCCTTGACCGCGCCGCGCAAGCCGCCCTGGAACGATTGCGCCGACGCCAACGCGGCGGTGATCCAGAGCGTGACCATACCGACTAGAGAAATGGCGAGAACCCGCCGATTGCTTCGCATACCGTCCCTCCCCCGTAAGACAACACACAGGAAACGACTGCGCCGAAGACGAAATACTTTGGCGCGAACGTTACGCCTGATCCCATCCGTCTTGCAAGAACGAAATCGGCTACACTCTGCGCCATGAACAAGCTGTTTACCGGCGTTTTGCTGGTCGTCGCTGCTCTCATCGCGACTGGATCGCGTCTGCCCGCGCAAACCAGGGCCACCGTCACCGGCGTACCGGTGATCCCGCACGAAGCGGTCCCGAATTTCTTCAAGCATTCGCCGGGCATCTACACCGGCGAGAACATGGGAATCGCCACCAATTCAAAAGGCCACATCTACGTCTTCCACCGCGCCGGCGAGACGCGCCTGTTCGAGTACGACCCCTCCGGCAAGTTCATCCGCGAGATCGGCCGCGGTATCTACAGCCATGCATTTGCGCACTCGGTGCGCGTCGATGCGCAGGACAACGTGTGGACGGTCGATGAAGGCACCGACATGCTCACCAAGTTCAGCCCCGAGGGCAAGGTGCTGATGGTGATCGGCCGCCGCGACGATCCGGTCGAGATGCTCGGCAACATGCCGGGCGCGGGACGCTTCCACGGCCGCAACGCGAAGTACCGCTTCGGGCGCCAGACCGACGTGGCCTTCGATCAGCAGGGCAATATCTTCGTCTCCGACGGCTACTTCGACGGGCGCGTCGTCAAGTACGACAAGAGCGGCCGCTTCGTGAAAGCGGTCGGCACGCGCGGCAACCAGAACCTGCAATTCAACACGCCGCATTCGATCGCCACCGACTTCCAGGGCAACGTCTACGTCGGCGATCGCGGCAACGCGCGCGTGCAGGTGCTCGACAACGATCTCAACTGGAAGAAGAACTTCGAGGGCATGGGCAACCCGTGGGCGGTGTGCGTGTCAGGCGGCCCCGGCCCGAAGAATCCCGGCAAGCAGTATCTC
>DASUSZ010000362.1:0-2469 GCA_036374815.1 Vicinamibacterales bacterium | reverse complement strand
TCGACGCGTGGCGGCTGATATCACGGCGGCGGCCCGACGTCGTGATTGGCGTCGGCGGTTACAGCTCGGGTCCGGTCGTGGCAATCGCCGCGCTGCGCGGCATTCCGACAATGGTGCTCGAGCAGAACGCGGTACCTGGATTGACCAACCGGCTGCTCGCGCGGTTGGTACGGCGCGCGGCTGTGACCTATGAAGCGTCGCTGAAGTACTTCGGTGAAAAAGCGTTCGTCAGCGGTAACCCGGTTCGGCATGAGTTCCTGGAGGTTGAGCATGATCCCAGTCTCGACGCGGCCATCAACGCTTCACGGGTACGGGTCCTAGTCTTTGGCGGCTCCCAGGGGGCGCACGCAATCAACATGGCCATGGTGGAGGCGGCGCCGCGGCTGGCTGCCGCAGCCGAAACCGTCGATCTCGTCTGCCAAACGGGGGCACACGACTTCGACGTGGTTCGAGCGGCGTTCGAACGGTACGGCGTGCAGGGCCGCGTGGAACGGTTCATTGATGCGATGGACCGAGAGATGAAAGGCGCCGGCTTAGTCGTGTCGCGCGCGGGCGCGACGACGCTTGCGGAGGTGACCGCGGCGGGGCGTCCCGCAATTCTGATCCCGCTTCCGACAGCCACCGACGATCACCAGCGGCACAACGCGCGCGCGTTGGAGAACGCGGGGGCTGCCGAGCTGATGGAACAGAGCGAGCTCACTGGCGGGAAGCTCGCCGACCGCATTCTCGCGCTCGCCGGCGATCGCGACAGACGCCGCCGAATGTCGGCGGCCGCGAGGACGCTCGCAAAGCCGCGCGCGGCCGAGGACATCGTGGATGCCGTGATCGCCTTGACCGAGCGCCAATCGTGAGCGTCCTCGGACAGGGCAGGCGCATTCACTTCATCGGGATCGGCGGCATCGGCATGAGCGGCATCGCCGAGTTGCTCATGAATCTGGGATATGAGGTAAGCGGTTCGGACATGCAGCGCACCGACATCACCGATCGACTCGCGTCGCTCGGCGCCCGCATCACGCAGGGACATGACGCGCGCAACGTGAGCGACGTCGAGGTGGTCGTGTATTCGTCCGCCGTTCGTCCGGCGAATCCGGAATTGCTTGCGGCGCGGGAGCGCGGGCTTGCGATCGTGGCGCGCGCGGAGCTGCTCGCCGAGCTGATGCGGCTGCGTCAGGGGATCGCCGTCGCGGGCGCGCACGGCAAGACGACGACGACGTCCATGGTCGCACTTGTCCTCGATGTGGCCGGTCTCGATCCGACCGTGGTGATCGGCGGGCGCGTGAGCTCGTTCGGCAGCAACGCGAAGCTCGGGCGCGGCAAATACCTCGTGGCCGAAGCCGACGAAAGCGATCGGTCGTTCCTGAAGCTGGCGCCGCGGTTTGCCGTCATCACGAACATCGATCGCGAGCATCTCGAAGCCTATCGGGATTTCGATGATCTGAAGGCCGCCTTCGTGCAGTTCGCCAACAGCGTGCCGGGGAACGGGGCCGTCATCCTGTGTATCGACGATCCTCATCTGAGAGAGCTTCGCCGCGACATCAAGCGGCACGTCGTGACCTACGGGTTCGATGCATCCGCAGATGTCACGGCCTTGGATGTGCGTCTGAAAGGGTTCGGATCGGTGTGCAGCGTCCGGGCGCGCAAACCCGGCGGCCGCACGGTCGAGCTCGGCCCGCTGCAGCTCGCCGTTCCCGGCCGCCACAACGTACTGAATGCGCTCGCGACCATCGCGATGGCGAGGGAGCTTGGCATCGCATGGAGCGATGTCGCAGGCGGCCTCAGCGGATTCCAGGGTGCGGACCGGCGGTTCCAGCGTCGCGGTGAGGCGGGCGGGGTCGCGGTGGTCGAGGACTATGGCCACCATCCGACGGAGATCGCGGCCGTCGTTGCGGCCGCGAAACCGATCTCGGATGGACGATTGATTCTGGCATTCCAGCCTCACCGCTTCACGCGCACGCAGTTTCTTCTGAGCGAGTTCGGCCGCGCTTTTGTGGGCGCAGATGTGCTCGTGCTCACCGACATTTACGCTGCCGGCGAGGATCCGATTGCCGGCGTCACGCTCGACGCGCTCGCGAACGCGGTCCGGACCGACTTCGCCGGCGATCTGCGGATCGTCCGATCGCTGGCCGACGTTCCGCGCGAGCTCGCGTCGGTGGCGAAACCTGGTGATCTCATCGTGTTGCTCGGAGCTGGATCGATCGGGTCGATTGCGCCCTCGGTCCTCGCGGCGCTCGGAGGCGGCCACTGATGCCCGTCACCGCTCCAGCGGACAAGCGGTTCCGCCGCGCGCATCTCAAGCCGTCGCGCAAGCGTGCGGGCTTTACGTGGCGCCGCTGGCGTGCGGCCCTCGCGATCGGCGTCGTTGCCCTGACGGCCTATGCCTGTCAACGCGCCGTTGCGGTCGTCGTCGGCCTCGAGATCTTCCACGTCGATCAGATCAACGTGCGGGGCAACCACCGGCTGTCGAACGGC
>DASUSZ010000361.1:0-2731 GCA_036374815.1 Vicinamibacterales bacterium | reverse complement strand
CCTGACGACGACCGATGCGACCGGCCGCACCACGACCAATGCCTACGACATCGTCGGCAACCTGACCTCGTCGACCGATTCCGGCGGGCAGACCACGACCTACGAGTTCGACCGCCGCAATCTGCTGACGCGCACCGTGTTCCCCGGCGGCGCCAGCCAGCGGAACGTCTACGACCAGGCCCGCCAGCTCACGTCGACCTTCGATGAGGACAACGCCGAGACGCGTCTTGCCTACGACCTTGGCGGACGCATCACCCAGGTCACCGATCCGCTCAATCAATCGTGGAGCTTCAGTTACGACGAGCTGAGCAACCGCGTCAGCCAGACCGATCCGCTCGGCCGCATCACCAGGTTCGAGTACGACGGGTTGCGCCGCGAAACGCGCCGCACGCTGCCGGGCGGAGTGTCGCAGCGGCGGCAGTACGATCCAGCCGGCAATCTCAGTGCGCGCATCGATTACGGCGGTGCGGCGACGACCTATACCTACGACGCCAACAACCTGCTGCTGCGGAGAACGCATCCCGACGGCTCGTTCGTCACGTTCACCTACGACGCCACGGGACAGCGGCTGACCGCTACCGATTCGCGCGGTGTCACCAGCTACAGTTACGACACCCGCAACCGCCTCACCCAGGTCACCCAGCCTGACGGCACGTCACTGCAGTACGCCTACGACCCGGCGTCGTACCTCGCTTCGCGCACGGCGAATGTCGGCGGCTCGTCGCTGACCCAGGCGTTCACCTACGACGACGCCGGCCGGCTGGCAACCGTGACCGACTCGCAGGCGCGAACGTTCACGTATTCCTACAACGCCGCCGGCAAGGTGTCGTCGCTGGCGCAACCGAATGGCGTCACGACCGCTTACGGTTACGGCGCCGTCCACCGGCTGACCAGTCTCGCTGCCAGCCTCGGCGGCACGACACTGCAATCGTTTGCCTACACGTTGAGCCCGGCAGGACGCCGCACGCGCATCGATGAACTGGGCGGCATCGCGCGGCAATACACCTACGACGCGGCCGGACGGCTCGCCAGCGAAACGGTGACGGGTCCAGGTGGACCGGTGCTGGCGGACAGCTTCGTGTATGACGCCGTTGGCAACCGCACTTCGCGCAACCGCTCGATCGGCGGCGGCGCCGTGGCGACGACGCTCTACACCTACGACGATCGTGATCGCCTGTTGATCGAAGGGGGAGTCACCAATACGTGGGATGTGAATGGCCGTCTCACGTCCACTTCCGATGGCACCACCCACGTCTGGGATTCGGAAGGACGCCTGCTCATGACGAGCCTGGCGGCCGGCGGCTCGGTCACCAATGACTACGACGCCGACGGCAACCGTGTGCGAACGACGAACTTCCCGGCCGGCGGCGCGGTCGAGGTCACGAACTTCCTCGTCGACGCGCGGCGCGGGCTGAGCCACGTCATCGTCGAATACGCGCCCGGTAACGTCGTCAAGGCGGAGTACGTGCGCGGCGGCGATCAGCTGCTGTCCGTGTCGCGGCCGGGCGGCACGCGCTTCTATCACGCTGACGGGCTCGGATCGATCCGCCTGCTGACGGACGAGACCGGCGCCGTCACCGATACCTACACGTTCGATGCGTTCGGCGCGCTGACCGGGCGGACCGGCAGCGATCCGAATCCGTACCTCTTCACCGGCGAACCGTTGTCGCCGATCTCAGGGCTCTATCACCTGCGCGCGCGGTGGATGAACCCGGCGGGCGGCGGCTTCCTGAGCATCGATCCGGTCGACGGCGTGATCGAACAGCCGCGAACGCTGAATCGTTATCACTACGCGGTCAACGATCCGGTGAACTACGTTGATCCGACGGGCGAGTTCGGTTTCTCGATCGGCTCGATCTCGATCAACATCACGATCTCCGCCAACATCCGATCGATTTCCGTGACCGGCGGCGCGGCGACGTTGAACGCGCTGAGAGGCCAGCTGAGTCAGCTGGGTGTCTACTCGGTCAGGGCGCTGCAGGCGATGCGCACCGCCGGCCAGCAGACGCACCACCTGATCGAACAGCGGCTATGGCGGGCCAATCCGGCGCTGCAGAAGATCTGGCAGCACGTCGACGACATGCCGGGCGTGAACCTGACTCCGGCCCAGCACCAGGTGTTCACCAATGCCTGGCGCGCGGCGTTCCCGTACTCGAACCAGGCCGGCCATATCGCGAACCCGACGCTGCAGCAGATCATGGCGGCCGCTGATAAGATTTACGCGAACCACCCGGCGTTGCTGAGGCAGATCTATCTAGCGTTGTTGTGACCATCACCTTCCGCATTGTCCTGAAGCCGGACGCGGCCGCTGCCGCGGCGCGCGATCCGGCCCTTGCGGAAGGACTCGACTTGACGGCGGTGGCGGTGGAGCTCGATCACGACGATCCGCGCTTCCATCGGCTGCTGGAGCTCACGCGCCAGACCAGCGGCGCGTGGCTCAATCCCTACATGACCTTCACCGCCGCCGAGACGGCGGCGGCCCGCTATCTCCAGCTGCAGTGCCGCGGCAAGATCATCAACGAAACGCCTGCCGATGCGGCGCAGAACCGCGCGATCGTCGATGGCGCGGGCTTTCACGTGATTGCCGGCCGGCCGGCGCCGATCAAGCTGCTGGATCGATTCGCGCTGACGAAGATT
This sequence comes from Vicinamibacterales bacterium, assembly GCA_036374815.1. GTDB lineage: Bacteria > Acidobacteriota > Vicinamibacteria > Vicinamibacterales > UBA2999 > 12-FULL-67-14b. Next base: position 94 of record DASUSZ010000361.1, on the reverse strand, counting down.
ACGATCGCCCCGAACGCGATCGGCTGCGCCGCGCACTGGTCACCCGAGTTCGTGGTGCCGCGGCCGATCGCCGATGCATTCAAGGACGAAGGCC
>DASUSZ010000360.1:0-8215 GCA_036374815.1 Vicinamibacterales bacterium | reverse complement strand
CACGCCGCCGCGTCAGCTCGCGGGACAGACATCGACGTCGACTCTGGTCTGGGAACGCGTCGACTAGATCGCGACCAGGCCCCAGATTGCGGCCGCCGTTGCGGCGGCCGCGGCGAGTTGCATCCAGAGCTCGGTGCGATCGCGCAGAAACACGGTACCGAATGCCGCCAGCGCCAGGGCGCCGGCGAGAAAGCGCCAATACAGCTCCTCGACGGTGCCTTCCTCGGTCGTCACCGGCGCCTGCCGCCGGCCGATGTCGATGATCGTGTTGGCGATCTCGCGATCCGGATCGCGATCGAGCTCGAAATACTGTCCGCCTCCAGCGGCGGCAATGCGTTGCAGCGACGCGCGATCGAGGCGCGACTTGCCGGGTGACGGCTCCTTGACGCCGTCGATCTCCGTTTCAGGCAAGTCACCGCCGGCCAGCGTGCCGACGCCAATGACGTGCAGCGGCACGTGCTCGCGCACGGCGCGATCGATCGCTCGCGCCACTTCGCCGCTCCACGATTCGCCGTCGGACAACATCACGAACAGCTTGCCGTTCGGCGACGGGCCGTGCAGCTCGCGATCCTTTTCGAGCAGGCGCAACCCCCACGCGATCCCTTGCTCGAGATTGGTGTCCCAGGTGGTGTCGTCCTCGAGCCGGAACGGCGGACGGTCGTGAAGGTGATCGAGAAAAAAGAACACCGTGTTCGGATCGGTGGTCAGCCGGATCTGCGGCGTCGCGATGTGCGCGAACACCGTCAGCGCCATGCGGTCGTCGTTCCAGCTGAGCGAGTCGCCGAGCAGCCGCAAGAAGTCCATCGATCTCCTCCAGCGATTCCCGGACACGTCGGTCACGTGCATGGAGGCGGAGCCGTCCTGTAGCACGACGATGTCGAGCCCGGCGCGATTGACGACGGTGGTCACACCACGAGGCTGAGCGAGCGCGACGGCGAGCGATGCGGAGGACAGAATCAGGAACAGCCAGAACCACAGATCGCCGCCAAAGGCGAAACGCTCGACGATCGGTGTCGATCGCCGTCCACGCAGGCGTCGCAGATCGATGAGGCGGCGTACGAAACGCCACATCCACGCGAGCAGGAAAACACCGGGAACAACAAGGAGCCACAGGAAGTGCGGCGCCCCGAAGGCAATGTCGTTCACCCCTTGCGCTCGCGCTTGGCGCCGGGGGTCGGTTCGGGCTGCGCTTCGCGATCGCCGTACTCCATCGGCATGATCGTCTGCAGTTCCTCCATCTTCGCGTCCGGCGGCGGCGCGCCGGGCCCGCCGTGAATGGTCGCCCCCGCCGGCAAATCCCCGCCCATGATCGGCCCACCGGCCGCCGGCGATTTGGCGATGCGCCCCTGCGGCGATCGCGCGACTTCATCGCGAATGCGCGCCACGTATTCGTAGTTATAGGCCGCTTCGGTATTTCTCTCGGACGCCTTCAGCACTGCCGCGTACGCCTGCAGCACGCCATCGAGCCGCTGCACCGCGGCGGGTCCGACCGCGGGATCGCGTTGCGCTTCGCGAAACGCCGCGTTCGCCGTCGCGAGCAGGATCGCGGCGTCTGCTTCTCCGTCGGTGGTGTCCGCTGCGACGGCGCTGTATCGTCCCAGCCAGTACGCGACCGTGGCCTTGGCGATGCGGATGTCGTCCGACAATCGGCGTCGATCTCCCGGCAGGTAATCCGACAACGTCGCGCGCGGCGTCATCGCGTCGAGATTGGCGTGATCGAGCGTGGCGATGTCCTGCCTGGCATCCGCGACTCGCGCGGCCAGCGTCGACTCGGACCAGCTGAGCCACGCGGCGGTGGCAAGCACGGCGGCAATCAACAATCGTGCGAATGCTTTTCTCATGGCAATCGTCCAAACCAGGGCGTGCCGACCTTGAGACCGGCCGCGCCCGTCCACAACGTGAACGCCGCGATCGCAAACAGCGTGAAGCGCGATTGCTGGCTCGTGTATTGCCGCGCTGAAATCGCGCCGACCGCTTCGCGATCGATGTCGGCGATCGCCGCGAGCAGCGTCGCCTCGTTCTTGGCCACGTAATAACGGCCGCCCGTCTTCGCCACCGCCGCGCGCCACTTCTCGTCCGGAATGCCTTCGCCAAATTCCTTGTCGTAGTTGGTGCGGACGAAATACAGCGGGATCTTGTGGTCGACCGCGCTCTTCAAAATGTCGTCGAGGCTGCGGCCGTGCACGATCGACGTCGTGTCCTCGCCGTCGGTGAAGATCACCATCAGGTTGCCCGAGGCCTCGAGAAAGTCGAACGCCTTGAAGATCTCGATGCTCTCCTCGAGCGCGCTGGCGATGATCGTCCCCGACTCGGGGAACATCGAGAACTCGACCGGATCGCCGATCAGGGCCATGCTGAGCAGCAGGTTGTCGTAGTCGCTGGTGAACGGCGTGATCACGTAGGCGCGGCTGCCGAACTCCACGAGCGCCATCAGGTCGCGATACTTCCCTTTGCGCCGCAGTTCCACGAAGCGCTGCGCGGCCGCCACGGTCGTGAAAAACGCCGGCTGTACTTCATTCCGGGTGTTGAGGGTGGCCGCCTTGAATGACGTCTGCATGCTGTCCGACGCATCGATCATCAGGCTGATGCGCCGGCCCGGATACGTGACGTTCTCCGCGACGAGCGACGTGTAAGGGTCCGCGACGGCGAGCACGGCGAACGGCAAACCGAGCACGAACAGCGCGACCGGAATGTGACGCAGCCATGCCGTGCGCGGCTGGGGCCACAGCTTCAGAATCGCCGGCACCACTACGTGATGACGGCCGGGGCGGCGCGCGATGGCGGTGCGCACCAGCAACACCAGCAGCGCGAGCGCCACGAGTCCGATCAGCGCCAGTTCGGCGGTATCGCGGCGCCAGTACTGAAGGCCGCCGAAATCAATCGCCGACCACTCGCGCGACAGCGACGAGCCGATGGCGTTCAACGCTTCGCCCACGGCATCCCCTGCCAGCGGCGTTCGCCCGCGACGTCCTTCGCGACGGCGATCGCATGCCGCACGGCGTCATCGAGGGCGGACGCGTCGCGGACGGGCTCTTTTCGATAGAGCGCGTTCGAGAACGTCGAAAGCGCCGACTGCAATCCTTCCAGCTGGTGTTGGCGCGTCGTCGAGAAGGGGCCGCTCGCGCGCCTCACCTCGTCGGCGGTGACCGAACTGGATATCGACGCGCTGATCTTGCGAATGAGGCCGTGACGCACGATCAGGCGGCCTTCGGGCGTCGCATCGCCCGCGCGCAACACCTTCTGGCTGATTGGCTGGCCGATCGCCGCCGCAGCAATCACGCGGGTCGATGCCAGTGCGCGCGCGATCAGGTCCTCGCTCCACCCTTCGCCGTTGGCGCGCGACTGCGCAGCGGCAAGATCCGCCGCCGCATGATTCAGCAGCGCGCGGTCGGGAACACGATGACGGTCTTCGGCGGCTGCAGGCTTCGAACGGGCGAGCGGAACCAGCGCCAGCACCGCGACTACCGCCGCGAGAGCGCCGAACGTCACCGCGAGCACCTTGAACAGGCTCGAGCGAAACCTCATCGAGTCGACCGCCGCAAGGCTCGCCTCGGAGGCATCGCGGATGTCCGACGCGTCGGCCGGCACCAGCGACAGCACTTTGATCGGCATCATCGGCATGATGTATTCGAGGTCACGCCCTTCGAGCGTCCCGGCGGCGCCGACGCGGCTGTGAATTCGATAGGAGATCGGCAGCGCCGGTATGTTCACGTCGCGGCCGATCGCATCGCGGCTGATGATGCGGAGCTGGTAGTCGTACTGGATGAACCGCCGTGAATCGCGGCGCACGTCCGGCGGATGCGAGCCGCCGAGAATTTCAAACGGCGCCATCTGCACCGACGCGACCCCGAGACGGGATTCGTCCGGGATCACCTGCGCGGTGTCGGACTCGTACACCGCGCAGGTCAGGACGACGGTGAAGGATTCGCCGATGGTGACGGCGCCGGCGCTCGACTGCCGCCAGCAGCGAATCGGCTCCCAGCCGATTGCCGGGAGCGGGGAGCCGGGAGCCGGGAGCCGGTTCGACTTCGCAGTCGTTCGAGGCTGTGGCTGGTGTCCTTCGTGCTGCGCGACTGCAGCAGGTGGGCTCAAACCGAGAAACAAAATTGCCAAGCCCCAGGCCGCAAGTCCCAAGCGCCAAGTCCCAAGTCCAGTGGCGCTCATGGAATGGGTACCTGGGCGATGACGTCGCGGATCACCGCTTCCGACGTCAATCCGTGCGCGGCGGCGTGCGGGCCGAGCCAGATCCGATGGCCGAGCACGAACGGCGCGAGATCCTGGATGTCTTCAGGAAAGACTTCGGCGCGGCCGCGCTGCAGCAACGCCCACGTTTTCGCGAGCCGGCTCCAGCAGATGATCGCGCGCGGTGACGCGCCGAGATCGACGCCGCGCTCAACCAGATCGGACGGCGAGTGCTGACGCCAGTCGGTGTCGGGGTTGTAGGGACGCGTCGCCGCCACCAGCCGCTGAATGTAGCGCCCCAGACGATCGTGCAGGAACACCTGCTGGTTGATCAGCGCGCGCAGCTCGATGATCCGCTGCTTGGAAAGCAGCGGGTTGAGCCGCACCTGCTTGAAGTCGAAGTTCACCAGCTTCTCTTCTTCTTCAGGCGGCAGGTAGCCGATGTTGACCATGGCCGCGAATCGATCGGTCGCGGCTTCCGACAACGGAAAGGTGCCCTGCCCCAGCTCCACCGGGTTCATCGTCGCGATCGCGAAGCTGAAGGCGGGCAAATCGTAGGTGGACTTGCCGACGGTGATGGTCCGATCCTGCAGCGCTTCGAGAAACGCGCTCTGCGACTTGAGCGGGATGCGGTTGATCTCGTCGAGCAGGATCACCTCCGCCGACGCCATCGGGCCGAACTCGGTCACCAGCTGCCCGGTCGACGGGTTGATCATCTGGAAGCCGACCACCTCGGTCGGCTGCAGATCGGCGCGTCCCTGGATGCGCGCGAACTTCGCATCGCTGATTGCGGAGAGGATGATGCCGAAGAACGTCTTGCCGACCCCGGGCACGCCGCGCAGCAGCAGGTTGCCGGCGTTGACCTGCCGCTCGGTCCGCTTGTCGTAGGTGGTCGGGATTTCCGACAACAGCACGACGTTGGCGACCGCTTTCGCCGTGTCGTAGCCAACGAGCGCTTTCGATCCCTCCGCCAGGACGGCCCGGTGGAAGTCGATCGCGTCCTGCAGTTCCGTGCTGAGCGCCGACTGGATCACGCTGTTATTTCTGTCCCGATTGAATCTGCTTCGCGACTTTCTCGACCTCGGCCATCACGCGCAGCAGGTTGCCGCTCCACAGCTTGCCGATCTGCTCCTCGGTGTAGCCGCGGCGCACGAGCTCGAGCGTCACGTTGAAGGTTTCCTCGGCCCCGTTCCATCCGGTCACGCCGCCGCCGCCGTCGAAGTCCGACGAGATGCCGACGTGATCGAGGCCGATCTTCTTGACGAGGTAATCGATGTGATTGACGAAGTCGGCGACCGTGGCGCGCGGATCGCCCGGCGTCTTCTTGTCGATCTCCGCCATGCGCGCGCTGAACTTGTCGCGCTGCTCGGGCGTGAGCGCGTTCAGGCCGCCTCGGCCTCCGCCACCGCCGCCGCCAGGACCGCCGGGCGCGGCGAGCCCGAATTCCTTTCGCAGTGCGGCGATCGCCGCGGCGCGCTCCGGCGAATCGGGCTTTGCGATCTTCACGTACGACGCGAACGCCACCGTCTGAATCACACCGCCGTTCTTCTTCAGCGCCTCGAGCTGCTCGTCGTCCATGTTGCGGCTGTGATCGGCAAGCGCGCGCGCCGCCGAGTGCGACGCGATCACCGGCGCCTTCGAGAGCGCCAGCGCCTGCATGTTCGCGGCTTTCGACGGATGCGAGAGATCGACCATGATGCCCCATCGATTCATCTCGGCGATCACCTGCTTGCCGAGCTCGCTGAGGCCGTTGTGCAGCCACTTGCCGTCGCGCTCGCCGGTGTTCGAATCGGCGAACTGGCTGTGGCCGTTGTGGGCCAGCGACATGTAACGGCCGCCGCGATCGTAAAACTCCTTGACGCGCTTGATGTCGGTGCCCAGCGAGTACGCGTTCTCGATGCCGATCAGCGCGACCTTCCGTCCGCTCTTCGCAATGCGCGGTACGTCCGCGGCGGTCAACGCCAGCCCGATCTCGTCCGGCGCGATCTCTTTCGTCAGGTGATGCACCGCCTCGAACTTCGCGACCGCCTGCTTGTAGGCGTTGTCGTAGCCTTCCTGCGTCAGCGGGCCCTGGCCGACATAGACGATGAAGAACGCGGCGTCGAGGCCGCCTTCTTTCATCTTCGGCAGGTTGACCTGCGTGTCGAGGCGCTGCGTGTAGTTCTTCTGCCGCGTGAAGTTGTCGGGGTTGATGTCGGCGTGCGTATCGAGCGCGATCACCCGATCGTGAATCGCGCGCGCTTTCGTGACGAGCGCGGCGTCGACGGCTGGTTGGGCAGCCGCCGGCCCCGCGAGGCCAGCCGACAGAACGAGGGCCGAGAGCAGTTTGAAGCGCGTCATCACAACTCCTGCAAGCCGGAATCCTACCATCTGGGCATCTGGAAAACCGGGATTCGTGGCCGTCTCTGTCTTTACGCGCCCGAACTTGGGCGAGGGTTGAGGCAGCCGCCAATTCCTCCAGGGGCTGCCTCCTTTTTATGCGTGGCCTGCTCGAGAGATTACCGCGCGATCGTAAACGGCCGCGTCACGCTGCCGGCCGGCGCGCCGGCGGCGGCAATCTCGGCGCGAGCGACATATTCACCCGATGCGAGTCCGCTGATCGGGAGCACCGCGCGCGCCATCGCCCAACCATCGCTCCGCGACGACACCGCCGCGACGGCGGAGACCAGCGGCGGATCGGAATGTCCCCGTGACACCTCGAGGCGCACAGCCGGAGGCGGAGCAGACGGCGCGGCCTGAAATTCGACGTAAGCAACGACCGCGTTGCCGCTCGCGCGATCGACGATCGGCGAAAGTGGATCGGCCGGCGCCGCAGGAACCAGCGCGAGCATCAGATCGGCAACGCGCATCCCGTCGGTCCCTCCAAGCCTCGCGGCAAACGCGCGTTGAACAGTGCCCTGCCTGCCGAGCGAATCGATTGCCGCCGCCCGCAACGTGTAGTGTCCTTCGGGAACCACGCAGCTGAACGCATAGCGGCCCGAGAGCGCGTCGACTGTAGCGGTCGCCGCGACGATGCCCGCCGCGTCAACCAGCACGAACCCGAGCCACGCGCGGGGCGGAAGTTCTCCCTTTCCTACTTCGGCGCTGATGACGACGCGAAGCGCATCCTGCGCCGGCTCCGCATAGGTATAGGTGGCAACCCGCAGCGGTAACTCGCTCGCCGGCGACAACGTCCGTAACAACGTGCTCAGCTGCGCGCCGCGGTCCCGCGCGCTGGTGACCGGCACGGTGAAATGCGTTCGCGCGCGCACGGATTGCCGGCGCTGGTTCAGCGTCACGCGGATGCGGTGGGGGCGCGCATCGCGGTCGCTGTCGGCGGCTTCAAACGCCAGCAGGTAATGTCCGGACAACTCCCGCGCGACGCGCGCAAAGGGCGCGGCGTCGCCGCCGGCGAGGCGGAACACCGCGCCGCGCGCCGCCCCGGCGATCCGCTCGACGCCGTCGTGCCGCACCTGGCGGTCGCGCGTGTCCGTCGGCGACACGCGCTCTTGCGTGGCCTCGAACAGCGGCGTCTCGAGCAGCAGCGCGTAAATCGTCACGCGCGCGGCCTGCGCGTCCGCGGCCAGCTTCGCCAGGTCGACGCGCCGCGCATCGACAATCATTCCTTCCGACAGCAACACGATGGTCTTGGGACCCGGCAGGTCCTTCAATCGCGCGATCAGCGCCTCGAGCGCGGCAATCGAGATGCGCGCCTGGGCGTGCGCATGTTGCGCGATGCCGCGGGACTCCTGTTCGAGCTGTTCCGGGCACGAGTCGCGGCCGGCCGCGTCTTCAGCTGCGCGAGCCGTGCTCACGTATTCCGTGAGTGCGCGACCGCACTCTCGCAGCACGGCTTCGGCCAGCCGCGCGCGGCCGCCGTCTGCAATTTCCAGCGCCTCGCTGATCCCGAGGTTGAACCGGCCGGTGAGGGCATCGCCGTCGCCGATGAGTGCCTCGATCCTCGTACGAAGCGCGGCGCGATCGCGTGTCAGCGTGACGTCGCTGGCGCTCGTCAGCCCGATGACGCCGACCCGATCGGCGGCGGGCAGGCGGT
>DASUSZ010000359.1:0-2434 GCA_036374815.1 Vicinamibacterales bacterium | reverse complement strand
GGTCACCATTGGCGCGGCGGCCGGACCTTGCAGCGCCAGCTCCGCGTCAACGAGCGAGCGCATGCCTTCGGGGTAACGGAGGTTCATGTCCTGCCCGGTCGCCGTGACGTCGAATTCGCTCAGTTGGTACGACGACAGTCCAATGCGGCCGCCGAAGCGAACCGGACCGCCGCCGAGCCGCGCCGTGATGCCGTCGAGCCGCAGGCCGCCGGCGTCGAACGTCGCAATCCCGTTGACCTCTTCGAGCGCGTGCGGGAACGACAGCTGGCGGATGCGGCCGTTCGTCAGCAGCGCGTTGCCGGCCACGACCGGCGCGGCGGCCGTGCCCGTGATGCGCGCCGACACTTCCGCGCGGCCCGAGCTGCGCAGGTCCGGCAGGAATCCCTGCAGCACGGCCAGGTTCGCGGCGCCGTTGGCCTGCAGCGACAGCGATTGGTCGACGAGATTCACCGAGCCGCTCAGATCCAGCTCGGTATCGTCGCCCACCATCTTCAACGCCTCGACATTCAGCACCTGACGCTCGACGCTCAACCGGATCGGCGACTGGTTGCGCAACCGGTAATCCAGCATGCGCAAGTTGACTTCCTCGATGGTCGTGTCGATGCGCAGCGCATCGGGGTTGTACAACTCGCCGACGACGCGAATCGTGCCGCTGGTGATCGCCGATGTGAACGGCGAGAACGTCGGCTGCAGGACGCGCAAGTACGGATCGAGCGACGTGTCGGTGACGCGGAACGAGAGCTCCGCATCCATTTCGTCGTTCAGCTCGACCCGCCCGGTGCCCGATACCGCAAGCCGCGGCGACGCCGCCTCGAGCTCGTAGGTCATCAACAGGCCGCGCATCGCAAGGCGGCCCGTCATCTCGCCGATGCCCTCGTCACCGAAGAACAAATCGCCGACGTTCCATTTCACGTCGTAACGCGGCTCTGCGAAGGTGCCGCGGCCGGTGGCGGTAAAGTCGAGCGATCCGTACAGGGCGGGATAACCGGGAAACGCCGTGAGCGTGAGCGTGTCGACCGCGATGCCGCGCCCGGCCACGTCGAACGAGTACGAGCCTTCCCACGCGACGTAGGCGGCGCCGTTGACCGTGCCGCCGCCCTTCTTCATCTCGATGCCGTTGAGGCGCACGCCCGTGCCTTCGAACTCGAGCGTCGCCGTCGCTTCGGAGAACGGCTCGTCGTAGGCAATGCCGCGCGCGATGGTCATGCTGCCAAAGCCGTGCGGCCCTTCGTAGTCACCGTACAGGTGAAAATCGCCGGTCACCTGGCCGTCGACATCGTAGTCCTGCAGATCGAACGCCTCGCGGAAGTCGGCGACCGGAAACTCGGTGACGCGGATGCGCGCATCGAACTGCTCGCCGCCATCAGCCCGTGGATACCCGAGCGAGTACTTGCCGGTCACGTCCATCCGCGACAGCCCCTTACGGATCACCGCGCGGCTGATGTTGGCGTACGAATTCTCGACGACGAAGTCGCCGTCGATGTCGCCCCAGTTGACGTCCCATGCCAGCATTTCGGAACCGGTAAAGCGGCCCTCGATGCGCGGACGGCGGAACGATCCGAGCATCACGCCGTCGAACCTGCCGATGCCGTCGATCGGAATCGCGCGCGTCGGCGCGCCGAACGTGGTCATGATGCCGGCAAGAAAGCGATCGCTTTCCTGCCAGCTGCGGCTGGTCAGCCGGAACGGCATCTTGGATCGCTCGCCATACGCGGTCGCGCCTTCGAACGCGATGTAAGTGTGCTCGGTCAGGATCCGGCTTGGCTCGAAGCGAATCGCGTCGGGATCGAAGGAGTAGGCGACCTCGCCGGCAACCGCGACCGGCGCCAGCGGCGTGTGGGTGCTGAACGGTCCGGCGATGCGATAGCGGTCGCGCGCCTCCGCGGCGGCGTCAGCCGGGAGCTGCGGCCCCTGCAGGTTGGCGTTCGACGTAAACGTGGCGGTGCCGGATCCCCGCCGCTCGGCGAAGCGGCCCAGAGGCCACGACATCTCGTTGCGCCCGCTGGCCCTGCCGGCGAGGCGCAATCCGCGCGTCTCGTAAAAATCGGTGAGCGCATTCAGGTCGACGTCGCGATAGTTCACGTCGAACACCGCGCGCGCCGGCTGGTCCTTCTTGCCGAGCGGCGCCATCAGGTACTTGAACTCCGCGCGGCCGCCGTAGAAGTCGGCCGTGGCGCGCGTCACTTCCATGCGGTCGCGCACCCACACCAGCGAGCCCTCGAGGTTCGGGAAGCGATAGTCGTTGACGCCGGCGAGCGCGCTGCGGAAATCGCCCTTCAGCTCGCGGCCGCCCTTGAACATGTGGAACGTGCCGGTGAAGTCGCCCTCGCCGAACAGCGTGAACTGGTCGCGCGCGAAAAAAATCTCGCGCTGCTTCGGGAACTGCACCTTCGAGTTGATGTAGTAAATCTGCTCGGGGAAGTTCTTCATGTCG
>DASUSZ010000358.1:0-19423 GCA_036374815.1 Vicinamibacterales bacterium | reverse complement strand
GCCGACGGCCTCTTCCCACGACAATCCGCCAGGGTAGTAAACGATTGGCGGCCGCAGTCCTCCGGGCGCTGCTGGAATCTCGACTTCCAGTCGCCATTCGCCGGCGGGCAGGTTGAGCAGCTCGAATCGACCCTCGGTATCCGTCACCGCGGGCGGGCCGGTAACAGTTGGCTCGCCGCGTATGCCGCGGCCGAGACGCACGTTCGCGCGTGTCACCGGCCGGCCATCGAAGGTCAGCACCTGCCCGCGCGCGATTGCGCCCGGCACCAGCGCGAAGTCGACGTTGTCACGCTCTTGATCGCGAACGACGTCAACCTGGCAGCGGCCGCGCGGCACGTCTGCGCCAAAACACGGCTGCTGATGCGACGCGCATTGGAAGTTGATGAAGTAGCTGCCCGCGACGACGTCCTTCACCTCGTAAGCGCCGTCCTGATCCGTAACGCGCTCGACGAACGTCCCGCCCGTGCCGATGCGCAGCTTGCAGCCGGCAATCGGCGCCTTCGTCACGCTGTCCGTGAGGCGGCCGCGAATCGCGGAGGTGCCGGCGGGGATTGGCGGCGGAGCGACGGCCCGCTGCGCGACGGCGGGCGCCACGCCCAGCAGCATGAGTGATATAACTCCGAGGCGCCGCGTCAAACCGATCGCGTCTTTCGTGCGAAACATCAGCGTGCCTGCCTTCGTCAGTCTGGACCTGGTGGCCGCCCGTGCGCAAGACGCGACGTTTCGCTGGGGAGATGCTCGATGCGAGTGGCCATGGCAATGCTCGTCGTGTTGACCGGTTCGTTGAACGCCTTCGCGCAGCCTGCTGTTTCGACGCCGCCGCCGGCTCCGCAGCCGGGCTCGCCGGCCATCTACAAGTCCGCGGCGGACCTTGCGGCGGTGTTGCAGAAAGCGAACGTCAATGCCGGCGGCATGTCCTCGTCGAACGTGACGACCAACGACCAGTACCGCGCCAGCATCGTGAAGCGCGACACGGCGGCGGGCGCGCTCGCGCATCCGGGCAACGTCGAGCTGCTCTACATCCTCGAGGGTTCGGGAAAAATGGTGACCGGCGGGAAGATGGTGATCGGGACGCAGGGGCGGCCGGCATCGATCGTCGACGGCGTTGAGCAGGCATTCACCAAAGGCGACGTCTTCATCGTCCCCGCCGGATCGCCTCACTGGTTCGCGGCCGTGGACCAGCCGGTGACGTATCTGGAAGTGCGCTGGTTGGCCCCAAAATGATCGCGCGGTCGTCCGGGAAGAGCATCGACCCGGAGGAGATCGAAGCGCACTACCGGCGGTCGACGTTCGTGAAGGAAATCTGCGTGATGGCAATGCCTGATACCGCAGACGGCGATCACCTGTTCGCGATTGTCGTTCCCGACTCCAGCGCCCTGCGCGCGAAGAAGATCGTCAACGCCGGGGACCTCATCCGCTTCGAAATGGAAGGCCTGACGGCGGCGTTGACGCCCGATCGGCGCGTCGCCGCTTACGGCATCTGGTTCGAGCCGCTGCCTCGCGATGCCAGCGGCGCGATCGCGAGAGACGAAGTGCGGCGCCGTGCCGGTGAAAGCCGGACGCGCGAGCTGACCGAAGCCGATCGGGCATGGATGGCGGCGCCGCACGCGTCGGCTGTTGTCGAAACCATCACCGCGAGGCTGAGCAACGGCGCGAGCCTTCATCCCGACGCGAACCTCGAGCTCGATCTCGGGTTCGATTCGATGGCGCGGGTCGAGCTCGTGACCGAGCTCGAACATCGGTGTGGCGCGAAGCTCTCGCCGGACACACACGCGGAGATTTTCACTGTCCGGCAACTAGTCAACGCGTTGGCGGAGCCGGCACCCGGCGCCTCGTCGCGCGTGGAACGAATTCGTCCGTGGGAGTCGTTGCTTCGCGATCTGCCGCCGGACACCGATCCCGTCCTGAGCGGCCTGCTGGCAAAGCGGCCGATTGCCGCGCCACTGATGCACTTCACGGCACGAGTAATTCGGGCGCTGTTGTTCCGGGTCGAGCTCTCGGGACTCGAGCATTTACCGAAGAGCGGCGCCTGCATCATCACCCCGAATCACCAGAGCTACCTCGATCCGTTCATGCTCTGCCCGATGGTGCCCTTCGGCGTCTACAGGAAGTTCTTCTTCGTCGGCGCCGTCGAGTACTTCGAAACACCGCTGGCCAAGTGGTTCGCGCGAATTGCGAACCTCGTCCCGGTCGATCCGGATTCGAACCTCGTTCCCGCGATGCAGGCCGCGGCCTTCGGACTGTCGCACGGCAAAGTGCTGGTGCTGTTTCCCGAAGGCGAGCGATCGATCGACGGCTCAGTGAAGAAGTTCAAGAAAGGCGCGCCGATCCTTGCACAACACCTGCGCGTGCCGATCGTGCCGGTGGCCATCAAGGGCGTCTACGAGCTCTGGCCGCGCGGCGGCGGCTTCAACTGGCGATTGCTCCGGCCGTGGAGCCGCCATCGCGTGAGGATCGCGATCGGCGAGCCGATGACGATCGCCGACGGCGCAGACTGCGGCGAATCGGCGGCGGGCCTGCGCGAGCGTGTTAAATGTATGTGGGAGGTGCTGCCATGATTCGCGCTGGACGCAGGTTCGCACGAAGCGGGCGCTACGCGTTTGTCGCGGTGGCCGTCGTGACGACGGTGGGCTGCCAATCGCCGACCGCACCTTTCACCGTGAAGTGCCCATCGGTTTTGACGATCGTCGCCGGCGACAATCAACGAGCGGCCATGAGCACCGCACTTCCGACGGCCCTCGAGGTCCATGCCACGGTCAGCCCGGCGCACAGATCCATGTTCTGCGCGGGCTTCGTCTTCAACATTGCGTGGTCGGTGGAATCGGGCGGCGGATCTGTCGTGCCCGATCCCCTGTCAGGAACGATACAGACCAACTACACCGCGCGCTGGACGCTTGGGCCGGCACCCGGGCCGCAAACCGTGCGCGCAACAGTGAGGGATTCCGAGGAAAGCCCTGCCACGGTAGTGTTCAGAGCGGTTGCTGAGCCGCAGCAGCCCTGATGGCGAGGATGTTCCTGGCGATCGTCGCCGGCCTGATGGGCGTTGCCCAGCCGCTGCCCGACGTGCTTCGCGGCCACGTCAACAGCGAGCGGTTCGAGATCGTCACGTCGGTCAGAGGCTTGCCACTCGGCGTGCGCGATGCGCTACAGGAATTGTTTGGCGGCGTCTCTCTTGATATCGCGGAGCCCGGAGCGCCGTTCCAGATCACCGACGTGGTTTTTGATCGCCGGCTGCCGACGCGGAGGCTGGTCGCCTCCGGCTGCTCGCGCGATCACTGCCTTGTCTACTACGAGCGCGGCGGTATCGCGCATTCGTTCCACGTGGCGCTGTTTCACTGGACGCCGGCGGCAACCAAATTCGAATCGGGTGGCATCGCGCCGGGCGGCCTCAAGTCGGTCGATCGGGTTCGCGCCGCCGTGCTGTCGGGATCGATCAAGCCCGCCAGCACCTGGTAGACAGCAATGATTGAATCGCGCAGGTCGTTTCTGCAGAAGCTGCTGGTCGCGTCCGTCGCCGCCGGCCTCGATCCGTTGCGAAGCGTCACGACGGAAGGCGACATCTATACGAACACGAGACTCGGCCTGACAGTCCGGCGGCCGTCGGGATGGGAATTCAGTTCGATCGCCGACTTCGCGGCCCTTCGCGATCACCAGGTCGTGCGGGATGCTGTCGACGGCGAGATTCATCCGCTCAAGGATCCCGACAACCTGCCGGTATTCATCTTCGAGAACGCGCCGGCGCGCGAGGGATTGTTCGCGCCCGCGATCACTTTGTATGACGAACCGCTGCGCGGCGCGGCGCCGGCGGACCAGCCCCGCGCCCATCGCGACGTGATGCTCGCCGGCTTTGCGACGTCGTATCGGAATCTCGAGATCCAGCAGCAGCCCAGGCCCGTTGCGTTGCGAGGCGCGCAGGGGACCGTGTCGCTCTGGTCGTACGATCACGACCTTGACGACGGCTTCAGTCGAAAGCTGAGCATCCGCAGCCTGCTGGTGTTCCGCGAGCCGCGCGTGCACACCTTTCATTTCGTCGAATCGCCGGCGTCAACGCGCGAGCCGGAGGAGACGTGGTCACGCTTCCTCCAATCGGTTTCGTACGTGCCCGTAGCGTGAAAGATTCGAGGACGGGCGGGTTAGCGCACCAGTTTCTTCGCAATCGCCCGCAGTTTCGGCAGCAGCTCTTCGCCCTTCAGTCCGCTGTAGACATGATCGACGGCGATTGTCCAGACGGTGGTGCCGGCCACCGCGACGATCGACACCCGGGTACCGCGAGCCATGACCTCCGACACCGCCTGGCGGCCGATGCCGGGTTCGTCCGTCACCACATCACCGGGCCGAGCGCGGGTTTTCAACGACCCGAGTATCGCCGTGGCCACCTCCGGCTCGGATTCCGGCGTGCGCATGATCGAAAACATCATTCGCTCGCCGCTCCACGTGCACGTGTTGGCGTCGATCAGCGGCTGCTTTGACTTGACGGCGCCAATGACGGCGGCGACTTCCTCATTCGTCAGGCTGTCGCATACCGGAATCGATGCCTGCGCGGAGATGAAGAACGACAGTGTCAACGCGACAATCATTTTTCAATTGTATGGTTGGCGAGGCCATAGTGTTACTCGATATCTCTGTCTCTGACGCCGATCAGATACAGGATGCCGTCGAGGCCCATCGACGAGATCGACTGTCGCGCGCTCGAGCGGACGATCGGCTTCGCCCGGAACGCGATGCCCAGCCCGGCGCAGCGCAGCATCGGCAGATCGTTGGCGCCGTCGCCGACCGCGATGCACTGCTCGAGGCTCAAGCCTTCGCGAATCGCGATCTCCTTCAACCGCTCCGCCTTGCCGGCGCCGTCGATGATCGGCGGCACCACCTCGCCGGTCACCACGCCGTCGCGGATGTCGAGCGTGTTGGCGTGCAGGTGATCGATGCCGAGCCGCTGCTGCAGCACGCGGCCGAAGAACGTGAATCCGCCGGACAGGATCGCCGTGGTGTAGCCAAGCCGCCGCAGCGTGCTCACCAGGCGCTCCGCGCCGTCGGTCAGCGGAATGTTCGCGATCACCTGCTGCAGCGCGCTTTCAGGCAAGCCTTTCAGTAACGCAACGCGTTTTTGGAACGATTGCCGGAAATCGAGCTCGCCGCGCATCGCGCTTTCCGTGATCTGCTGCACCTGCTCGCCGACGCCGGCCAGCTTCGCGAGCTCGTCGATCACTTCACCCTGGATCAGCGTCGAGTCCATGTCGAACGCGACGAGGCGACGGTTGCGGCGGAAGATCGAGTCGTGCTGGAAGGCGATGTCGACTTCGCCCGATTCGGTGATTGCCGCGAGCGCGGTGCGGACGCGATCCTCGTTCACTTCGATCGGCGCGGCCGCCGCCGTGGCGGTGAACTCGACGCAGAAGCGCTGCATCGACGCGTCGCGATCGAGCGGCGTGCGCGACGACAGGCGGTCGATGCGATCGATGTTCAGGTCGTTCCCGGCCATGACACCGGACACCTGCGCGATGTGCGCCGCGGTGATTGCCGGGCCGAGCAGCGTGATGATGAACCGCCGGCGCGCCTGCGCTGACACCCACGCTTCGTATTCGGCGGAGCTCGATGCCGAGAACTTCACTTCGACGCCGAGCCGATGGGCCTCGAGCAGGAGGTCGGTCAGGATCGCCGACGAGCGAAGCGCGTCGGTCATCTCGATCAGGATGCCGAGCGCGAGGCCGTCGTGGATCACGGCCTGGCCGACATCGAGAATGCGCGCGTCGTAGCGGGCGAGGATCGACGCGAGCGCGTGCGTCAACCCGGGCCGGTCGTGGCCGGTGATGCGAATCAGAAGTGCTCCAGCCTGCCCGGCCGGAGCTTCTGGCGAAGGCGGGATCAACCTTTCAGGACTTTCGTCAGGAACGCCGCGACGGCGCCGGTCACCTGCGGCGAAACCTTCGCGTCCGATCCAAGCGAGCCGTACTCGGTCACGTCGCCGGTCTTGGCCGGCACGAGCAGGTGATTGACGCCGGGCACCTTGACGACCTCGACGGCGACCTTGTCGCCCCTGCGCTCGCGCGCCATCTGCGCAAGCTTGTCGGCGTGATGCGGCATTACCTGCGTATCGAGCTCGCCCTGCACGATCAGCACCGGTTGCCGCGTGTCTTTCATCGCCTTTTCGGGATCGAAGGTCAGGAAGCTGTAGAACCACGGCGTGTCGGCGACCCGGCGCGCCTGCAGCGGGAGGTCGCCCCAGCCGGTGCCCTTGATCACCGCGGTGTTGATCTTTTCCTGCAGCGCAATCTTCTCCTGCCGCTGCGCATCGTCAATCGGCATCTTCGACAGCAGGTGCTTCTGCTGCTCCAGCACCACGTCATTGCCGCTGGCAGACGGCGTGGCGAGCAGCGCCATCGCCGCGACCTTGCCGCGCTCGCGGGCGGCCGTCAGCATCGCGACCAGCCCGCCTTCGCTATGGCCGACGAGCGCGATGCGATCCTTGTCGATGCCCTTCTGCTTCTCGAGCCACAGCACCACCTGCCGCGCATCCTCGGCGTAATCAGAGAGTGTTGCCGATTCGGCGCGTCCGCCGCTCTGGCCGACGCCGCGCTTGTCGTAGCGCACCACCGCGAAGCCGGCGGCAACGAGATCGCGCGCCAGCTGGCCGAACACCGGAATGCCCGCCACGGTCTCATCGCGATCGGTTGGACCCGAGCCGCCAATCAAGACGACCGCCGGCAGCATCGCCGGCGCCGACGGCGGTTTGGTGATCGTCGCGGCGAGATGAAAGCCGATGCTGGGGATCTGCACGCTCTCGTCGCCGGGGATCGAGAACGCCGCCGTTCGCGACGCCGGAGACGCGATGTCCTCACGCGCCATCTCGATGCTTTGCGACGGGATGTTCATGCGCAGCATCGCGCCGCCGCCGTCCGCCCACACGTTCACGGCAACATCGCCGGTCGGCGGCGGATTGTTGAAGGTCAGGCCATAGCGCGTCGCGTTGATCACGCCGCCCGGCGTCTCGATGCGTTCCGGTGCGGCGGACATCACGCGAATGGTGATCTCGCCTTGCGGCGCGATATACGCGCGCAGCTCGGCGCCCGCGGCCTTGCCCTGCAGCCTCGCCGCAAGGCCCGCGTACGATCCCAGGAACATGTTGGGCAGCACGATCGGATCGGCCGACACCGCATCGACTTTCGACTGCGGAGCGCCCTGCACCGCGAGGATGTTCGACGCCTTCGCGCCGTCGAACGTCGTCTTCAGCATCACATCCTGGCCGCGGACCACGCCGTCGATGACCAGCGATTTGGGCCGCCACTGCAGGTCGTAATCAACCTGTGCGACGCGCGTGGTGATATCCATCGGAGGGCCGAGCCGGCTGGTGCCGCGGACGATCCAGCCATCTGCCATCCGTAACACCAGCACTTCTTCGCGGCCGACGGGCTGCGAGCGGAAGAACACCAGGAATTGCGTGCCGCTCTCGGCGGCCGGCAGAGGCGGCGGCGTCTGTGCCGTTGCATTCGTCGCCAGCATCAAAGACGACAGCACAGCCAATGCGCACGCGGCGGCCAGCGTGCGTATCCGATGGCCCGATGGCCCGATGGCCTGATGGCCTGTCATTTGGGACACAATCAAATTAGACAACATGTTCTCCCTTGACGGCTACAAGGCGGTGACCGCAAACGGCGGTGTCGTGCGGCGCGCGGACCGGGGCGTTCTTGCGGTTTCCGGCGCGGATCGCGCCGTGTGGCTGCAGGGATTGCTGACCAACGATGTCGAATCCCTGAAGGAAGGCGAGGTGCGATACGCGGCCTACCTGACGCCGCAGGGGCGAATGATCAGCGACATGCACGTGATGGCCGAGCGCGATCGCATCCTGATGGCCGTGCCCGGCACGCTGGCGCCGGCGCTGCGCGAAAAGCTCGACGCGTTGATCTTCTCCGAAGACGCCACGGTGACCGACGAGAGCGCGCGGCTTGCGGCGTGGACCGTGATTCGCCGCGACGAGTTCGTCGAAGTGATCGGCGAAGCGCTGCCTGCTGAATTCGCCGGCCTGACCGAAGTGACGCTCGACACCTACGAAGTGATCCGGATCGAGCGCGGCGTGCCGAGGTTCCTGGCCGACATGAACGAAGACACGATTCCGCTCGAGGCAGGCATCGAGGACCGCGCCATCTCGTTCACCAAGGGATGCTACGTCGGGCAGGAAGTCATCGTGCGCGTCACGCATCGCGGCGGCGGCCGCGTGGCGAAAAAGCTGGTGCGATGGATTGGCGATGAAAGCGCGGACGTCGTGCCGCTGCCGGAGTCGCGCATCCTGCCGTTCGACCCGTCGACGACGCTCAGCGCCGGCAAGGACATCGGCCGCGTGACGAGCGCCGCTTTTTCACCGAACGTCAACCGCGTTGTCGGTCTCGGCTACGTGCATCGCGACTACACCGCGAGCGGCACCGACCTCAGCGTGATATGGAATGATTCGCGCATCAAGGCCGTAGTGCAGTGACGCCGCCATGACACCCGTTGCCGTCGTTGCCGCGGTGATTGAGCGCAATGACGCGTTCCTGCTGACGTTGCGCCCCGACGGCACTCACCTGTCAGGGCATTGGGAGTTTCCGGGCGGCAAGGTCCATCACAGCGAGACGCACGTTGAGGCGTTGCGGCGTGAAATTTTCGAGGAGCTCGACGCGGTCGCGGCCGTCGGCGAGCTGGTGCACACCGTGATTCACGCGTATCCGGAGAAAACCGTCGAACTGTTCTTCTACCGCTGCGAGCTGCACGGCGATCCGAAGCCGATGATGGGACAGGAGATGCGGTGGGTGAAACGCGCCGAGCTTGCCTCGCTGCCGTTTCCCGACGCCGATCGCGATCTCATCTCGAAGCTGATCGGCAGAAGCCTTTCATAGAGCACGCCGGGCACTTCGGCTTGCGCGCGCTGCAGTGCGTGGCGCCAAAATCCATCAACGCCTGGTTGAAGTCGAAGACGTGCTTGTGCGGCAGCACCGCCGAGGATACCTGCCAGAGGTGTTTCTTCATCGCGTGGCTTTTCGGATCGCCCCTGCCGACGAAGATCCGGTACAGCACGCGCGCGACGTTGGTGTCGAGAATCGCGGCGCGCTCGCGGAAGGCGAAGCTGCGGATCGCGCCGGCCGTGTATTCGCCGATGCCCTTGAACGACAGCAGCGTCGCGTGATCGCTCGGCAGCCTGCCGTCGTACTTCTCGACCGCCTGTTGCGCGATTGATTGCAGCCGTTTCGGCCGGATGTTGTAGCCGAGCGGCCGCCACGTCTCGGCGACATCCGCCGGCGGCGCCTGCGCCAGCACTTCGAACGACGGGTACTTGCGCAGCCACTCGTGGTACTTCGGCAGGACGCGATCGACCTGCGTCTGCTGCAGCATGATCTCCGAGACCAGGATGTGGTACGGATCGTCGGTGTTGCGCCACGGCAGGTCGCGCCCGTTACGGCGATACCAGGCCAGCAGGTTGCGGCGGAATCGCTGGCGCAGCGGCAGTGTTGGCAGCTGATTCGATCGAGGTTTTGCCAAACACCTATAATCCTACCAGTGAAGATCTACACGAAGACCGGCGATACCGGCGACACCAGCCTGTTCGACGGCACGCGCGTCAGCAAGAACGACCCGCGGGTGGCGGCCTACGGCGACGTCGACGAGCTGCAGGCCTGCATCGGCGTGGCGCGGGCCGCGGAGCTGCCGGCCGATCTCGACGAGATGTGCCTGGCGATCCAGCGCGATCTGTTCGCGCTCGGCGCGCGGCTCGCGGATCCGTCGCACAAGATCGCGAAGCGCGTTGAGAAGATCGTGGTCAACGACGACAGCGTGACGCGTCTGGAGAAGTGGATCGACCTGCTCGACACCGAGCTGCCGCCGCTGCGTCACTTCATCCTGGCCGACGGCCGCACGCCCGGCGCGGTGCTGCACCTGGCGCGGACGGTCTGCCGCCGCGCCGAGCGATCGGTGCTCTCGCTCGGCAAGGATGCGGTCGAACCGATCGTCATCGTCTATCTCAATCGACTGTCGGACCTGCTGTTCACGCTGGCGCGGGCTGCGAACCATCGCTCGAATTCGCCCGAAACCCCTTGGTAGGCGAGTCCCCCGCGCTGCGGGCCGCGTACGAGCACTGCGAGCAGATCGCCAAACGGCACTACGAAAATTTTCCGGTGGCGTCGCGGCTGTTGCCGGCCCGGTTGCGGCCGCACGTCGCCGCGGTTTACGCGTTCGCGCGCACCGCCGACGATTTTGCCGACGAGCCGGGCTATCAGCCCAGCGAGCGCATGCGGCTGTTGCGCGACTGGCGCGCCAGGCTCCACGCACCGGGAACCGGGAACCGGGAACCGGGAACCAAGGACGTTCCCGGCTCCCGGCTCCCGGCTCCCGACAAGGTGTTTCTCGCACTGCACGACACGATCGAGCGCTTTTCGCTGCCGATGCAGCTGTTCGACGATCTGTTGAATGCGTTCGTGCAGGACGTCGGCACGACTCGATATTCGACGTGGGCCGACGTGCTCGAGTACTGCCGCCAGTCCGCCAACCCGGTCGGCCGCCTGGTGCTGCGGCTGA
Organism: Vicinamibacterales bacterium; assembly: GCA_036374815.1. Taxonomy (GTDB): domain Bacteria; phylum Acidobacteriota; class Vicinamibacteria; order Vicinamibacterales; family UBA2999; genus 12-FULL-67-14b. The sequence continues at coordinate 8,884 of DASUSZ010000358.1, read as the reverse complement.
GCGGCTACCACGACGATCGTCTTGACGCCGCGTCCGATGCGGTGTGCACCGCGCTGCAGCTCACGAATTTCTGGCAGGACCTTGCGATCGACTGGTCGCGCGGACGTCTCTACGTGCCGGAGGACATCTGGCGCTCGCACCGCGCCGAGCTCGCCTCGCTCGACGCACAGCGCATGACCGCGGAGTGGCACGCGGCGCTCGCCGACTGCGGAGCCCGCACCCGAGCGCTGTTCGAGCGCGGCCGCCCGGTCTGCGACGGTGTATCCGGCCGGCTGCGCTACGAGCTGCGCGCGACGTGGCGCGGCGGCACGCGCATCCTCGATCGACTCGAGCGCGCAGGCTACGACGTGTTCAGGTTCGGCCGCCCAAAACTCGGAGCCTCCGACGCATTAGTGATAGCGTGTGGAACGCTGCTGTGGCGAGAGACACGTCCTTCTCCTACTCGTTCCTAGTCCTGCCGGCGGCCGAGCGCCGCGCCATCGGCATCGTGTGGGACTTTTGCCGCGCGGTCGACGATGCGGTGGATGAGGCGCCGGATGCGGTGACCGCGGCCCGCGAAGTCGCGAAGTGGCGCGAGGAAGTTGGGCGCGTGTTCGGCGACGAGGCGCCGATCACACCGCAGGCGCAGCAGCTGAAGCCCTGCGTGAAGATGTTCTCGATGTCGAGGCAGCCGTTCGACGACCTGGTCGACGGCGTCGAGATGGATCTCCAGCGCTCGCGCTACGACACCTTCGAGGAGCTGACCGGCTACTGCCGCCGCGTCGCCTCGGCGGTGGGGATGATGTGCATCGAAATATTCGGGTGCCGCGACTCGCGCTCGCGCGAGTATGCCTACAACCTCGGGCTCGCGCTCCAAATCACCAACATCATTCGCGACGTCAAGGCGGACCTGACGCAGGGACGCGTGTATCTGCCGCAGGAAGATCTTGCGAAGTTCGGCGTCACCGAAGAGTCGCTCGCATCAGGCGTCATGACCAGCGCGATCAGGAACCTGCTCGCGCATCAATGCCAGCGCGCCCGCCACTTTTACGCCGCGGCGGCGCAGGCGATGCCGCACGAAGCCGCGCGCAAGCTGGTGGCGGCCGAAATCATGGGCGCGATCTATTTCGAGATCCTGAACCGCATCGAGCGGCGCGGCTACGACGTGTTCAGCGAGCGCGTCCGCGTGCCGAAGCTGCAACGGGCGCGCATCGCGCTGCAGATCTGGGCGCTGTCGCAGCTGTCGGCGTTCGGCCTGACGCGCTCCGCCCGGGCATGACACCAGATGCAATCGTGATTGGCGCCGGCTGCGCCGGCTTTGCCGCGGCCACCGCGTTGGCGGAGGCGGGCGCGCGCGTGCTGGTGCTCGAGGCGCGGCCCGGCCTCGGCGGCCGCGCGACCGCGTTCACCGATCCCGCTTCCGGCGAGCGCGTCGACAACGGCCAGCACATCCTGATGGGCTGCTACACCGACACGTTCGAGTTCCTCGGCCGCATCGGCACGGCCGGCCGCGTGCGATGGCAGAGCGGCCTGAAGGTGTCGATGATCGATCGCGCCGGGCATCACAGCGTGCTGTCGCTGCCGGCGCTGCCGCCGCCGCTCAATTTTCTTGCGGGCGTGTTGACGTGGGACGCGCTGAACTGGTCCGAGCGGCTGTCGGTGCTGAAGATCGGATCGATGATCAAGCCGCCGATGGACGGCACCCACCCGCGGTCCCTGGGAGTGTCGGTCCGGACCTGGCTCGAGAAGAACGGACAGGCGCCGCGGCTCTGCGAATTGTTCTGGGAGCCGCTCGCCCTCGCGGCGCTCAACCAGTCAATCGATCAAGCCGAGGCGTCGCACTTCATGCGCGTGCTCGAGCGCGTGTTCGGTCCGGATCCGTCGGCGGCGGCGCTGGTGCTGCCGGCGGTGCCGCTCGATCAGCTCTACGCCGAACCGGCCCGCGAGTGGCTGCAGCAGCGCGGCGGCGAGGTGCGCGTCAACGCGCCCGCCAAGCTGGTGTTCGACGGCGCCAGGGTCAAAGGCGTGCGCGTGCGCGAGCAGACGATCGACGCGCCGGTCGTGATTTCCACGGTGCCGTGGCACGCGTTTCATCAATTGTTCGATGAGGTGCCGGCCGGACTCGAACAGACGGTGGCAAACGCGACCGCGCTGGCCAGCCTGCCAATCGTCACGGTGAATCTCTGGTTCGATGACGCGGTAATGGACGAACCGCTGGTGGGACTCCCCGGCCGCAATTTTCAATGGATCTTCGATCGCCGCGCGATCGTCGGCGGCGATGCCTCGCACCTGTCGCTGATCTCGAGCGGCGCGGAGACGATCGTCGCGCAGACCAACGAGGAGCTGTCGGCGACGGCCCTGCGGGAAGTGCGAGAAGCGCTGCCGGCGGCGCGAACCGCGAAGCTGCGGAAGAGCATCGCGGTGCGCGAAAAGCGCTCGACCTTTTCGCTCGCTCCCGACGCGCCGCCTCGTCCCGGGACGGAGACCGTCATCAACGGCTTGCTGCTGGCCGGTGACTGGATCGAAACGGGGCTTCCCGCGACGATCGAATCAGCCGTCATCTCCGGCCACCGCGCCGCCGAACGCGCCACAGAGACACCTCGGTGACGTCGATCCTCGTTCACTACTCGGAGATCGCGCTCAAGGGCAAGAACCGCACCTGGTTCGTGGGCCGGCTGGTGCGCAATCTCCACGGCGCGCTCGCCGGGCTGCACGTCAAGGAAGTGCGCACCCCGATCGGTCGCATCGAGATCGTGCTGGGACAGGATTCGACGCTGCCGGAAGTACTGCATCGGCTGCAGTACGTATTCGGCGTGGCCAACTACGCGGTTGCGTCACGCGTGCCGCGCGATTTCGAGGGGATGGCGGAGGCGATCGTGTCGCGGTTGCCGCCCAGGGAATCCGCGACGAGCTTTCGCGTGCTGGTACGGCGCGCCGACCAGAAGTTCCCGGTGCCGTCGCCCGAGCTCGCGCGCGATCTCGGCTCGCGCGTCTGGACCGCGCGCGGCTGGAAAGTCGATCTCGATCACGCCGACCTGGTGATTCGTGTCGAGATCCTGCCGGGCGACGCATTCGTGTACATGGGACGCCAACAGGGCATCGGCGGATTGCCGGTCGGCACCGGCGGGCGTCTGGTCGCCCTGCTGTCGGGCGGCATCGATTCTCCGGTCGCGGCCTGGCGCATGATGAAGCGCGGCTGCAACGTCACGCTGGTGCATTTTCACAGCGCGCCGTTCCTGTCGAACACCTCCCAGGAAAAGGCGAGGCGCCTCGCCGAAGTGCTGACACGCTACCAGTTGCGCTCGAAGCTGTATCTCGTTCCGTTCGGTGAGCTGCAGCGGCAGATCACGCTGAGCGTGCAGGGCGACCTTCGCGTGATCATTTACCGGCGCCTGATGCTTCGCATCGCGCAGCGGATCGCGAGCCACGTGCGCGCGCGTGGGCTGGTGACCGGCGACGTGATCGGCCAGGTGGCATCGCAGACGCTCGACAACATGGCGGCCATCGACCAGGCGGCGCAGATCCCGGTGTTCCGGCCGCTGGTCGGCATGGACAAGGAAGAGATCATCGCCGAAGCACAGCGGCTCGGCACGTTCGACATTTCGATCGTGCCCGACCAGGATTCCTGCACGCTGTTCACGCCGCGCCATCCGGAAACGCACGCCCGCCGCTACGCCGTCGACGAGGCGGAGCGCACGCTGCCGGTGGACACGATGATCAAGACGGCGGTCGAGAGCGCCGTCGTGGAGCAGCTGGCATACCCTCGAACGTAGGGGCGGGACCTCAGTCCCGCCCGCGGTGATAAAGTAATCAGGTTATGCCGACCGTTGAAGAGATCCTCGGATCAGACGCCGCCCCGCTGCTGCAGCACCAGTGCAAGATTCCGAAAGAGTCACTGCATCTTCCCGGCCCCGACTTCGTCGAGCGCATTCACCTCAGCTCGAACCGGCCGATCGCGGTGCTTGGCCGGCTGCAGTCGCTGTTCGATCACGGCCGCCTGGCGGGCACCGGCTACGTGTCGATCCTGCCGGTCGATCAGGGCATCGAGCATTCCGCCGGCGCGTCGTTTGCGCCGAACCCGCAATATTTCGATCCGGAGAACATCGTCAAGCTCGGCATCGAAGGCGGGTGTAACGCCGTGGCCTCGACGCTGGGCGTGCTCGGAATGTGCGCGCGCAAGTACGCGCACAAGATTCCGTTCATCATGAAGTTCAACCACAACGAGTTCATCTCGTATCCGAACACCTACGATCAGATCCGCTTTGCGAGCGTCAGGCAGGCGTTCGACATGGGCGCGGCCGGCGTGGGCGCGACGATCTACTTCGGATCGGAAGAATCGAAGCGGCAGATCCAGGAAGTGAGCGAGATGTTCCAGCAGGCCCATGAGCTCGGCTTGTTCACCGTGCTGTGGTGCTACACGCGGAACGCGGCGTTCAAGACCAAGGACGTCGATTACCACCTGTCCGCGGACCTGACCGGCCAGGCGAATCACCTCGGCGTGACGATCGAGGCCGACATCATCAAGCAGAAGCTGCCCGAGAACAACGGCGGCTACACCGCGCTCAACTTCGGCAAGACGCACAAGAAGGTCTACTCGGACCTGACGAGCGACAACCCGATCGACCTGACGCGCTATCAGCTCGCGAACTGCTACATGGGCCGCGCCGGCCTGATCAACTCCGGCGGCGCCTCGGCGGGTGAGAGCGATCTGAAGGAAGCGATCAAGACGTCGGTGATCAACAAGCGCGCCGGCGGCATGGGCCTGATCTCGGGGCGCAAGGCGTTCCAGCGCCCGATGAAGGAAGGCGTGTCGCTGCTCAACGCCATTCAGGACGTTTACCTGGACAAGAAGATCACTGTCGCGTGAAACCCCGCATCCTGGCCGCGCTGCTTGCCGTTGCGGTCGTCGCAATTGGCTCGCTGCAACTGACGCGGCCTGGATATTCGGTCGACGAAGAATTCACCGTCTTCGCCGTGCGCGGCATCGCGCAGCACGGCCTTCCGATTCTTCCTTCGGGCCTGCTCTACGATCGCGGCATCGGCTACTCGTACGCCGCATGGGCCGCCGGCGCAATAACGGGATCGGAGCTGCCGGCGTTTCGCGCCGTCAGCCTCTTTAGCGCGGCGCTGTCGGTGTTGCTGACATTTTTCCTGGTCCGGCGGGTGGCCGGCGACATCGCTGCGGTCACGGCGTCCGCGATGTTGGTGTTGTCCGTGCCGTTCTGGGCAACCGCGACCAGCGCGCGCTTCTATGCGCCGTTTCTTGGCGCCTACCTGCTGACGCTCTACTTCCTGACGCACCGCCACTGGTGGATTGGCCTGATCGCGGCCGCGGCGATCGCGCGCCTGACCCACGAGTTGGCGTTCACGCTCGCCGCGATTCCGGCAGTCTGCTGGCTCGTCGCCAGGGGCGATCGGCGCTTCTGGTTCCTGATGACGCTCTCGGTGATCGCGGGGCTGGTGATCGGTCAAGCCGTGTTGTTCGGATTTCATTACGCCGCGCCGGCCAGCGGCGAGACGATGGTGCGGCGATTCTTCCTGTGGCAGGTCATCAACCTGTTCGAGCGGCCGGGCGATCGGCAGTTTGCGATTCCTTTCGTGGTGCTGCTGGTGGGCCTGGTGCTGGCGCCGAAGCGGGCGTGGCTCCTCTCGGTGATCGCGCTGTCGATCGCGACCATGATCCTTGCGTTCGCGATCGCACAAGCCTCCAACTCGGCGCCGCTGTCGCTCGCGCTCGTTCGCGGCGTTCTCGAGGACGGATCGCGTTACCCGCTCGACATGTTCTGGCACGTGCTGCGGCTGACGCCGTTGACCGTGATCGCGGCGCTGCTGTTCATCGCCTATCGCGCGCGCCGCGAGTGGCCGCCGAAACAGCGGGCCGCGCACGCGGTCTGGATTGGCTGGGTGCTGTGGTTCGGCGTGATCGAATCCGGTATCACGACGAACTACCTGCTGCTGCCGCTGTCATTTCTGCTGATCGCGATTGCGATCGACGCCTCGTCGACGGCCGTGCCACGCCTTGCCGTTGCCGCATTGGCGCTAATCATCGGGATCGATCAGTGGCGCGGCAACACGCTCGAGGCGGCGCGGCCGACCATCCGCGTGGAGGGCATCGACGACATCCGCAGTGGGCTGCAGGCGAACGATCGCGTTGCCTGCACCGACGAGCTCGGCTGCATGATGCTGGTCGGCCGTGTCGATCGCTGGCTCGCGCTGGATGATTACGTTCGCGAGCGCTTCGTCGTGCAAAAGCCCGATGGCACGGCGACCGGCGTCTATACCGGCGTGCCCGCCGCGTTTCGCCCGGGCGATCTCTTCAACCCGGATCCCGACGGATCGCTCCCCGATCGCGTGGTGATCGTCGACATCTTCAAGGACTACCCCATCGGCAGCTCCCGCTCGTGGGTGCCGAGGGCGATCGAGCAGGACGGCCTGCAGGTGACGCCTTTGCTCGAAACCCCGCAAATGCGCGTCTTGCAGGTGTCTCCTCGTGAACAGGTCGCGAGCCTGCGCCTCGGCGCCCTGACGGGGCGGCGACAACCCTAGCCGGGTCGCCGGCCGTCAAAGCTGGCGATGTTCATCCAGGATCTTCGCTACGCCTTTCGCGGCCTGATGCGCCGTCCCGGCTTTACCGCCGTTGCCGTCATCACGCTGTCACTCGGCATCGGCGCGACCACCGCGATTTTCAGCGTCGTGCAGGCGGTGCTGCTGCGGCCGCTCGAGTACGACGCTGCCGATCGCATCGTGAAGATCGTGGGATGGGAAAGGGACGCGCGCCAGTCGTCGAACCTCTCGCCCGCCGACTTCCTGGATTTCAAGCGCGACGCCGCCAGCTTCAGCTCGATGGGCGCGAATGGATTCGTGGGACTTGCCACCATCGGCGGCGGCACCGGCGAGGCCGAACGCGTCGGGTCGGTGCAGGTCACCGATGGGTTTTTCGAAACTCTTCGCGTGCGCCCGCAGATCGGCCGGCTGTTTCTTCCCGAGGACGACCGGCCGGGCGCGCCGCGGGTCGTCGTGCTGAGCGATGGACTGTGGCGCCGGCGCTTCGGCGCCGATCCGGCGATTGCCGGCCGCTCGATCACGTTCAACGCAGTGCCCGTCACGGTTGCCGGCGTGCTGCCGGCAGACTTCCGTCACATCGAAATCAATCCCGATCGGCCGGCGGACGTGTTTTCAACGTTCCGGTTCGATCCCGCGAACGCCAATCGCGGCGGCCACTTCATTCGCGCGATCGGGAGGCTCGAGGACGGCGTGGCGATCGACAGTGCCCGCGCCGAAATGGACACCATTGCGGCGCGGCTCGAGCAGCAGTATCCGGTGAGCAACATCAACCAGATGGTGCGTGTCGATCCCCTGCTTGATTCGATGGTCGGCGGCTCGCGCCCGGTGGTGCTGCTGCTCGCCGGCGCGGTGATCGTGGTGCTGCTCGTGGCGTGCGCCAACGTTGCGAATCTCCTGCTCGCGCGCGGCACTGGACGGCTCCGTGAGCTTGCTCTGCGTGCCGCCATTGGCGCCGATCGCGGCCGCCTGATCCGGCAGATGCTCACCGAAAGCGCCGCGCTCAGCCTGCTGGGCGCCGCGGGCGGCCTGGCGGTCGCGCTTGCTGCATCGCGCGCGCTAACCGTGCTCGTCGCCGCCGGCATTCCGCGCGCCGATCAGATCGCGCTCGATGCGCCGGTGCTGGTGTTTGCGATCGCCGCGTCGCTGCTGACCAGCCTGGTGTTCGGGATCGTTCCGGCATTGCATTTGTCCCGTAACGATCTCAACGATTCCCTGAAAGAAGGCGGCCGGCAGCAGGGCGCCGCCGTTGGCCGCGGTGCGCGCGAAGCGTTGATCGTTGCGGAAGTCGCGCTGTCGATCGTGCTGCTGGTGGGCGCGGGCCTGCTGATTCGCAGCCTCCAGCGTCTCGAGGACGTCGATCCCGGTTTCAACACCGGAGAAGTCGTCACGATGGAGGTGTCGCTGCCGGTGGCGAGGTACGCGGAAGGCGAGCAGATGCCGTTCTATCAGCAGCTCGAGGAGCGCGTCCGTGGCATTGCGGGTGTCCGCAGCGTCGGCGCGATCAACATGCTGCCGCTCAGCAGCAACTACGACAGCCGCGGCATCCAGATCGAGGACGATCCGAAGCCCGATGGCCAGGGCGTGAGCCCGCAGTGGCGATCGGTCACGCCCGGCTACTTCGACGCGATGGGCATTCCGCTGATCGCCGGCCGCAGCTTCGATGCGCATGACATCGAAGGGCGGCAGCGGGTAGCGCTGGTCAGCCAGTCGATGGCGCGAGCGTATTGGCCCGCCTTCGCCAAGGCGACGGCGGGCAAGCCCGAGTTTGACTACGCCGCTGTGGTGGGAAAACGAATCACTTTCAATAGCGGTGTCCCACAGGATCAGCAACAGGTCGTCGGCGGCCCGGGCTCCACCGTGATCGTCGGCGTCGTTGGCGACGTGAAGCACCTGTCACTGGACGAGGACAGCGTGCCGATGTTCTACACGCCGAACACGCAGCAGCCGTCGTTCCACACCATGAACCTGGTGGTGCGCGCCGACGTGCCGCCGGGGTCGCTGACGGGCCAGGTGCGCGCGCAGCTCAGCGAGATGGACAGCCAGGTGCCGTTGTCGCAGGTGTCGACGATGACGGCGTCGCTCAGCAAGACCGTGGCGCAACCGCGGATGCGAGCCACGCTCGTCGGACTGTTCGCGGGGTTGGCGATGCTGCTCGCGGCGATCGGCGTCTACGGCGTCGTCGCCTACCTGGTTGGCCAGCGGACGCAGGAAATTGGCGTCCGTCGCGCCCTGGGCGCCAAGGCAGGCGACGTGATCCTGATGCTGATGCGCGAAGCGATGCGGCCGGTCGCGATCGGCATCGCGATTGGCGTCACGGGCGCGATCGCGATGACGCGTCTGC
>DASUSZ010000357.1:0-9443 GCA_036374815.1 Vicinamibacterales bacterium | reverse complement strand
GCCGCTGACCTACATCGTCTCGCTGCTGCGCGGCATCTGGATGGGCGAGCCGTGGTTCGCCCACCTGGGCGACGTCGCCGCCCTGACCCTCGCGGGCGTGCTGTTTCTCGTGCTGTCGTCCAAGGTGTTCAGATGGGAATGACTGTCAGCGCCCGAACATCAGCGCCCAGCCGACCCTGATCACGATCCACGCCGCGAACGCGATCCGGGCCGGCGTCCGCGCGCCCCCTGTATGATGACGCCACCAGCAATGAACGAAAACGTCGTCGCGCCGCGGCTATCCACGGCTGCACCGGATAGCCGTGAGTCGAGCGCCCTGCCCGAAGACATCCTCTCCGAACAGGCGCGCCGCATCGTCCTCTTCAGCGGCGTGGCCGCTTTCATGTGGTCGTTCGGCGTCGCGATGGACGGCATCATCCTGCCGGCGACGATTGGCTTCCAGCCGACTCGCGAGGGTCTGCTGGTCGATGCGATCGGCGCCGCCGTCACGCTCGCCGTGTTCCTGTTCGTGCGCTTCTTCCACCTGCACACGCATACCAAGTGCCGCGCCGGCATCTGGGTGATGCTGCTCAACGCGGCGCTGATCACGGCGCTCGAGTTGTCGACGCTGCACGCCGTCGAGCACAACATCGGCCGTCCGTCATGGATTGCGATCCTGATCCTGACGTCGGCGATGATCATGCCGTCGACGCCGCGGCGCACGCTGATCGCGTCGTTGGTCGCGGCTTCGATGGGACCGATCGCGATGGGCGTTGCGGGGCTGCTCGGCCGGCCGACGCCGGCGCTCGGCACGACGCTGGTGCTGTATCTGCCGAACTTCATCTGGGCGGTGGTGGCGACGCTGCCGTCGGCGATGTTCCAGCGCCTCGGCAGGCAGTTGAAGCAGGCGCGCGCGCTTGGCAGCTACGAATTGATCGAACAGCTCGGCGCCGGCGGCATGGGCTCGGTCTGGCGCGGGCGTCATCGCTTCCTGGCGCGCGATGCGGCGATCAAGCTGGTGCGCCCCGAGGCGATGGGCGACACCGAATCCGCCGCGCAGTCACAGCTGCGCCGCTTCGAGCGCGAGGCGCAGGCCACCGCGCTGTTGCGATCGCAGCATTCGATTCGCCTGTTCGATTTCGGAGCGGCCGAAGACGGCAGCTTCTATTACGTAATGGAGCTGCTCGAAGGCCGCGATCTCGAATCGCTGGTCAAGGAATTCGGCCCGCTTCCGCCGGAGCGCGTCACATTCCTCTTGAAGCAGATCTGTCACTCGCTGGCCGAAGCGCACGCGCGCGGCATGGTGCATCGCGACATCAAGCCGGCGAACATCTTCCTGTGCCGGATGGGCCTCGAATTCGATTTCGTGAAGGTGCTCGACTTCGGCCTGGTGCAGACGCGAAAGCCCGATGCGTCGACCGCCGTGACCGAGACTTTGATTACCGCGCAGCAACTGATCGGCACGCCCGCCTACATGGCGCCGGAGGTCATTCTCGGCAAAGACGATGTCGATCGCCGCGCCGATGTGTACGCGATCGGCTGCGTGGCGTTCTTTCTGCTCACCGGCACGCGCGTCTTCGAAAACGGCAACCAGATGCAGACGCTGATCGATCACGTTCACGCCGAGCCGGTGCCGCCGTCGGCGCGGCTCGGGCGGCCGCTGCCCGAGGCGCTCGATCGCCTCGTCGTCGACTGCCTTCGCAAGAAACCCGCCGATCGTCCCGGCGACGCCGCCGAGCTGCTCGATCGCCTGTCTTCGGCGCATTTCCCGGATACCTGGTCGAACAGCGCCGCCAGCCTGTGGTGGCAGGCGCGTCTTCCGCACCTTGCCGGGCCGCTCGTGCCCAATTAGACCGCGCCGGTTACTTCACCGACCAACGCGGCAAATCTGGTGTCTAAAGCGTTGGATCATTCCCCGATGCCCGGAAACCGATGTGCAGCCGCCGCCCTGTTGCTCGTCATCGCCTCCGTCCCAGCCGTGGCCCAACCGGCGCCGGGCGAGCGCGCCGCGGTCCGCGGCGAGCCCGACGTCCCTGAAAAAGCCGGCAAGGAGCTGCAGGCCTATTACGTCGGCGAGTCGGCGCCCCGCATCGACGGCCGCCTGGACGACGAAGGGTGGCAGCTGGCGCAGGCGATCGAGGACATGGTCCAGAACGATCCCGACAACATGCAGCCGCCGACCGAGCGCACGCTCGTGAAGGTGCTGTATGACGACCGGTCTATCTATGTTGGCGTGATCAATTACATGCGGGACATTTCGAAAATCAGAAATGCCCTCGGCCGGCGCGATACGTTTCCGCGCAGCGACTCGATCAAAATCACGTTCGACCCGCGTCACGATCACTTGACGGCCTACACCTTCGATTCGAATCCGTCCGGCGTGCAGGGCGACATGACGTGGTTCGACGACACAAGGTCGAGCACCGATTACGACGCGATCTGGGAAGTGCGCACGCAAATCACCGACGAGGGCTGGACCGCGGAGTTCCGCATTCCGTTCTCGCAGCTGCGCTTCACGATCACGCCGGGTGAAGCGGTGGTCTGGGGCTTCAACGTCCGCCGCGACATTACCTACAACGCCGAGATGATCCGCTGGGTGCCGACCCCGCGCGGCGCGCAGGGCTTCGTGTCGCGGATGGGCCACATCACGTTTCAAAAGCCGCCGGCGACGCCACGGCGCTTCGAAGTGCAGCCCTTCACGCTGGCGCGCAACGAACACGTCACGTCGGTCGGCAACGATCGCGACGCGACCGCGGGCCTCGACATGCGGATGGGTCTCGGCACCGCGACCACGCTGTCGGCGGCGTTCAATCCGGACTTCGGGCAGGTCGAACAGGATCCGGCGGTGTTGAACCTGAGCGTGTTCGAGACCTTCTTTCCGGAGAAGCGCCCGTTCTTCATCGAAGACAGCCGAATCCTGGTGCCCAACTATCCGCAGATCCCGATGTTTCACTCGCGGCGCATCGGCCAGCGCCCGAATCGATTCGCGGTGCCCTCCGGCGAGACGGTGCTCGAGCGGCCGGATGCGACGACGATTCTGGGTGCGACCAAGTTGACGGGCAAGGCGAGCGGCTGGACCTACGGCGGATTGACGGCGCTGACCGATCGAGAGTTCGCGGTCGTTAGAACCGCGGACGGTCATGAGGCCGAGCGCCTGATCGAACCGTATACCTCGTACAACGTCGCGCGCGTGCAGAAGGATTTGTTCAGAGGCTCGTCGAACATCGGCGGCTTGTTTACCGGCGTCATGCGCGAACAGGATTTCGACGCCTATACCGGCTCGATTGATTACTCGTTACGCTGGAGCCGCAACCGCTACACCTGGAATGGATTGTGGGGCGGCACGCGCAGTGCGATCAGCGGCGTCATGCAGAATGGCTTCGGCGGCGTCACCAACTTCAACTACAACAGCAAGCACGTCAACATTTTCTACCACTACGATTTCTTCAGCCGCACCTTCAAGAACAGCGATCTGGGTTTCTTCGGCGGCCGCAACAACAAGTACCAGCTGAATGGCGGCGTCAACATCGGCAATCCGGATCCCTGGAAAATCTTTCGCAACATCAACTACGGCGTCAACCAGTTCGTGCAGCTGTCGAGCGACGGCAGCCTGAAGCTCGGTGAGAGCTATTTCAACGGCGTCAACGGGCAGTTCCTGAATTACTGGGAGTTCTTCGTGGGCGGCGGCAAGTCGCGCGACGCCTACGACGATCTCGATACCCGCGGCGGGCCGCCGATCAAGACGATCGGCTCGTGGTTCGTCGATTCGTTCGTGGGCTCGGATTCGAGAAAGCGCATTCGCTTCGGCAGCGACATGCACTTCAGCGGCAATCGCGTCGGCGGCTTCAACCGCAATGTCAACCTCAACGTCAACATCCAGCCGAAGCCGCAGGTGCAGATGCAGATCAGCGCCGGCGTCACCGACGGGCATGATGCCGCGCAGTGGATCAAGAGCGAGGACGTCACCGGCGACGGCGTCACCGATTACGTCTACGGCGAGCTCGATCGCAACGTCGTCAGCGTCACCGCGCGAGGCACCTACGCTTTCACGCGCGACATGACGCTCGAGATTTATCTGCAGCCGTTCGTCGCCGTCGGCGATTACACCAACATCCGCAAGCTCGCCCGCGCCAAGTCGTTCGAGTTCGACCCCGTCACGATCAGCGACAACCCCGACTTCAACAGCAAGTCGCTGCGCAGCAACCTCGTGTTCCGGTGGGAATACCGGCGCGGCAGCACGTTGTATCTGGTCTACAACGTGTCCAACAGCGACTCGACACGCCCGGGCGAGTTCTCGGCGTTCCGCGACCTGCGCAGCGGGTTCGGCGCCGCCGGCACGCAGGTGCTAATGGTCAAATTTAATTACTGGCTCGGCCTGTAGCAGCAGCTCGCGCCGCACGTTCCGTTCGACGCGGACCGCGGCGCGCGTGTCGAAGTATCGGCCCGACTGCTCGCCTTGCTTCGAGAACAGCCGCCGCAAGCTGTCCCCATCGGCGGCATCCGATCGCGCAACCTCCACGGCGTGCTGCAGCTCGTGGCCAAGAATTGCCGCACGCGCGGCCTTCGGCAAGTCGGTTGCAACTGCGATTCTCAAGTACCGATAGCCGCCGCGGGTGACGACGAATCGCGTCGTCCCCGAGATGCCCGGCGGCAGCTGGCGCGACGACTGGATGTGGACGATCACGTTCGAGCGATCGAGCGTGCCGATCAACGAGCGCACGAGCGGCGATCGCTCGAGCGCGAACTCGAGCGTTTCGGCGGCAATCGGATCGACCGGCCGGGCGGACAACAACAAAGCCAACAGCAATAGGCGCATGGCGCAACTCCATCAGTCGCGGAAGACACGGATATCTCCGCGGCGAAAATTCGCCGTGAAGACGCACTTGAATTGGAAAGGAAGGGAAGTGCTACCGCTGTCGAGGCTGACAGAGATCCTGGCGGGTCATGCGCAGCATGCTACGCATCGGTTGCGGTGGATTCAATAGATGCGCGCGCCGCATGCGAGGCGACTGGGCGGCCGTTAACTTGAACTTGGAAAATGGTCGGGGCGACTGGATTCGAACCAGCGACATTCCGCTCCCAAAGCGGACGCTCTACCAGGCTGAGCCACGCCCCGACTCGTCTATTGTAGCCGCAGCGGGTCCAAACACCCGCTTCTACTTGCGAACGAACGCCCCGGCCTGCATCAACAGTGTCGTATTCGGATCGAGCACTACCGAGCTCGGCGCGGCATCGAGCGGAAATGTGAACGTGCCGTGCTTCGCGACCATCTCGATCGTCTGCACTCTCGGGAGATCGCCCGGCTGGCCGACGATGCCGACATCAAGCTTGGCGCGGAACGCCGGCGCGGCCTGTGACTGCGTCACCGTGACTTCGACGACGCGACGGGCGGCGTCGTAGCGCCACGAGCCCTCGATGCGCGGCACGCCGGCGCGATTCAGCCACTGCGTGAAAAACCACTCGAGGTTCCTGCCCGACACCTGCTCGAACACCGCGCGCAGATCAGCGGTCGACGCGTTGCTGTCGCGATAGCGGCGGTAATACTCGCGAGCCGCCGCCCAGAAGTTCGCCGTGCCGACCTCCTGCCGCAGCATGTGCAGCACCCATGCGCCCTTTTGGTAGACCAGGCCATTCAGCACCTTGCTCATGTCGGCGAGGTTGCGATGAATCACCGGCGTATCGGACAGCTTCTGTTCCAGCTGCAGCACCTGCGCGCGGCTCCGCTTCAGGCCGTCGACGAACGCGTCGCGCCCTTCGTCGTGCTCGGTGAAGAGCAGCGCGAAGTAGGTCGCGAATCCCTCGCTCAGCCACACATCGTCCCAGTCGCGCTCGGTCACCGAATTGCCAAACCATTGATGCGCGATCTCGTGCACGACCGGGCCGCGCCCCGCGCTGACGCCTTTCTCGCCGTAGAAGATCGCGCTCGCATACTCGGTGCCGCCGGTGAAACCGGTCGCCTGGACGTTGGCGAGCTTTTCGTACGGATAGGGGCCGATGTTGCCGATGAAAAACTGCATCGCCCGGCGCGAGGTGTTCTCGAACAGCGTCTGGCCGGCCTCGCGATCCTGCGGGAACACCCACGTCTGGATTGGGATGCGGTCGATCGCGCCCGCGGAGTGAGACGAGAATCGCGCCACCGCGATGGTGTACAGCCACGATGCGATCGGCACCGACTGCTTCCAGTGCGTGCGCCGGACGTTATTGGGCAGATCGATTTCCTCGATCAGCAGTCCGTTCGCGACGACCTGGTATTGATTCGGCGCCGTGACGATGAACTCGCCGGTGGCTTTGTCGTACGGGTGATCGATCATCGGCAGCCAGTTGCGGACCTGGTTGGGCCAGTTCTCTCCAAAGAACGACCGATCGCCATGCATGTTGGGACCGATGCGGAGCCCCTCGGCCGCCGTGCCGCGATAACGGATCGTGAACACGAATTCCTGGCCCGCTCTCGAGCCCGGCGGCAACACCACGTGCAGCCGATTGCTGTTGTGCGTGAACACGATGTTGTCCGACGGCGGTCCGGGCACCTCGATCGGTCCGCCGCGCCGCACCGACTGCACGGTCATGCCGTTCGCCACGTTCACCGACGTCAAATCGAGATTGAGCTCCGCGACCGCGTCGCGCAGGAACCTGGCGGTGATGGTGGTTTCGCCGCTGATCTCGGAGGACTGATCGCTCAGGCCGATGCGGAAGACGTAATGAACGACGTCGATGCCCGGCTGCCGCGGATAGGTGTCGGCGCTGAGCGTGGCGGACAACAGCAGCAGGAACGCGGCAATTCGCCGGAGCATGGGTGGGAAATTATGGCTGCGGCTTGACATGAATCAGCAAATCACCATACATTGATTCCGGTTCCGGCCGCACTGGCCGGGGCGTTTTATCCAGAGTGGCGGAGGGACCGGGCCCGAAGATGCCACAGCAACCGGCGGCCCGCCGATATCGGCGAGGCAAGACCGGTGCTAATTCCCGCCCCTGGTTCAGGGGAGAGATGAGATTGCGTTGCCGACCGCCGTTTCACCCCACACATCCACGACGTGGCCCTTGCGGGTGCGCGCGCCGAAACCGCAGCGCGCAGCGGTGCGCACCATTCGCATCGGCGTCCTTGGCCTCGGCCAGGTCGGCCAGGCGGTAGCGCGTCTGGCGGCGGACCGTGCCGCCACTGCGCACGCCGGGCTGCGGTTCGACATCGAGCAGGCGCTGGTGCGCGACACCAGCAAGGCGCGCGCGTGCCCGAGGCCGGGCCGCGTCACCGATAATTCCGCCGCATTCCTGCGCGGCAACTACGACGTCGTTATCGAAGCACTCGACAGCGTTGAACCGGCGCGAACCCTGGTCGCGCGTCTGCTCGGCCGCGGCACGTCCGTCGTGACCGCGAACAAGGCGCTGGTCGCGGCGCACGGCGCGCACCTCGAATCGATCGCGGCGTCACGCGGCGCGGCGTTCCGCTACGAGGCGACCGCCCTCGCCGCGGTGCCGTTTCTGGGGACGCTGGCGGATCGCCCGCTGGTTGCATCGGTCGATCGCGTCCTCGCGATCGTCAACGGCACGTCGAACTACCTGCTGACATCGCTGGGGGAGCCGGGAGTTTCGTTCGATCAGGCACTCGGTCGCGCGCAGCAGCTTGGCTACGCGGAGCCCGATCCGTCGCGCGATCTCGACGGGCTCGACGCGGCGGACAAGCTGGTGTTGCTGACGTCGCTGTTTGGCTGGGGCCGCTTGTCGCGCGAGGGCCTCGATATCTGCGGCATTCGCAGCGTGACGGCGGATGATCTCGCGGCCGCGCGATCGATAGGCGGCACGATCAAGCCCGTCGTGTCCGCTGAACGCGATGCCGCGGGCGTTCGCGCGTTCGTCGGCCCGGCGTTTCTGCCGTCGACCGAACCACTGGCGTCGCTCGGCGGCGCCTTGAACGGCATCAGGCTCGACGGCCGGCACGTCGGCAACCTCTTCTTCAGCGGACCCGGCGCCGGTCCCGACGTCACCGCGGCAACATTGCTGGATGATGCGATCCAGGCGGCGTCCTATGGGTGCCGGGTGTTCGAGCGCCCACAAGGATCGAACCGCCCGGTGTTCCCGTCTTCGCCGGCGACACCGTGGTTCCTGCGCGTGACGTTCCCCGGGGTGCTGCCCGCGGCTTCGGCGATTGCGCCGCTGGCCGGCGCAGCCGGCTTCCCGGTTGAGCGCGTCGTCGATCACGCGGGCGCGCATTCCCGCTGGATCCTGATCGGCCCGCAGAGCCGCCGCGACGTCGAGGCGGCGATCCAGAAACTCTCGAACACGCATCGGATTGAAGCCGCTGCCTTCAGAAGGATTTGATCATGCACTTCGCGACACGAGCGATTCACGCGGCGCAACCGAGCGATCCGGCGACGGGCGCGCTGATCGCGCCGATTTACCAGACGTCAACGTTCGAGCAGGAGAGCCCCGGCGTCAATCTCGGGTTCGACTACTCGCGCACGAACAACCCGACGCGCCAGCGCCTCGAGGAAGTGCTCGCCGAGCTCGAAGGCGTGACGCATTGTGCGGCGTTTGCCTCGGGGCTGGCCGCCGAGCACGCGGTGCTGCACGCGTATCTCCGCCCGCACGACGAGATCGTGGTGCCGAAGGACGTGTATGGCGGCACTTTCCGTCTGCTCAATCGCGTGTTCGCCGGTCTCGATCTGACGATTACACCAATCGATACGACCGACCTGGATGCGGTGCGATCGGCGATCAGCAGGAAGACGCGCCTGGTCTGGCTCGAAACGCCAACCAATCCACGACTGATCGTCTCGGACATTCGCGCGATCGCCGGCATTGCTCACGAGCAGGGCGCCCTGGTCGTGGTCGACAACACCTTCGCGACGCCGGTGTTCCAGCAGCCGTTCGCGCTCGGCGCCGACATCGTCGTGCACAGCGTCACGAAATACCTCGCCGGCCATTCGGACTTGATCCAGGGCGCGGCGCTCGCGCGCGACGCCGCGATCTTCGAGCCGATCAAGTTCCTGCAGAACGCGATCGGCGCGGTGCCGGCCCCAATGGATTGCTGGCTGACCCTGCGCGGCCTGAAGACGCTCGAGCTGCGCGTGCAGCGCCACGCCGACAATGCCGCGCGCATTGCCGAAGCGCTGGTCGCGCACCCGCGCGTCACGCGGGTTCATTACCCGGGACTCCCGGGCCATCCCGGTCACGACATTGCGAGAACACAGATGGCGGGCTTCGGCGGGATGGTGTCGATCGAGATCGACGGGAGCATCGATGACGTCACCGCGTTCGTCTCGAATCGCCGGTTGTTCACGCTCGGCGAGAGCCTCGGCGGCGTCAAGTCGCTGATCTGCCACCCGGCGCGCATGACGCACGCCTCGATCCCCGCGGAGCGCCGCGCCGGGATCGGACTCTCGGACACGTTGATTCGCTTGTCCCCGGGCCTCGAGCACGCCGGCGATCTGGTTACCGATCTGCTCGAAGGCCTTCACGCGATTGAT